>JBDLRP010000028.1:0-34317 GCA_039799905.1 Pseudomonadota bacterium | reverse complement strand
GCATTTACGGCAAATCGGGTGGACAGCAACCGCCACCTCCGCCGCCGAATTCTGGAGGCAGCGGACAACCGCCTCCGGCACAGCCGTCGAACGGATATTCTATGATTGCACCGATCAATGCCTGTCAAACCGCAATCGGTGTCAACGATTCATTTCCACAACTCGGAATCAGCGGCGACAACATACCCTACTTCAGCTGCTGGGACAGAGCATTCAGCGCTGGCAAGCCGATTATCGTCTGCCGGAATTCATTCGACGCCAAATCGTGTTTCTACACCAAGAAAATACTCGTCAATGGAAGGATCACCGACGAGGCGGACGTCATCAATCAAGGTGCTGGTCAGGGGCCTTCACCGCTTCCTGCGCTGCGCAGCTACACCGCGCCAACGAATGCATGTCGCGACATATATGGAATTCAAGACTCATTTCCACGCTTGGCATTTGATCCGAGTAATGAACCCGTGTTCGTCTGTAAATTCGGTATAAGCCCACCGTATCCGGTGATGGCGTGCTATCTGAACGGGTCATCAAAGACCTGCGTTGACACCGGACTGATTGCAAACTTCTGATCAGTGATTACGGGCCGATTTGAGAAAACGCGATCCCATGCACGATAGTCAGTAGTCATGGGGTCGTATTTGCCTGCTCACGTTGTTCTGGCTATCTTTGTGATCTAAACAGATGCACAGAGGACAACGACTTGAACTTGATTCACAGGCTTCAACAACAAACCTCAGGTAGCGGAAAACCGGCTCGATATGCCGCCCTGTCGTATTGCGCAATGCTTACATACCTTCCATCGACTTCAATGGCCGACACGACACTACAAATATACGCCCCCCTGCAAAACACCGAATTCTCTGGAATGCTGCCGGTTGCACCGCGTGCTGATTTTTCCGTCTCAAAAAACATTGACAATGTTTTTTCCGCCGGCGCACAAATCAACACCGACTTGCAGAGTAAAAGAATTCGTCAGACTTCCGGTTTCACAGCAAAAGAAGTTCGGCTCACAGCAATCACGGATTCATTCCGCTTGAGCTTTGGAAAACTGCTGATTCGCCCCAATTCCGGCGCATTCATCGAACCACTCAAAGACTTTCTGCATCAGGAACCAAGCGCCGAAGGACTTGGCTACGAGTGGAGATGGGCCGACGGCAGCGCATCGCTATTCCTCGAGTCAGACTTCTCATTTGCTCTCGCGCATCAATTTTCAGGACTTCGTGTCTCTGCGCTGCACCGAATTGAAATGAACCGGCTGACACACAATGGAGCGAGCGGCGACAACCGAGATGCTGCGCTGATTCGTGCCGTGCGCACACAAGACACTGAATTGCAACTCACCGCCGGTGGCGATGACATCGTAAGTGAATCTCTTTTGCAAATTCGTACTGAAGGTTCTTCCCGACTTGTCACACCGGCTTCAGACGTTTTTTCAAAACCGATCCTCGGGGAAATTGACCCCAATCTTCCTTCAGGTGTCACCGACTATCGCCTTGCCACCCAGCTGAGAAGTCGGGCGGGTCGGTCTTCGCAAACAAACAGTTGGTACGTTTATGGGATTGCAGCCAGAAACACGCTGACTTCTTACGCAGCATCAGAAGCCAATCCGGTCGCCCGCAAGTCAAATGATAATTCCTATCTCATCAACTTCGCGTTGGATCTTGAAAGTCAACTCGATGGTGGCAACTCTGCGCTCTTCGGACAGCTGGGCCTTGGATTTGAATTTTCACCCGCTAAAAAATACAGAATTTTAGGACGATTTGAAGACGGAAGACCTGTTTACGTCAAAGGCAAATCCATCTCTTGGTTCACAACCCGCTACAGATTTTAACATTCCGAAGTCGGAAGCTGCTGAGTGAGGTGTAGACTCCTCACCCAGCAGCGCAGTCGCTATGACGACTCAACGCAACAGAGATCCAGCTAGGCTTTCGGCCTCGCAACGCGCAAGTACTGCGCCTTTTTCTCCGCTTATTTTGACCTTGGTTTCACCAACAACATTGCTCAGCTCCAAGTCGGACAAGCCCGCCTCGAGGCTGAAGCCAAATGCCTTCAGTGTAAGAGTCGTGCAAGCGACGGACGGCGTGACGCGCAATGTTGAATCATCTGCGATTTGCAATTCAACGCGGCCTGCCGGAGCGCTTTCGGCTTTTCCGGGGGCTGTCTGCAGGAAAATCTCTTCGAGATTCACGAAGCCGTCTTTGTCGCTGTCGAGAAATTCAATACCCGGAAAGCCTTTGCCCTCGTTGAGGCCAACAGACTTAAAATCTTCTCCGTAAGGAGTACGGCGTCCGCCGCCGCCGGCACGCACGTGGCACAATCCACACGATTGTTCGTCGGTCAGATTCTGTGTGGAAATGGAATTTGCATCATAGTGCTCGGTGAATTGCCCAAGAAATTGCCGGAATGCGAACGCATTGTTGGACAAAAGAACTCCAGAACCAATCAACAAAGAAAACAAAACTGGCTTTTTCATAAGCCCTCCCAAGTGAATCAGCCCAAGGGAGGGGCTAACAGGAAACTAGTACGATGTACAAGATAAATTTGTACAATACTGCAATCGCCGAAAAGAACGTCACTTTCTAGTCGAGCCAACTTCCAAACTGCGACGACCTTCAAAGCTTGAGCTCAGGCATGGGACATTCCAACGCCGAGCAGATGCTGCGAAAAATAAGCAGCTCGCGTTCGTACAAGGCGCCGTCGAAGGAGACGCATTGCTGGCACGCAGCAACACATAGGCGACGGCTCTTTTCTCCACCGGCGCGGACATGACCGATTGCCCTGAGCAGCACACCCGCGGTGATTTCATGTGAGGCTGGTATTTTTTGTTCAGGCAAACGCAGAACCTGCAAAGCGCCGCTATACGCACGTTGTGCTGCATCAAGGTTGTCTAGCGACCCGATATGCGCGACGTAGGCAATCAAATAAAGAATGTCTTTCATGGAGTCGACATCACCCGCCGATGCAAACGAACGCAAATCATCGCTCTCAAGAACTCGCGAACCAAGAAGCATCAACAAGCAGATTTCAGTCAATGAAATGTGCGAGTCGATTTTTACAACCGACCATGCCAACCGGACCAGTTCAATGCGTTCTTTTTCAGGGGAAGAGCGAACCGTGTCACAGGCCATTTCTAAAAGGGTCAAAGACGTCTTAAAATCAACCTTTTTCAGAGATGGAAAAACCTCGTCGCGAATGAAGTCAAGGTATGCATGCGGCAAACTCTTGTTATCCCGCAAACGTCCAATGACTTCATCGACACGGTTGGAACTCTGAAATATGACCACCGCCAAAGCGACGGCCTGAGCATTCAGTGGGACCTCACACGCAATGCGCAAACTTTTTGGAATCTTGGAGATAAGTTCGGCAGCTGAATTCAGTGACTCCGGATTCATCCTGACACGTCGCTCTGCAACAAGACGCTGTGGATGAGCGCGCAATTTTGCCTGGCCTTCCTGCATGCCAGCAGTGGCTCCGGTGTCTTTATCCGCACCGCCCTGCAAACCAGACACGGCGCTCTGAAAGATTTTCTCTTCATCGCTCAGGGCCGCTGGGCTCAGCTCCTTCGTCTCGTAGGGCGAACGATAGTTGGCGTCGCCCAAGGCGCGGATTCTTTCATCCAACGGTGGATGACTGGCAAACAAATTGGTGAACAGCCCGCTGATTCCCTGCACAAAGAACATGTGAGAAAAATCTTCAGCATTCTTCATGGTCTTGAATGTGCGGTATGTATTGAGATCGATTTTGATGAGCGCCGAGCGCAGTGCATCGGCATTTCGGGTAAACTGGACGGCGCTTGCATCCGCAAGCCATTCTCTCTGGCGTGAGTAAAATGCTTTGACCAGCCGTGACAGCAGAAGTCCGAAGAATCCACATATGTATATGATGAGTCCCAAAAGACCACCCCGCCGCGACGACATCAACTCTCGTCCGAGCGAGGAAATAAACGTGTATCCATGCAGCACAGAGAGCAAATCCATATTGGTGCGCACATCGTCATTGAGAAGATGACTGAATTCATGCGCCACCACAGCCTGAAGCTCGGCACGTGTGAGATACTTTAACGTTCCTTCGGTGACGACAATGCAGTAGGTGTGCGGAGAATAGCCCGCAGCGAAGGCATTGATGGACAGCTCATGGGGTATGAAAAATAGATCCGGCACAGGCATTCCGCAGGCGATCGACATCTCCTGTGCCACATTTCGGAAACGCCGCTCAAAAGGATCGGTCGTGTTCGCCGGCACGCACATCGCACCGCGCAAAAGGAGAAAGCGTTCCAACCCTCCTCCGCGCAATGTCGAGCTCATCCAAAGAGCTGCTGCTGTGAGCAGTGAAAAAACAATCAACGCAAACTTGAGGTTATTTTCTTCCGTCAACGAGACCGAGAGACTTCCAGCGGATGTCGGAAGCGCAAGACCGAGAGCGAAGCGAGCCGCCAGGGCAGTCGCAAATGACAACACAATCGTCAAACTGAAGAACAAGATGTACAGCCCAAAACTTTTTCGTCTGGCTGTATCCTGAGCTGCGAAGAAATCTGTTTTTATTGAGGCCATCGCTCCCAGCCTTACTTCAATTCATTGTGATTTTCGGTGCCGTGCGCTTGTCGTCACTGCTCACTTTCAAGAACACGGCCTCAGAAAACCCAAATATGCCCGCAAACATGTTGGCAGGAAATTTTTCCAAAGATGAATTATAATTCATAACAGCATCATTGTAGGACTGTCTGGCAAAAGATATCAGGTTTTCAGTATGACCCAGTTCTTCCATAAGAGAGTTCATGGTTTGCTGAGCTTTGAGATCGGGATAGTTTTCGGTGAGCATCAGTAGACGTCCCAGCGAATTGCTCAGTACATTTTCAGCCTGCGACAGCTTTGCCATTGCCAACGAATCGGTTGGATTTCCTGCTGCACTCTGGCATGCCGTCAGTGCAGCATTCCGAGCCTTTACGACCGCCTCCAGCGTCTCACGCTCATGCGACATATACTTTTGCGCGACTTCCACGAGGTTCGGGACGAGATCGTAGCGCCGTTCCAGTTGAACGTCGATTTGTGCAAATGCGTTTTTGAATCGATTGCGTCTGACCACCAGACCGTTATAAATGACAACGACCGCAACTGCGGCGATGATCAACACCCCAAGAAATAAAATCATTTACGCACTCCATGAAACAGGAATTCTGTTCGGCAAAAAAGTAAATACCGTTCTATTTTATCTCCAGAAGTCCTTATTGCTGACAGACACTGTCAAAACCATAGACATCTCTTGAAACAAAAAAACTAGACATATCAGTAGCCTCGTCTGGCATGCGGATTGCATTCTGGGGGGCAGACTCAACTCAGGGGGATTACAACATGAAGACATTTCGTTCGCTTCAAATCAGCCTTGCCTCTGTCATCTTCGCTGTGGGCATCGCTGCTTGCGGGAGCCAGCAGACTTCATCGCAAACATCTTCTGCAGACACCCTCGGACAGGTCAACAGTTCATCACTTTCGCCGACATTTGCCATCAAATGCTCTGCAAACGGAGGGGCTGAAAAGCAGCTTGCCCGCGAACTATCTTTGCGCTGTCGGCAAGACAACGCCGAACGCAAGGCAAGAGGTCTTGCCAGCTGCGGCGAGGACTACTGCTCAGAGGGCGTGGAACTGGAAAGCGAACTGCGAGGTCTCGACGTAGAATTCGCGTATGACGGCGGAGAAGTTGAATTTCTAGTCACAATAGCAAGCAATTTTGCACTGCCAGAAAAAAATAAGCAGGCTCTGGTTTGCTACGCGCCGGTCATCAAGGCCCGTGAGCTTTTGACCTCGGCAGGCAGCAACTGCCCCTGACGTCCTTCAACGCGACTGCCTGCGGATGAACTTCTGAAGATTGTTGCGGGCAGTCGATTGAACTTTAAACTGAAAAAATGGAATGAATCCAAACACAGCCCCCGAGAGGCCAAGTGCCTGCCGGGCCCAGCAGTAAAAGTTGAATTCATCCCTGTGTTCAACGATTTTTTCATCGCGAAAACGCAACCGCGTGCTGACGCGGTTTTCGACATCATTGCCGGCCGGACCAAACGTGTATTTTGCAGTCCAGCCAACGATGACGTAATCGCCGCCGATTTCTCTGATCTCGTAACTCAGCGAAAAATTCTTCGCCGACTGACAGAGCATTGCCCACATAATCTGCGTTTCCTGCGCGTTCAAGTTAGGGAAGATAGGGTCAGAAAAGGTGGCTTGATCCGAATAGAGCCCACCCATGGTTGTCGCATCTTGGCGGGCAAAAGCATCGTAAAAAGTTCTCGCCAAATGTTCCGGACCACGACTGCTCATCTAGCCTCCATCTTCGACCGAAGTGCCTTTTTCACGACCAGCACACAAGACACACAGGAAATAAATAACCATCTTTATTTTAACGTATTTGAATGACTTTAGACAAAAAAATCTGAAACATCGGAGCGAGCTGGAATTATGACTGAACAGCCAATCAGCAATCAACCTCAGCAGCAGTTAAAAACATTGACGAAACGACCTGAAAAAATATGCAGTTGAGGGATAAATTCAGCTTGAACAATGACTAATTCTGCTGATATCCCAAGCCCCAGTCTGAGACCACAAGTGGTCGTTCTGCAAAACTCCAGCCAGACTTTCCAACGGGGGACTCCATGAAATTCGCACTGCCTGCATCGCTCATCTCCGTCGCCGCCGCACTTGCACTTGCACTTGCTGCCTGTGGAACGCATGAACAGCCAGCGGAAAGCAACATTATGAATGGCGAACCAGACTTTAAGGCAGCGGACGGCAGCAACATTATCGACTGGGCAAAGAAGTCAGCGAACGCCAAGAATGTTTGTCAGGTGATTACGCAATTCAAAGCACAGGGATTCAGATATGAATCGCAGCAAACGACAGCTGCAATCGCCCAACAATTCAAGCTACACACAACTGAAGCAGAAATTGTTGCCGCATACGTGGTTGAGTTTACCTGTCCCGAAAATCGCTGACCTGAAAGAATCGCTGCGAATCCGAACATCCTTTGGTCTTCGGATCATCCGGGTGTGGTCGCTGGCCCTTTTTGAACTCAGTCGTTTATGAGATGAAGTTGCAACAGTGCCTCTCGCAACTGAGGGTCGTCGGCAATCTGGTAAACGACCGCAGCGTCCGAGCGACTGGTGATCCAACCAAAGGGCGACTTAAGATCGATACCAATGTAGACATCAATGTGGTTTCCACGGATCAGGCCGCCCGTGTCTGCGGCGAAAAAGTAGCCGTCATGAACGCGCTTTTTCCCGTCGGGCATCGTGAATGGAAGTCCGCGTGCGCTTTCGATAAATAATACACTTCCGTATGGAATCACATCGGGATCCACAGCAATTGTTCTGTAAGGTGAAAGAATATAATTTTTCACTCCATCACCATACGGTCCCCGCGCAAGCCTGAATCGCGTGCGTCCGACGGGATGGCTGAAGTACGGTGAGCAGTCGACCTGACTTTGTCCGGTGACTCCCGCGTAGTTGTACGTCTTCCATTCGCCGTTGAATGAAACTTGAACACTACCCTCCATTGCGGCGGAGCACCACTGACGTTGTGAAAGCTGCGGTCCAAGAGAACTGCCACTCATGTCGAGCAAAGGAAACCCACTGTTCAAATGTGTGAATCGTGGTGTGTAATAGTAAGTCGCCCAGAGATTTTTGCGTGGTGTCGAAAAAGTTCCCAGCGGCAACTCGAAAGCCAGCGCAGCTGCTGTCAAACCAGATGCCGGTGGCTGCCCGGACTGATCACCCCCGTTGCTATTAGCGGGAGTACTGGGCCGCCTTGCCGAGTCAGCTGGCTCGCCATTGTTGCTCGCTGGTGTGCCAGTGTCCGTGCTGACTGGGTTGTCCGTTGGGTTGAGTGGCAGGGGTTTGCCTTGGGTTTGTTGCGATCGCTCTGCATCCCGACTTCCCGAGTTTTCAACCCCACATCCCGCGACAATGAGCAATGAGCCAAACAATGCAGACAATCGCACAGCCGACATCCTATACCCCTTAAAAAGATGACCCAACGGGATCATCCTCGCAGAGCTGGCCGACCGGCAAAGCTGCAAAATTTGTTGATGGGTGCGTGTCGATGAAAAATTTACCCAGACTCGTAAAAACTCACTGACAGCTCACGCCGCCTGCAAACAGTGAGGAGTCGATTGTCACGTCGCCGTTTGCTGCGGTTTGTTTTCCGCCGGTGCCGGAGCCCGCATTCTGTGCCGGAATGTCTTCCTCCTTCGCCTCCGGAAGCGCGAGGATGGACGCGCCGCCCGACGTCGGCTTGTCGTCGACGGTGTTGAGGACCATCAACGGGAGGACTCCTTTCAGTGACAAAAGTGAGCCGCTGTCGGAGGGTAAAAACTTGATAGCCTCAACCTCCCGTGGCACTCCCATCTTGAGGGTTCCAAAAAAGCCAACACCAAAGAGCATGCGATCTGGATCGTTTTTCGTATCACGCGCGAAACCTTTTACAAAAACAAACCTGTCGGGCTGCCTGCTCAGGAACGAGAGCGGAAATTGCCCAAAACGAATATCAGCAGCGCCAGACTTTCCTTTCACTGCAAAGTTTGTGGAGACGCTCAGAACGGGAGAAACTTTGTCCTCCGGAGTTTGTCCACTGTGCTCCTTCAAGACACGCCTGAACGATTGAATCGCAATTGCCGTCTGGTCTTTGAAGATATGCCACATAGAAACCGCGTATGCCCTCGCATGTTCGTCGGCGTTGGCAAAGGTCAAAGAGTCATGTCCTGCAAGCCGCCGACCTGCGAGAAGGTTCGCGTATGATTCACCCGGCATGGAAAGATCCGTCAGCTTAGATAGCTTGTCAAAAATATTGACCTGTCGGCCCGACTCATCTGTCTCGATGAAATTCTGCCCCGCAATTTCAATCAGTCGTCTTTGAGCTGAGCACATTTTAGCTGTGTCAACTCCGGCGGCTGAAGAGATCTTGCAAAAGTCCATATTCAACAAATACGCAAGCCTTGAGGCCTTTTGCAATCTCATAAGACCCGTCACCGAGTGAACTCGCTTCCGGTGTTCGGCGTACTGTCCTTGCAGCGAGGGGTTTGCTGACAAGAAGCCGTTCAAAGCTGCTTTCTTGGCTTTCAGTCGCTCCGAAATATATGCGAAATCCTTGCTGCCAAGCGAGCCCTTTGAAATCTCAAAATCAAATACACCGAGGTCGAGAAAGCTCCAGCAGGACTGCGAAAGCTTCTTTTGCGGATCATCAAGTTCGCCAATAAAGTCGATGTTATTGCAAACAATCGCATCCGCGCCGCTGAATTCGCCTTCACCAAACGGATTGTAGTGAACCGGAATGTCGAACGCGTCGGCAAACAGTTCGCTGGCACCGTTCACTCCGAGTGCTGCAACTTCGCGGCGCGCTTTTTCGGCGCGTGCCGAGAAAATTTCCTTCGCCGCAATCTTTTGTACAAAGCCTGCGCTTCTTGTATTTGATTTTTCAAAGTAAAGACTGACAAAATTAGACACGGAGGCAGTCGTCTTCTCAACCCGGCAGTGTCGCGCCGAATATGCTCTGAGCGAAATCGTATCAGCCGTAACATCCGATACTTCGAAGGTCGCAGTGCACATCTTGTCGCCGAAATGAATGTAACCGCCCTGAACAAAGTCGGGAGTAACACCTATCTTTGGCTCACTCGATGCAACAGACAAACAGCCGTTGTCGCGGGAAGGCTTGCAGCCCACCAACAAACCTAAAACAACAATGCTGAATAGAGTGTTTATTGACAACATGCGAGCGGTATCGGAAGCAGGCGCGGAAAATTAACCATTTTACCTCCGATACAAAATGAATTATGGTTTTCCTCAAGAATTCTCAATACTCTCCGGTTGGAGCACTGATTTTATGCAAAGTTTTGCCGATTGGGTTCAGTTTGCCGTTTCCAGCACTGTCGTAGTTCTTTTTCTTTTGATTCTGCTGTCATTGATTATCCTGATTGCCAGACGCGGCAAAAAAGATGGCGCACAGAAGATTGCAATCGAGAAACTGAACAAGACATGGCTGGAAAACGAAGACAGCATCCGTCAAGCATTTCTTTCGGAAAAAGAATTTTCCAAACTGCTAAAAGAGCGGCAGAAGGCAGAAAAGAAGACCGACGCCGAAGAGCCATCCAAACGGAATGTTTTTGTAATTGATTTCTCGGGCGATATAAGTGCATCTGCAACTTCAACTTTGCGTGAACAGGTTTCTGCTCTCATCGGTGTCATGAAGTCGGGCGACGAAGTTGTTGTCAGACTTGAAAGCACCGGCGGAGTTGTGCACGGTTATGGCCTTGCCGCGTCGCAACTCGCGCGTCTGACAGAACGCAACCGTCCAGTCACGGTTTGTGTCGACAAAGTCGCAGCCAGTGGCGGATATATGATGGCTTGTGTTGCCAACAAGATTGTCGCCGCCCCTTTCGCATTTATTGGCAGCATCGGGGTCATTTCTTCAATGCCCAACTTTAGCCGACTGCTGAAGAAAAATGATGTGGATTTTGTGGAACAGACCGCCGGAGAATTTAAACGGACAGTCAGCCTTTTTGGCGAATTGAATGACAGCAAAAAGGCCAAACATCAAAAAGATCTTGAAGCTATTCATCTGTTGTTCAAGGAGCATATCTCCCGCTTCCGGCCGCGCCTGGACATCAATGCAGTATCAACCGGAGAGGTGTGGCTTGGTCGGACCGCATTCGATCTTGGATTAGTTGACGAAATTCGTACCAGCGATGACCTGCTGATGGATCTCGCCGGTCGGGCAGACGTCTATGTTCTTAAATCCGAGCAGGAAACAAACTGGAAAACGAAGCTCAAAAAACAGTTCTTCAGTCAGCTCAGCGAACTCAACATGCCACTCGCAAAAATCACCGATAGATTCTGTTAATGCCCTCTAAATCACCCTCATTCGGCCAGACAATACCCGTTTCGTAGTCGAAGTTGCGATAAAAACAGCGCTGCATGAACGAACCCGGGTTGTATGGAGTGACGATATTGTCGCCCCACTCCAAGTTCTCGTCGAAGCCGACACAGGTATTGTCGGGATGAACGTTTTCGTGACGGAGCCCAATTGCGTGACCAAATTCGTGAAGCGATGAGGACAGTGCAAGGTTGCGACGGCCGATGGGCGAAAGTGAGTCGTACATCTGTCCGAGAAATGGATCAGAATGCAGGCCCGAGAGATTAAAGATCACATTGGCACGCTTGCCGCGCATTTTCCTTCCCGGCACTGGAACTCGCGGATGCCCGCGGTCTGCAGCCTG
The DNA here is from genome assembly GCA_039799905.1 of Pseudomonadota bacterium. Lineage (GTDB taxonomy): Bacteria > Bdellovibrionota_B > Oligoflexia > Silvanigrellales > Silvanigrellaceae > RFOM01. The sequence goes on along the minus strand of JBDLRP010000028.1, from coordinate 23,064 downwards.
TCCCAACAGACTGCGAACGTCAGCAAACCCTACCTGTGTGTCTGCCAGCGGATCATCGTAAATAAAGATGCGGAGGTCCGTGTTGCGTGTGTGACGGGGACACACGGCCCAGCCTGAAAATGACAGTTTTGTCCCTTGGAATGCCCTCTCTACGACGGTTTTGAATTGGGAAGTAAACTCTTCGGTTTGGCTGTTTTTGAATTCCCAACACACACGCAGCCGCGCCGAGGGCCAGACGGAATTTGCAAAGAACACTGTTTCAGGAAAGGAGTCCCGCGAGTCGCGAAATCCACCGCAGGACACGGCGGTCAGGCAAGAGAGGAGCAGCAAACTTCCAAGCTCTACAAATTTCATAATTTCCCCAATATTATCGGGTCACAATCTCATAAAACAAGACCTTTGGTGGTCTAAAGTTCTGCGTAAACGCACCGACCCCTATCAACAAAAACCGGGGAAAAAAACGTGAAACTCACAATCGCAATCGCTCTGCTGATGACCTCGGGCTGCAAGATTGCCAATCCGACCACATCGAGCCGTTCACTTGCACGACTATCCTCTTGCGCCGTCAATTCCTTCAATGCTCTACAAAAAGCATGGCCAAGTGCATCACTCAACCCGGATGACCTCGAAACAGCGCTTGAGCTAGATTGCAAAGAAGCTGCAAAAATCCGTGCTCTGAACGAGCCAGTCAGCACGGCTAATTCGGCGATGGAATCGGTCTCAAAGTTGATAGCCAAAGTTCCCAATGGCTTTGTCAAAGACTCAGTCACTATTCTCAAACCCTATTGCCGCAGCGACAATGATCTCTACGGGCCCTTTTGCATGGCGGCAGACGTTGATTCAGCTGCAGAATTGAGTCGCGACAAGGAACTCATTGCCCTGCTGCCCCAAGCCGTGCACGAAATCGGGAAAGAAATTTCCGACAGCAGCGATATCGACTTTTATCGCATTCTAGATGCAAAACTCCCCGCACAACTGCCACAAAGAAAAGTGCGAACCGCTTTGTTGGCTGCGTTTCTTGGTTTGGACGACAATGCCGTTCAGGCCGATCGGCTGAAGGCGAATCTTCTTTTTGAAAAACGTCTGGACGAATATGCGAGGGTGTTTCCGGCGCTCACTCAATACGCAATGTTTCCCGCGCAAAACAATCAGAACTTGAGCAAAGATTTTCTCGCACTGTTGTTCTCAACGCGAACAGGCCTCGCCACCCTTCCGGGAGTCGCCGAGGGCGAAACGCAGACTTACAAGGCTTATGCAGGTTTGTATCTGGGATGCCGGATGGCTCAACTCAATCGATCGGCAGCGCTCGCTGAAACTGAGGCATTCAGCATGGGATACGCCTATCAAATGACAAAGCTGGGAGCGCGGCTGCGAAAGCCGCTCAACCAGCTGCTTGCCGATGCAAAAAAACTCGATGCTCACGGCCGGAAGACGGGAGAAAAAATGCGCGCCGGAGCGCGCTTTGGATTCAAAGTTTGTTCACCGTCTGAAACTCAATGAACGTTGAGCAACTCAACTGTGAACGTCAGCGTCGCGTTTGGACCAATTTTTCCGCCCGCGCCGCGCGCACCGTATGCAAGATCCGCCGGAATAAAAAGCTCCCAAACAGCCCCTTCCTTCATCAGCTGAAGCGCTTCTGTCCAGCCTGCAATAACACCGTTGACTGGGAACGTGGCAGGCTCACCGCGCTCGTATGAGCTGTCGAAAACACTGCCGTCAAGCAATGTGCCGCGGTAGTGGGTGGTGACCTTGTCGGTTGCCTTCGGACTGCGGCCCGTCCCTGCTTTGACTTCGCGGTACTGCAATCCCGAAGGCAACACGATGACGCCTTCCTTCATGCGGTTGATTTCCAGAAACGCCTTGCCTTCATCGATGTTCTTTGAAGACTGTGCGGCTTGCAACTTAGCTTGTTTGGCTTCCATTTCAGTTTGGAAAGCAGTCATCACGCTTTGCATCTCCGCCTCGGTCATCTTCGCATCAGCATCGCCCATCGAATCCGCGACGCCGAGAACCAGTGCCTGAGCATCGACTTCAATGCCCTGATTTGCCAAATTGCGACCGATATCGAGACCGATGATGTAGCTCACTTTTTCCAATTGACTCTTCAGCATGACGAACTTCTCCTAGAGTTATAAGGTGCCGATAACACTCCTGCATCCAAAACGATAGGCAGCTCGGCGGTTTTGTCTGCTCGAATCTGCAAAAACAAAATAAAACAACGACTTAAGAAAGACATTAAGCCAGACGAGAGATTTTTCCGAAACATTGCTCTGATGGGGGGCGTTGGATGTCTAGCTCGGCTCCAAGAAGAATGCAGTGGCTGCTCCACAGTTTGAGCGTGGGTGTGGTGCTATCCTCCTGTTCGGCACCACCGCTAGTCGTTTTGCCGAACAAGGTTTGCGCATCAGACAGCGGCTCCAACCCACAGCAGCCATCCCTTGAACTGGGAATTGTGAATGGTCAGCCGACACAAAACAGCGACGACATGGACCGGGCAACGGTTGCTCTGCAGATTGCGACCTCCTACAGCGACGGACGTCAGGGTGTGGGGACATGCACTGCGGTTGTCGTGACCAGCCGGATTCTTCTGTCGGCGGGACACTGCTTTGCCGCCAGAGATCAGGAGACAGGAAAACAGGTCTATGCCGTCACAGGCACAAACCTAGAAAAGGTTAAAAAGAGCGAAACCATTCCTGCAGCAAAGTTTACAGTTCATCCGGATTTCAATGGCAGCTTTCACGATATCGCTGTTGTCGAGCTGAGGTCGGACCTTCCTGCTCAATACAGACCCACATCCTTTGCCCTCGACGCGACCGCACTGACCGAACAAACGCCGGTCGTGCTGATTGGCTATGGACAAACCAGTGATCAAGATAACGCCTCTGCCGGCACGAAACGCCGCGCGGAGTCGATGCTCGATAAAATCATCAACAGAGAAAACTTTCCACGCACCAGCATTATCAACCAAATCCGCGTTTTTGACCGCAGCGGTGAAAACAGAGGGGCGTGCTTCGGTGATTCGGGTGGTCCGGGATTCATCAAGAGTACGCAGCAGGTGTTTGGAGTCGTGCAGGGTGTTAACTCAACCGTTCAACCCTCACCCAATCCGAGCTGCATGACGGGTGATGCGAACTACACGCTGATTGCTCCTTACCAGGATTGGATTGAACAGACTGCCAAAATAAAGTTGAGCTCAACTCCGCAAAAAAACTCCATTCCCGCGCGCGACAGTCTCGACGCAAACGGCAATTCATCCATCACATCATGCGAATAACAATAGCTATTTAATTTTTTTTTCTGACTCCATGAAGCCAGCCAATTCTCCTGCCGATAGCACATTATTATGTGGGGGAATCGTGATGAAGGTTCTTTTGCCGTTGAAGATATTTTTGACGGGGATCACATTTGTGGGTTGTCAGCCCGCTCAGCAGGAAGCGCTGTTGTCTAAAATTCCAAAGCTGCCGGAACGCGCCGGAAGCAACCAAAACGTAGCCGTCAAACCGGAGCTCAGATTACTGAATTTGCCACCTGCTATTTCCGCAGTGCGGGAAGTCAATATCAATGTGGAAGGTGTTGGCTTGAAGGGATACACCTTCGCCATCAGCAAGGGTGGCTCATGTTCCGATGTCGTCATGTCGGAACTGCGCAGCTTCGACCAGCCCATCGTTGAAGTCTTCGAATCTGGTAACTACTCACTGTGCATCAAGGGCCTACTTGAGGGTGGAGCTGAAACAGAACTCAAAGCTCATACGTGGGAAGTGGATACGACCGTTCCAAGTGCATATCTTGACGTCCTGCCGTTGGAACACAACATATCCGCATACTTCAGCGCACAGATTAAAGGCGAAAACGCCACCCACTACAAGTACAAATTCGTCGTGGGTAGACTTGCTCCGGAACAGTGCGGCACCGACGGCTATTCGAACGCTTACACATTCGATGAATCAATCGTGTATCAGCTCAATAATGATGGCGAACATTCACTCTGCTTGGTGGGTGTGTCGCGGGCTGGTACTGAACAACCAGTTCCAACCGTGTTTAACTTCATTCAAGATGCAAAGCTTCCTGCGGCGCAGATTGTCTCGGACTCGGGCAACCCACTTCCCACAGTTGTTGATGGGAGTGACCTGAGCATAAAGTTGCGTGTATTGAACTTGGCCGCTAAATATTCATACCAGCTGGTGACCGGTTCAGGATGTCCAGGAACAGCAGATGTCGGATATCCAAAGAAAGAAAAATTTCCAGACAACAACGAAGTCAGCATCAACCTTTCGGCTCAGGATCTCGCGAAAGATCTGAATGAGCAAACGAAGCGCGTGACAAAATCGCTTTGTGTTGTGACCGAAAAGCCCGCACCACTGGGCCGGATCAGAGAGAATCTCGAATCGGTGCAGTTCACTGTCGACAAAAACACCTTGGTCATCAACGAAAACAACATTTCCGGATTGCCGGTCAACCCGAGCATCAGCTCAACTTACGTCGTGAACATTGTCCAGCCTGATGCGAGTACCAATTTTATTCCTGCAACAAGCAAGATGTATTATAAAGTTGAAACTGTTGCTGCGCCGCGCGGACTCGCTCCCTGCAATCTGAATTCAGTTGCTCCTGTCAAGTTTTCAAAGTCAGTCAATATTGATCAAATCATCCAAAAAGGCTGGTATCGTTTTTGCCTCAAACTCGAAAATGCTGCCGGCACCCAATCCAATTCAGTGGGAGTCACGTGGTACAAGGATGTCGTGGTTGCCAAGCTACCGACAAAAGCGCCGAACTCTCTGGACCTCGTTCAGGCGGCAAACCAAAAACTGCTTGGAACTGCAAAAAGTCCCGGCATTCCGGTCACAATTGAATCAATTTTGAACAAAGAGACTTCGTCATTCGAGTTTAAATTCAAATATTTCGTCGGAGGAAAATTTTGCGAGGATGACAATTCTCCCTTCGAAGCAGCGACGAGTATTGCCAGCAAGCTGCAAAAGAACCCACTGGCAACAAATACCGGCATTCACACGCTGTGTGTTCTTGGTATTGAGAAGGACGAAAATGGCTTCCTGATTGCAGCGCAATCCGAACCCAGCCGCTTCCAGTTCTTCCACGATGAAACAGCTCCAACGATGGTCGTCTCGGGTGTTCCGACGGGAGCCTCGAATCGCACCACATTCACCGCGAGAGTCGACGTCAGGAGAAACGGCGTATACAGCGCAGCCGAAGATGCGATCCGTGTCTCGTTTGCGACGGCCGTTCTCAAAGGTGCAAACACAACGTGCCCACAAAAATCTGCAACCGCATCCTACACACGGGTCAATGTGCCGGCGGCCGGAACCAATACGGGCATTGCAACCCGGGCCTTCACCAACTTCGTGACAGCTGCCGACGATGGACAGCTTCTGCGCGTCTGCATTTTTGCAACCGATGCGTCGGGCAACACATCCGACATTCAGAACATGGAATGGATCTTCGACATCAGCCGGCCAAGGGCGGAATTCAGACTGACCACGCCGGACATCAAGGCGGGAGGGCGAAGCAATGCTCGCTCGGTTAAACTTGTTGTCTCGCCCGAGGGGGATGTGGTTTCCTACAGGACTGCGCTGATCGCCGGCTCTGCCTGCACCGGTGCGAAATTTTCAGGATTGAAAAACATTTCACCGGACGCTCCGGAGGTTATAAACATTGCCGGCATCGATGGAAACAGAGTTTTGTGCATTGTTGCACGCGACCGAGCTGGTAATGAGCAGCTTGCGACAGAGCCCACCTCATTGGGCTGGACGCTCGACACCACCCCTCCCAAATTCAGTCTTACGGGCGCCCCGACCGGCACTGTGAAAGCGGCAACGCTTGAGTCCAAGGTTGGCATCGTCCCTGTATCAGGGGGCGAACCCATCGACTCCTTCGACTTCGTGGTTGTGGAGACTCCCACCTGCCCCGAGACCGGTTACAGCAAGAAAACGAGCTTGCTCAAAGAAAACGTCAACAAACAGTTGGTCGACAATCCGATTATATTCAGCACAACAGCCGTTGTGGGAACAACCAAGAAGTTTTCCCTCTGCGTGCGCGGATACGACGAAGCTGGAAATGTCAGCAAGCCTGTGATTACATCATGGAGCCAAACGGCACCCTGATGAGGTTGTGCTGCATGAGTTCTGTTCTGAATCGCCTGCACAAAGGCAGAATTTTATGGACGGTCGCACTCGCGACCGTTTGTTTTGTTGCGCAAAAAGGCAGCGCCGAAGTTCCGATTCCGCCCTTGAGTTCTCCCGTCATCGATCAAGCCGATCTGTTTGCATCCTCCGATGAACAGGCCCTCGGCCAGAGCGTCCAAGCATTGTTTGACGGCGGCGGGCCGCAACTCCAAGTATGGACTCTGCCGGAGCTTGAAGGAGAGCCGATTGAAAGTGTGACCATCCGTGCAGCCGACCAATGGAAACTCGGCCGCAGCGACAAAGATGACGGACTCATTTTACTCATCGCACGCCAAGAACGACGCTTTCGGTTGGAGGTCGGCCGCGGACTTGAAGGTACACTGCCCGACGTTTCCGCGGGACGTCTGCTGCGTGCGCAGTTGGCACCGGCCATGCGCCGTGGCGAGCCGGCCGCCGGAGTTCATGCAGTCATTCGCGAGATTGCGCGGCTGTCATCGGTCGACTCTTCAGTGCTTCCACAAAATGATGCGTCGCAAAGAAAACCCGTCAATCTCGTCGTCTTTGTTTTATTTATGATCATTGCACTCATTCTCTCGGCCCTTGGAAAAGTTCAAGGACGTGGGCACGGTCGCTGGGCCGGACGGCGGGGTGGCTGGTATGGTGGTGGCAGTGGCGGCGGCTGGTCGGGCGGAGGTGGCGGCTGGTCGGGCGGAGGCGGCGGATTTTCCGGCGGCGGATCCAGCGGCGATTGGTGATTGGCCACCCACAGCAACTGCGCTATTCATGACTGCGAAAATGTTTCAGTCCAACAGGAGTCTTCTGAATGAAAAAAAAGGCAGCCAAACTCAGAACCAAACTTTCAGTTGTCGTGCTCGCTGCAGCGGCAATGTCAGTCTCCGGTTGCGGTTTGCAGAGCATTCCAAAAGCAAAAAATGCCGTCGATGCTGCGCAGGCTGAAGTTCTCAATCAATATCAGCGGCGGGCCGACTTAATCCCGAACTTGGTGGAAATTGTCAAAGGTGCGGCTGCGCAGGAAAAAGAAACCCTCGAAGCTGTCGTGAATGCGCGTGCCAAGGCGACACAAATGCAAGTCAACCTCAACGACGCCGCCTCGCTGCAAAAGTTTCAGCAGGCTCAGTCGGAACTCGGTTCGGCATTGGCTCGTTTGCTTGTTGTGAGCGAAAACTATCCGCAGCTGAAGGCAATGGACGGTTTCCGTGATCTTCAGGTCCAACTCGAAGGCACAGAAAACCGCATCACCGTGGCCCGGCAAAGAACCATTGCCGCCATTCAGGAATTCAACAATCAGGTGACGGTTTTTCCGACCAACCTGACCAACTCGGTCGTTTATCATTATCAACCTCTTCCTCAGTGGGGAGCTGACAAAGATGTCAAATCACTCGAACAAGCTCCAAAAGTGGATTTCAAAAAATGAGCAGGAGCGCATCGAACAGCTGATTGCGCGAATTGAGCGCCAGTACCCTGTCGAGGTGGTTGTCGCCTTCAGCGATGAGCCAGCTGTGGTTCCTGCCGCTGCAGCGCGGATGATCGCGCTGCTGGCCATCGCTGCCGAACTGATTGCCGAAGCTTTGTGGCTGCCGGTGCCCGCATGGGCATTCGGTTTGTGCGTCTTTGCATTTTTGTTCGCTCCCGCCGGCCGCTGGCAGGGCGCTTTGTTGTTTCGCCTGCTGGCGCGCCGCAGCGAAAGGCAGAACTCAGTGCAGTTTCAGGCGGAGCAGTGCTTCGGGGATTTGGGACTCGCCCGCACACGCCAGCGCAATGCTCTGCTGATTTTCTTCAATCTCAAAGAGCATATTTTTTGTCTGCGGCCCGACCGCACTCTGCAAAAGGAATGGCCTCAATTGAATATCGAAGAACTTGTCGGTCAACTCAAAGAGGATTTGCAAAAACACAAATCACCCGAAATTGCCGCCGCCGAATCTTTGTCACGTCTGCTCAGCATCGCAGGTTCGCGTTGGCCAGATGCCACTGAAAAGCAAAACGTGCCCGATGAGCTGCCCAACGCACTGAGCTGGTGGAGCACAAGGTAACAAGGCAAATTTTTCCTTATAACGAAGTCCTCAGACACGGCAAAAATCCTTCCCTCCTGCATGTGTCTTTTTCTGCAATAATCAGCCTGCGATGCTTCAAGCACACACAGGAGGATTGAGGATGCGCTTTTCGATTTTTGTAGTACCGGCAGTTCTGGCCCTGGGAGCAGGCTGCAAGAGCCGCGACTTTAACGTTGACAGCAAGAAGGTCAGCGCGGCAGACAAAGTGCAGGGCAATGAATGCGTCCGTCAGCTAGCCAAGTGGGAAGCCGAGGCAAACGGTGCAACCAAACGCCAATCCACTCTGCTGAAGCTCAAGAATTATGAAATCCCCGCTGAGCTGATTGAAAGCGATGTCTCCGAGACAACGCCAAAGGAAGTCCAAAAGGCTTTCTTTATTGAAAAAGACGGCAAGAAATTCGTACGCTGGATTGTCCAGCCTGAAGACACCAAGTGGTACAAGGACGTTGAAGAGTTCATCACCAAAAAGACTGGCAAAGCACCGACAGCCTACGAGCATTTCAATGGCTACCTGACGGCGTCGCGCTCGGTGATCGCAATCGATCCTGATTCGGGCTACAGCTTTTCTCTGAAGGCTTCAACCAACCAGACCGGCGGCGCTTGGAAAGATAAAAAACAGGACTGGAAAGACGGGCAGGATATCCGTGCGGTGAGCGATTATGTCGCACGTCTCGAAAAGAATCTCAAACTAAAAAACGCTGTCATCCTGCAAGAACCGATGGCGTTCGGCATTGCAGATGTCGATCAGTCCAACGTCGTCCGTTTGCTTGGCGAAGCTGCGACCTGCGACAAGTATTACCTCCCCGGTTTCAGTGCCCTGCACGAACAAGTCGGCAAGGAAATCGCCGGCAAGGAAGATCCTGTGCAATTCTGGAACGAGTATTACGCAAAGCCGCTTGGCCGCGCACTTGCCGAGTTCGCAGGAATCTGGGGGCTTTCGTTCGACTCGCCGCACTCACAGAACTTCCTCATCGAGCTCGACAAATCCAAGAAGCCGACAGGCCGTGTTGTTCTGCGTGACCTGGGCGACGTCTACGTTCTCAAGGAGCAGACCGAACTTTTCAACGCGCAGAATGTTGCTACCCGCCTGAGCGCGGCCGACAACCTGAAGATCGGCAAGTTGAGTATTGCCGTCGGACTGCTGCACGGCAACGTGCCGCCGACGTGGGTGAATCCAGAACAATACAAAAACACATGGGGCGTTTCTTTCTTTGAATCGTTCGAGAAGGAATACACCGCCCTCACCGGCTTCGACGTCAGCAAGATTGCTTCACAGATGAGTGCCAACCCGTTCTCCTACGTTGGCAAATACTACACCGTCGACAGCGGATGGAAGACAGCCATGGGTACCTTCGCTGCGTGCGTCAACACCGGAAAAGCAGACAAAGGCAGCTGCCCGCAAGGTGTGACAGACCGACTGCGCAAGTGAGCTGAGCAAATGCAAACGGCCTCCCGCCCGTGCGGTTTATGCGCGGGCGGGAGGCCGTCTGCGTTTTGCAAAATCAGAAGTAAGGACGATGAATGCCTGGCTGAGACCACGAGGGTCCCGGACGATAGGGCGAAGGGAAACTACCAAAATCTCCCTCTCCCAAAATAAACATGTGCGACAAAGCACCGATGCCCCAAAACACAACCGCACCCCAATTCAGTCCATGTTGCTGTTCGGTTTCCAAGCCAAGCTGCACCTTCATAGAACTTGCGGCGGCATTGCAGTTCATTCCCGCCGAGGACGACGCATTGGAAGCAGCTTCGATGTCTGCCTTCATCACTTTGGTTTGCCCACTCGGAAGTACATCCGCTTCGGCGCTGAGGGCTAGCCGCAATTCCTTGCTCTTGAGTTTTTGCAACGCGGCCTCGGAGAGCGAGTCCGCATGCAGAGGAACAACGTCTGTGACTTTTTTCAAATCTTCCTGCTGCTTCAGCGCACCAGCGCCCACCAATTGAAGAAAGCAAATTTCGGCGCTGCCGTTTGCATCCTTCGCGATCGCACTTGCGGCAATCGTCGAGCGGCTGCTCACATCGGAATTGGTGTCCCGCATGCTTTGTGTGTTTAGATTGCCCGCTGCATCAGAACACCCGACGAGCGTGACAAACGAAAACATAAAAACACCAGAAGCAAATTTCCTCATTCGATTCCCTTCCCAAAAGTGGTCGAAGCACCTGTCGAGACCTTCTCGCGTGACGAAGGCAGACGCACCAAATACCGAATCGGAAAATCTTCGCGATTTATTAAAATTACAATATTAATTCAATAAATACAGGTTATTATGCTGAAGAAAATCAATGCTTACTAAACTTGAAAATAAGCACGCAAGCGATAAAACATCAGGACACTTCAAATCCGATGGATGGAATATGACTCGCTTGAAAATCGAACGCCCCGGCATCACGACATTTGCAGCACGCCTCGCCGCCGCCATCGGCGCACTCATTGTGACTCTTCCCACGCCCAGCCGCGCATCGGCAGCTGAATCTGACTCTGTTCCGTTCACCCGAGAAGTCTCGCTTCTTGCGGGCGTCTCGAAAGCAACCGGAGGCGGCGTCGAACAGACCCCGCAATTTGCAGGTGCCTTCCTGTATGCCCGCAGTTTTGCAGTGCCCAAGGCCGAGCATTTTTTGCTGCGGATGATAGCGGACACCATTTGGACACAACTGAAAACATCAAACAGTCAGCCTCTGGCGCATCTGGCCGCGGGCCGCATTGCGCGTGCCACACTCGTGAGATTCGGCTTTTCTGGATGTTATGTGTGGTCGATGAGCTGGATGGCCTGCATGGACGACGGCCCGCGCATCAGTTGGCTCAGTCAGGGAAATTCAGATGCTCAAGTATTGGGCAGCTTTCCGCTTGGTGTGAGTTTGCACAACGCCGATTTCTTTCCGTGGGTCCTGACCCTGCGCGGCGAATACGGACGCTGGGATACCCGCGAAAACGGCAAACAACTCAACAACCAAATGTCGTATGCGATCTTCGGGGCCGGATACAACTGGTGAACTCGTCAAAGCGACGGCAATGGTTTATGACGTCCGCAGTCAAAGCGAAGGAGTGCTTATGAAGACCTATCACGATCTCCTCACCCATATCCTCGAATTCGGCCACCGCAAGGAAGATCGCACAGGCACCGGCACAATGAGTGTTTTTGGCTATCAAATGCGCTTCCCGCTTTCGCAGGGTTTTCCTCTTCTCACAACCAAAAAAGTGCATTTCAAGTCGGTCGTGCATGAGCTGCTCTGGTTCTTGAAGGGTGACACCAACATCAAATATCTCAAGGACAACGGCGTCTCGATTTGGGATGAATGGGCCGATGCCCAAGGCAATTTGGGTCCGGTTTATGGTCACCAGTGGCGCAATTTTGCGGGTAAAAAAGCTGGTGAACAGTGGCGCGGCAGCACCCTTTTGCAGGACCTGCAGGGAGTCGACCAGATCAGCGATGTGATTACGCAGATCAAGAAAAACCCTGACTCAAGGCGACTGATTGTCTCGGCATGGAACCCAGTGGATGTGCCACAGATGGCCCTTCCTCCGTGTCACTCACTTTTTCAGTTCTACGTTGCGGGCGGCAGCTTGTCCTGCCAGCTCTACCAACGCTCGGCGGATGTTTTTTTGGGCGTGCCGTTCAATATCGCCTCATATGCGCTGCTGACACACATGATCGCCCATGTCTGCGGGCTCAAGGTGGGAGATTTCGTGCACACACTGGGTGATGCGCATTTGTATTCAAATCACATAGAGCAAGCGCGCCTGCAACTTTCGCGTGCACCCAAGGCCCTGCCGACTCTTACATTGAATCCGCAGGTCACCGATCTCTTTGCATTCACATACGAAGACATCACTCTCGAAGGCTACGATCCCCATCCAGCCATCAAGGCACCTGTGGCCGTATGAAACTGACTCTTATTGCTGCGATGGCGGAGCAGCGCGTCATCGGCGTCAACAACACATTGCCTTGGAAACTTTCGGCAGACCTCAAGCGCTTCAAGGCGCTCACGACAAACCACACTATTCTGATGGGACGAAAGACTTTTGAGAGTCTCGGAAGGCCGCTTCCATCCAGAATTCACGTCTGCGTTTCCCGTGCTTATCCTGTTGACCGCCTGACTCCCGACCCGCGTTGGCCCGAGCAGGTGTTTTGGTGCGGCGAACTGCATGCTGCCGTCCGAATTCTCCGACAAAAAAACAGCACAACACCCGAAACCAACGTGTTCATCATAGGCGGCGCCGAAATATACGCACAGGCCTTGGCTATTGCAGACAGTCTCGAACTAACTCGCATCCATGCAACGTACACGGGCGACGCATTCTTCCCACACTTTGAAAATCTCTTCCGCTGCGAAAGCGAGACGCACGGCGAAGAATCCGGGCTCAAATACACCTTTGCGCGCTATGAGTCGCTGCGACCGGCAGGATTCAACGTGCGCACAGCAGCATCGGCCGACGCAGATTTTATTGCGCAATCGCAAATCAAGATGGCAGCGGAAAGTGAAAACTTGAATCTGCGGCCCGATGTAGTTGCGGCCGGTGTGACTTACATACTGGCAAATCCGTCGATTGGAGAATATCTGATTGCCGAGCAAACAGACTTAGCGGGCAATTGCCAACCGGCCGGATGCCTTTTGCTGCAGAAAGAATGGAGTGACTGGCGAAACGGAAACGTGGAATGGATACACAGCGTTTTTGTCGAGAAGCATTTTCGCGGAAACGGAATTTTCCGCTGGATGTACGCTGTCGCAACCGCACGGGCGCGCACGCGCGGTTCGCTCGGATTGCGTCTATATGTTGACAAGACCAATCTCGCTGCACAGACGGTCTATACCAAACTCGGCATGCGCAATGACCATTACGAACTCTTTGAAGACTTGTTTCAATAACCCAGAGCGGAGAACACAAGAGTGTCTCAGACAGCGCACATTCTAAAACCTCGGGAAAACCCCAAGCTCTTGTCTTTCGTCATCCCCTGCTACAACGAGCAGGATGTTGTGCCCTTTCTGCGCGCCGAATTGGAAAAGTTCATGACGACGCTGCCGTGTGAGTGCGAGCTTGTTCTCGTCAACGATGGCAGCCGTGACAAAACACTATTTTTGCTTGACGAGTGGGCGCGCTCGGACAAGCGAGTCAAGCTGATCGGATTTGCACGCAACTTTGGTCATCAGACGGCTGTGACCGCAGGCCTTGATGTTGCCAAAGGTGATGCGATTGTCATCATGGATGCCGACCTGCAGGACCCGCCGCATGTCGTTCATGAAATGCTTGCCCGATACCGTGAGGGCTACGACGTCGCTTACGGACAGCGTGAAACTCGCGCCGGCGAAACGGCATTCAAGAAATTCACCGCATGGGCGTTTTACCGTTTGATGCGCAAACTGGTGCATCCCGATCTACCTGTCGACGCCGGCGACTTTCGCCTGCTTTCGAGCGAGTGTCTGAGCGCTCTCAAGAGTATGCGTGAAACCCACCGCTTCTTGCGCGGCATGGTGGCGTGGGTCGGATTCGCGCAGGTGCCGGTGTTTTACAAACGCGACGCGCGTGTGGCGGGTGAAACCAAATATCCGTTACGCAAGATGCTCAAATTCGCTTGGACGGCAGCCCTGAGCTTCAGCCCGCTGCCGTTGCGCATCAGTCTGGTGCTCGGATTCGTAACCGCCCTACTCGGCTTTGCAGCGGGACTCTACGCTCTTGCGGTAGCGTTTATCCACTTCTTTGTTCCCGGTTACACCATTCCATACAGCAGCGGATGGGCGTCAATCATGACGGTGAATTGTCTTGTCGGCGGTGCTGTGCTGATGAGTGTGGGGATTCTCGGTGAATACGTCGCACGAATTTATGACGAGATTAAGGCGCGCCCACTGTATCTGGTGAGCTATCGGCGAAATCTGCAAGATCCGCATCAGTAACAACAGACGCTGCACGCGGCTTAAAGACCACAAACTTGAGACCGACGAAGTTAATCATGGTGGTGATGGCGGTTGCGAAAACAAAAGCTAGCTGCCATGGATTGGGAACAACACGCAAGGCGAGTGTGTTGAGCGTGGTGTTGAGTACAATGGTCGAACCGTAGAGCACAGCGAAGCGGAAGATTTGCGCGGTCGAACGCTGCGTCGCCGAAAAAGTCCACGCGCGGTTGATGAAAAAAACCACCACCGTGCCGGTGACGCAACCAAGCGCCTTGGCGGGGGTCACATGCATTCCCAACTGTACAAGCATCCGATAAACGGCGACGTCGGAAAACAAACCGCAAAAACCGGTGACAATGAATTTCAACAACTGATTGCGGAGATTTTTATTTTCCAGCAACAACATGATGCGCGCCATGTAGACATCGACGGCCTTGTTCATCGTACCCCTCTCGACAATTCGAACGCGTCATAAAAACACGGAGCGGGACTTGCGGCAAGGGGTAAATGCGGGCAAAAAAAATCATTCATTCAGGGGGCTTCCGATGACAGATTCGCTCAAACTTGCAGATTCAAATCCGCAGCAGCCCTGTCCTATGTGGCTCGTACGCGGCTTCTTTATCCTTATGGGCCTCAGTGTCGCGCTCGGAGCCTTTGGCGCTCATGCCTTGCGTGACTCGCGTACTCCAGTCCAATTGGAGACGTGGAAAACCGCGACTCTATATTTGATGGTGCATGCCTTGGCGGGTGTTGTGTTGTCGATCTATGCGCGGCATGCGCACTCATGCGGGAAAACGAACGGCGGAGCTCATCTGGGCGTGCACATTCCCCTGCTTCCACTCAAACTCTTTTTTGTCGGCTGTCTGGTCTTTTCAGGAAGTTTATATGCACTCGTCCTGACGCAAATAAGCCTCCTCGGGGCAATCACGCCCTTCGGAGGCCTCATGTTCATCGCTGGCTGGATTGCACTTGCCTTTGGCGCCAAGAGCTCGGCTCAGTAAGTACGTCCCGCCGACACACGGAGTCGACAGCGACTTCTCCCTCAGAAATTGAAGCGCACACCGGCTGGCATGATTTTGAGGACGAGACCGCCTTTTGAATTCTCGGTGTTCTTTTCTTTTTTGTCGGACAGGGTCGAGTATCCCAAACCGGCACCGGCAAAGTATTCCAATCCTGAACCAATCTCTTTGACCACTCTGGCCCCGCCCTCGATGACATAGCCAGACTCATCGAGATTTTTTGTCGTTACGGTATCGTTGATTGTCTCGCCGGAGTTGAAAATCAGAAGAACACGGCCTTCGACTTCCAGCGGCAATCCTGCAGCCTCGGTGAAGAAATAACCCTGAGGTCCAACAACGACATTCGAGGTGACAACTTCAGTCTTGTTTTGACCTTTGACCGAAGAGCGCTGCAGACTCAAATACACGCCTGCTTCGAGATTTGGGCTCAGCTCAAAGCCAACGCCGATGTGCGAGGGCACGCCGTTTTCCAACGACAGCCCTGGGCGAAAGGTGATGTTTCCTGAGCGGCCATAGAACTCAAGAGTCTTCGGCATTGTGGTGATTGTTGTGACGGGGGTTTCGACCGTAGTATTGCCGGTTGTCGTTTTGAAGTTCTGATATTCGAAGGGCAGAATTTCCAAGCCGACGTAAGCACCGCGGTCGGACGAGGAGCCCGCCAAGCTTCCTGAACCGCTCATTGCAACTAAAGTGCCACTCTTAGAGGCGGGCCCTTTGAGACTGTTTGAAGGAGTAGTTGTCTTTTTGCCTGAAGCAAGTGCAACTGTTGCAAAAGATGTGCCCAAAAAAGCAGCTGCAAGACACGAGAATGAATGTAACTTCATGAAATTTACTCCATTTGTAAAAACAACAAATTCCTAGCCAGACTTTCTTGAACCAAAGACATGAAGTCAAGTGTCCGGCTGCAAATTCTTCCCTGACCTTCTCCTGAACGGTGCCGATATCTCCCGGGTGGAGGGCCGTCATGCAGAAGTTGCAAGTCGGACAGAAGATTTGTGCGGGTCGCTTCGAAATCCAGTCACTGCTCGGCATCGGCGGCAGCGGCGAGGTTTATCTCGCTCGCGACCTGACGAGCGAAGCGGGCGACGGACTGGTAGCACTCAAGGTCTATGCGGACGGCTCCGGCGAAGACACGCCGGTGCTCGAGCTGCACGCGCGCATTCACCGCGAGGCGGAGGCTCTCTCAAAGACAAAGAGCGACTCGATCGTCAAGGCACTTGATATCGTCAGCGAAGGAGCAATGACCATCCTCGTGCAGGAGTACCTGGCCGGTGGATCACTGCAAGATGCCATTCGACGCGACCCTTCAGAATACCGAAAAGCAAAAATGTGGCTCACTATTGCACACGCGCTCGCCGAGGGGCTCGATGTTGTGCATGCAGCGGGTCTCACTCACGGCGATATTAAGCCCGCAAACATTGGCTTCCGCGACTTCGCCCACCGCCATCCGGTTTATCTCGATTTCGGGCAGGCAGCTCTCGTGAACCGGAGCGACTTTCTCACTCGGTCTGCACAAGCCATGGCCACCCTGCCTTATCTTGCACCCGAGCGAACAGGTTTCATCAAAGCAAGCCGCGACGAACAGGCAGACCTCTATTCACTTGGCGCGACACTCTACGAAATGGCAGCGGGACACCCGCCCTTTCAGGAAGCCAATCCCAAAGCACTTCTCGAAAAGATTCTCAATGGAGTTCCTCAGCCCCTCAGCGAGGTTGTTGCAAACTTCCCAGAGCCGCTCAGCGACATTGTGCAAAAACTGCTGCGCAAAAATCCTGATGACCGCTACTTCACCGCGCGCGGACTCGCAGCCGATTTGCAGGAATGCGTTCGACACCTCGAATCGGGGAATAAGATTCCTACCTTTGCGCTCGCAAAGAACGACCGATTTCGCGAGCTCAACAGCAAGGCACGCTTTGTTGGCAGACGCGCAGAGCTGAGTAAACTTCTGAATCAATTGAATGAAACATTGGCGGGACGCGGAGGATGCGCCTTTATTGGTGCACCATCGGGCGCCGGAAAATCAAGACTCTGCTACGAAGTCGGAGTCGAGGCCTCGCAAAAGAGTGTCCTCACACTGGTAGGAAAATTTTCCGAATTTGAGCGGAATGTGCCGCTCTCGGGAATACTTTCGATCATTCACAGCTATCTTCGGGAAATTCAGCTTGAGCCACAACACGAAACTGCCGGCTGGGCGCGCAGAGTCGGCGCAAAATTGGGCGCAAAGCTCCGTCTACTGACCCAACGGCTGTCCTTTCTGCGCGACATATTCAATTTTACACACGAGCTTCCCAAACAGGAATTTGAGGACGAACAAAAGACATTTTTGGAAGGCCTCGTTGAACTGCTGGTCGAAATGGGATCGCGGCACGAGGCTCTCATCCTGATACTGGATGACCTGCAATGGGCTGACGGCGAAAGCTTGGGAGTCATTGAAGTCATCGCAACACGAGCTCGCAAAAGCAGCCTTGGCAAACTGCTGATGCTTGGCTGCTATCGCAGCAATGAAGTCAATCAGGAACATCCTCTGCAGGTCAGGGTACTGCAGCACGAGGGCCCACAGGCGCATGTGCAGCTTGGACCTTTGAGTGAGGATGAATCAAATACGCTTGTCGAACATCTGCTTGATGAAAGCGGACATCAAGTGACTCGCCTGCAGCGGATGACCTATCTGCTCACGCAGGGAAACCCATTTTATGTGCGTGAATATCTTGGCTTTTGCCTATCGCGCGAGATTTTCCGCCCCGACGAGAGCGGAAGCAATTGGATTTTTGATGCGGCAAAAGCACAGAGTGCGTCGCTGTCGCACGGCATTGCATCGCTCGTTTCCGACCGTATCAACGAACTCAACGCCGACAGCAAGCAAATTTTATTGGTCGCAAGCGCAGTCGGCAATGAAGTGCACTTGGCCGCCATCGATTTTCTGTTGCGGGAAAAGCAACTCAACACACCGCTCCTGCGTTGTCTGAGCGAACTCTCGGAACAGCATCTCATTTATTTCAACCGTGACACTCTGACCTTTGTCCACGACAAAGTGCGCGAGGCTGCGTATCAGCTTGCCGGACATGAACTGCGCACTGATTGCCATCAGGGATATGCAGTCTGGCTGCACCGAAAGATGGGTGTTGGCGACGACGAGCAAAAACGCAGAATTGCCTCAAACGAGCTGTTTGAACTCGCCTATCATCTCAAAAATGGCAGACCGCAAAAACAACCGGAATGGTCGCGCGAAATATTGCTGCAGGCGGGGCGCATGGCGCTCAAAGTTTTTGCTTATCAAAAGGCTCTTGAATACGCCCAAACTGCCCACCAGTTGCTTCCGGACGACTGCACAGCCAATCAACAGCTCCTATCGGAATTCGTGCAAATCACCGAACTCCTGGCCGACGCGCGCGTGCTGAACGAGGATCCTGTCGGAGCTGTTGACCTGTATACAAGCATCATCACCTACACCGACGACATGCACAAGACAGAGATTCTCGCCAAATTGTGCGAGTGCAATCTCACCCTGTTCCGCTACCGCGACAGTATTGCAGCTGGCGAACAAGGAATGCGCTATCTAAACAAAAAGATCGACATCAGCGAATTCAGGGCACTGCTCGTCGTCATCAGCCGTTTGATTCCCTTTACTCTGAGCATCTTATTCTGGCCGCTCTTTGGTAGACAAAAAAACACCATTGAATCGCGCGAAGATCAGGTGTTTTTCAAACTTCTCGTTTCCATGCAGGTCGCGTTGTTCTTCTCGCGACCCATCTGCGCCATCAGCAACCAGATGCGCTACACAATGGAAATTCTAAAACAGAAGCCCAACCGATATCGTGCAATTCTAATTGGCTACTGGGCGGTTGTCTTCGGCGTGTTCGGAATTGCCAAAATATCAAATGCACTTTACCGCAACTCACTGCAGTATTTTGAGCAACATCCGGATCCTATTTTCCGTGCATTCCTGCTTTTTACCTGGGGCTACCTCAACGAATTCCCGCGCGCGCGTTTACGTGAGGCACACTCCAAACACGTTCAGGCACTCGACATTCTCGAAAATGCAGGGGACTCATTCTGGCGTGTGCTCACCATGCAGGGTCTCATCCACATGGATGAGTATGGTCTTGGAAACGGCGAAACCTACGCGCTGCACTCGCGCTACACCAATCTGATTTTCCGCATCAAACAGACACCGACGATTCTCGACGCCGTTCTCCGCCACCATCTTCTGACAAAAAACACGAGCGAGCTAAACCGCTACGAGTCTATTGTCAGAGAAGCAGCGACGGCCATTCGCTCCGACGGATTCGACACTATCGACAGCTGCTACGCAAATATCTCGCTCGGAGAAATTAATCTTCTGCGCGAGGATCCACATGCAGCTCTGCCATATCTGCGAGAGGCATTCCGAGCTGTCTGCCAGCGAGTCCACCGAGTCTCGTATTGCATTTTTGCGCCGGTCCTGCTGGCCACCTGTTACATCCGCCTCAACCGGCCGTTTGCCGCATTTCCTGCACTCACGTTGGCGTGGGTGAACCAGGTTTTCGCCGCGCGTCTGCTGATGCCCAAAACGATCTACATCAGTGGAGAAATGTTCTACCGGAGCGGTCTGAGGCTTTTTGGACGCTGGTTTGCACAAATGGGCATTAAAAAGGCGCAGCGTCTGCGTCTACCGGCAACCCTCTTTGAACTCAGACTTCAACTTGCCAACCTCATTGTCGAAGAGGATCCCGATTACGCGCAGGTCATCTTCAGAATGTGTCGTGAGTACTTTTCCGAAAAGCAGTATCTGTTCTTTGTTGACCGCTGCGATCGAGGAATCATGCGTGCACAGATCATCATGGACTCACGGCAGGAGCGTGTTCATATTTCGGGCCAGTCCACCAGCCGCAACAGCAAAACGGAAGTGATGCGCCAGCGGGTTGAATTGGAATCGCTCCTGCAGGTTTTTCTCAATTTGAGCGCGCTGAATGAAAAGGATCCGCTGCTCGACTCGGTGCTCGACGCTATGTGCAAATGCACCGGAGTTGAGTACGGCGTGTTGTTTCTTTTTGAAGAAGGCAAGCTCGTGCCGGTGCGGGCACGCGGGACCGATCTGCACAACCTGCAGCAAAATCTCAACCCGGCGTGGGGCGTGGACAAGTGGTTCCTTGAAAAATGCGAGCAGGATGCCAAGCGCGAACCCCGCATCAGACCGAGTGCCTGGCGCACACCACATCCGGCCTGTGACGGCTCTGCGATGGTGGTTCCGCTTCCCTTCAAAGAAAAAATTTATGGCTACTGCTATCTAGCAAACTCGGAAGCAAATGACTATTTCGATGCACGCTCGCAGCGCGTGGTCTCGCCGCTCGCTGCGCAGGCTGCCATTGCCTATCAGAATTTTATTCTGGCTGCCGCGAAGGAGGAACAAGCCCGTCTTGACGCAGAAATCAATGCGGCTCGTGCCGTTCAGGATGCACTGCTGCCCAGTCAGATACAGGTTCCGGCAACTCACATCTCGTATTTCTATGAATCAGCGTCGCAGACAGGTGGAGACTGGTTTCACCATCACTACGATCCTGTCAATCATCGACTTTATGCATTTGTTGGCGACGTCACCGGACACGGGCTGCCTTCCGCACTTCTCACCGCGGTGGTCAGCGGCGCGGTGCTCGCGCACCTTCGCAAAGAGATCGAGCTTGCAGAAAATACTCAGCTCTCTCTTGAAGAAAGCCTTAACGAACTCGCCGAAATAGCCAACTACGCGGTATTCTCGGCCGGCTCACGCAGCAACCGCTTCATGACGATGTGTTTCGCGTGTTTGGACCTGACGAACGGAGAGCTGGGAGTCGTCAGTGCCGGCCACACGCCGCCCTACATTCTTTCGCAGGGCGCCAACCGCGTGCAAACCCTGCCGTGCAGCGGCTCGTTGCTCGGATTCTCGGAAAAGGCGAGCTTCGGTTTTACCAGCTGCCGCCTGAACGCCGGCGACAGCGTGCTCATTTACACCGACGGGCTGCTTGAGAACACGACCGTCGAAGGTCCGCTTCTCACCTCGCGCGGACTGCGCTCGGCGATGAAGGAATGTGCGACACCTGAAAAATGTATTGAGATGATCGCAAAGAAAGTTACCGAGGCTTCAAAACAACAGCCGCTCGATGACGATGTAACTGTTTATATGTTCCGGTGGGATGGTCAGCCGGCCGCTATTCTGCCCGCAGCCGGCTGAACACATAAATTCAATCAGCGGACCAATGCCGAGGCACGGCGTGTAAGTGCCTTCATATTCTTTTGTGCGAAGGCAAAAGGACTCGCCACACGCGCACTCTCATATGGGCGCAGGGCTGGCGCAGAGCCAATCACTCCGGCTGCACTCAGGCCGCCAGCTGCAGTGAGCGTATAGTTGGGTGCTGTAGTCGAATTCGTATAGACGACGTTGCCTGTGAAATTATTGAGAGTGACTTTGAACTCACCGCCGTTGAACCACTCGGCAGTCGAAGAGTCGAGGTCGATGAGATTCACTGACTCAAAAATTCTCAGACCGATTTTTTTCTCGCCGCTGCTGCTTGGATCAAAACCCCCTTCTTGTTCGCTCACCTCGGCAGTCAGACATCCGTTGGACTTGGCGCCGCCATCCACTTTGACAAGCTCACAGCCCCCACCGTCTTTGTTGAACACGGCCGATCTGAATTTGGATTTGATTTTAGCGCCCGATGGATTGAACGGGTTGGAAAAGGAAAAATCGACTTCAGCATTCAAGAAAAGCTTGCGTGATGTGGCATTTTTGCACTTTTCCTCGAGAGCTGTCGGTGTGCCGGAATCAGCATCACTCAGACCGAGTTCTTCGACTGTTTTGCCATCCAACGAGCTGAAGTCGGCACCAGCACAAAACATATTCACTACATAATTCATTTTGAAAACATCATCGGCCGCTGGAGCCGGCTGGCCGGTACCTGCTGATTTAGATTTTAGGCAAGACAGAATGTCGACATTGGCCACAACGCTCAGGGTTTCTTTATCGATGACTTTGACCTTGGGATTATTTTCCTGCTGACACTGCTCCGTGACGTCACTTTCTGAGCCGCCGCCTGAACCGCCCGTCGGAGTTCCGCCGGAAGCTGGCTTGTTATCGTACAAATCAGTCTCATCATTGATTTGCTCTGTGACCTGCTCTGCCGTAAGCGCCGTCGGTGTGACTCCTGTGAAACTTGCAGGAGTGAGAAACCCACCGGTTGTGACTGCGGCGCCCTCTTCCTTTTTGTTGCAGCCAGAAACAAACGCAAAAACGCTCATGCCTGAAACGATCACAATCTTCTTCACTGAAGACCTCCGCATAATTTTTGGTGAGTTGCACACAAAAGTGTACTCACCGAAGGCCGCCTGTCAAAAGCGCTGCCGCAGACAGTCAATTTTTCGAGCGACTCAACTCGCGGCGGAGATTTTTGATTGACCAAAGCTGAATGCGGGAAAGGACAAGATTGACGATAAACGGCGGAAGTTTTCCACCCGGCTCGGCGTACATTTCGATGCTGAAATCAACCTGATTCTCGCCAGCTGCGCGGACGCTCCATAGGCTTTCAAACTTACTGACACGCACAAGCCCCGCAGCGGTTGGCTGTGTCGACGAAATGTCGTTCAAACGGGCTGTGAGCTGACGGTTTTTTTCATCGCGCGTGATTTGCACGCGGCTGAACAGCTCACGATTTTCAAACGGCCAAGGAATCTTGAAGACACCATAAAAGACCGAGTCAAATTCGGCGGCACGCGAAACCAGCCTCGACTCCATCGCTCCATACACCCATTTTTTATAATTGGGCGGCTCGTTGAAAAATGGGATGAAATCTTCGGGCTTGGCATTGAACTTTGTTTCAGCGCGCACTTCTTCATAGGGACTGCCGGCGCGGGTCCGTTTGTAGACAACAATGTCGTCATCACGGATGGCCTCTGTCCAGCCCGCCGGAGCGGACGCGGTTGAAATTGCCTTTGCCGCTG
>JBDLRP010000027.1:0-56040 GCA_039799905.1 Pseudomonadota bacterium | reverse complement strand
TCCCTATCCGTCGTGGGCGTTGAGAAGTTGAGAGAATTTGACCTTAGTACGAGAGGACCGGGTTGAACGAACCTCTGGTGGATCGGTTGTCGTGCCAACGGCACAGCCGAGTAGCTATGTTCGGACGGGATAAACGCTGAAAGCATCTAAGCGTGAAACCCATCTCGAGATGAACTTCTCCGGGAGTAATCCCAAAGAGCACTTGAAGACTACAAGTTTGATAGGGTGGGTGTGTAAGCGCTGCGAGGCGTTGAGCTAACCACTACTAATCGCTCTTCGTGCTTGAGATTCCCACTGGGAAACATCCTTGCAAAATCCATCTAAGTTAGATGGAAAATCAGTAGACTTTCTCACCTGTGTTCTTTACAAGGAACAACAAGTTTCGCTTTGGCTGTGCTGATAGCGGCGGGGAAATACCGGATCCCATTCCGAACTCCGAAGTCAAGCCCGCCTGCGGCAATGGTACTGCAGTTTTAACTGTGGGAGAGTAGCTCGGTGCAGCCTTTTTATTCTGAATCCCCGAGGGAGTTATCCTTCGGGGATTTTTTTTGTTTTTTTTTATTGTCGAGTTTGGATTATTCTTGCGCAAAGAAGATTCAAATTGTGTTTTTTCAGGGGCCAGTTCTTTCCCTTTGACGGTGCAAGAAACTCAGGAGAAAAGCAGATGAAAGAAATATTAAATGATCGCCCTTGATCCTGTTGACAGTAGTTCATCACGATATTAGGTACGGGATTCTGGTGGGGCTCGTAGCTCAGTTGGTAGAGCAAAAGACTTTTAATCTTTTGGTCCCCGGTTCGAGTCCGGGCGGGCTCACCATCTTTTCTCTCTTCTACATCTCTGATGTACGACTGGATTAAGGACTAATGAAGAGGCTGATTTTCAGCCTCTTTTTTTGTTTTTAAAGTATGCGCTAAAACCCTTGCATGGTGCGTATTGCGTGCTATAAGGGCCGCTCTGTTTAACCGTGTAATGTTGAGTAAAGGGCAACCATATGGCAAAGCCAAAAAAACGGACAATCAAGATCCGTGCTGCCGGTGGAAAAAAAGCACCGTCCAGCAAGAAAATTAAGACAAAGCGCGCTGCTGCCAAGCGCTACAAGGTCACAGGAACTGGCAAGGTAAAAGTTCCTCATCAGGGCAAACAGCATTTGACGGGACAAAAGTCTCGTTCGCGTAAGAACCGTCTTAAAAAGGCGAAGATTATGCGTGCTGAAAATATGTTGTTGGTCAAGCGCTGCTTGCCAAACAGCGGTCTTTAATTCGTCTCAACCGGTATCCCGGACTGCTAAGCCCCTCATGTGAGGGCTCCGGTTATCGAGGAAAGGAAGGTTCAAATGGCTCGCGCCAAACGTGGTTTTAAACTCCGTCGTCGTCACAAGAAGATCTTGAAGCTCGCCAAGGGCTACCGCGGATCCCGCTCCAAAACCTATCGCGTTGCGGTCAAAATCGTACGCAAAGGTCTTGAGTATGCATACCGCGACCGTAAGGTTAAGAAACGCGAATTCCGTTCGCTGTGGATTGCCCGCTTGAACGCGGCATCGCGCGCTCACGGCTTGCCTTACAGCAAGTTCATGAATGGCATTAAGAAGGCCCAGGTTGGACTCAACCGTAAGCAGCTCTCTGAACTGGCGATTCACGACGCCGCAGCTTTCACTGCTGTGGTTGAGAAGGTGAAGACCGTTCTCGCGAAGTAAGTTTTTTTGAGTGTTTTGTGTTTGGTCTGTCGGGGCGTAGCGCAGCTTGGCTAGCGCACTTGCTTGGGGTGCAAGAGGTCGCAGGTTCGAATCCTGTCGCCCCGACCATTTTCTCTCACTGAGATACCGTGAAGTCCCTTTAGGTTCCTCTCTCGTGGGTTAGGTGTTGATATGAAGCATCCAGATTTGGCTCTTTTTGAATCGAAGTTTCTCCGCAAGACATCTCTGCCGGAGTTTCGCGCCGGTGACACGGTATCCGTGTGGGTGAAAATTGCGGAAGGCACAAACAAGGACGGTTCGGCAAAATTCCGTCTTCAGGCCTTCGAAGGCACTGTGATTCGTTACCGCAAGGGAACGACAAACAGTACGTTCATGGTTCGCAAGATTTCGGCTGGCGGCATTGGCGTTGACAGAACGTTCTTTGCGCATTCGCCGCTTATTGACCGTGTCGACGTCAAGGCGCGCGGTAAAGTCCGTAAATCGCGCATTTATTACATCAAGAAGCTCAAGGGTAAAGCTGCTCGCATTACGAGCCGTTTCCTTGGTGCGCCTGAGAGCAGCGTGTAAGTTCTGCTGCTTTACTGATGGTAAGAGAGCCCGGCGATTGCCGGGCTTTTTTTTGTCCAAGTTGGCAAAGGGTCTTTTGCCGGAAGAGCAGCGCGCTCAAAGTGGTGCACTGGTCTCTGGTGGGTTGTGAAAATGAATTGAGTTTTTCACGTCACCCAAAAAGAAGTCTGCCCCTTTTGCGAGGTCTTGAAAGGCTTTGATGGCGTCGTCTTTTTTGTCGAAGTCAATGTGTGCTTCACGGTATTCACCGAGTTCCACGTGCGTGTATTTTATGATCACGCGGTATTTTCGTCCGAAGGTTTTTACAATGTCGACATGGTTGGCATTGAAGCCGTGTGCTTGTGCGTGCTTGAGGCCCAATAGGCCTGTGCACATGGCCAACCCGAGTGCCAGTGTTTGCATGAGCGGTCTTTTGCCTTCGCGGTGTTTTTTGTTGCACTGCGAGTGTCTTTGAGCGGTCTTTTCATTACTTTCTTTTGTGTGTTTCATTGCATTTTTTCCGCTCGCATTGGATTAGCGTATGTTGGGAATATCGGCAGTTGTTGCTGCTCGTGTGAGCCTACTTTCTCAGCTCTGTCGGTTCATTGACTCGGCGGGCGGACGGCGGCGGTGCGAGTGGACTAAAGTGTTGTCATTCGGCTGCCCGCAGGCGCCCAAATGAAGGTGATGTATGCAGAATTTTCAGAGTTTTGTGTTCAGCTTGATCGACTACTGGGGCAAGTTTGGTTGCCTTTGGTCCCAGCCCTACGATGCGGCTATGGGGGCAGGCACATTTCATCCGCATACCTTCCTCAAGGGCCTTGGGCCTGAGCCGTGGCGAAGCGTTTACGTGCAGCCCTGCCGCCGGCCCGTCGATGGGCGCTATGGCGAGAGCCCTTATCGCTTTCAGCACTACTATCAGCTGCAGGTTTTTCTGAAGCCCGCGCCTGCCGACATTGTCGATGTCTTTCTGCGTTCCTTGGAGCATATTGGGATCCGATTGCAGGAGAATGACATATCGCTGCTCGAAGACGACTGGAAGGGGCCGACACTCGGCGCGTGGGGCCTTGGCTGGGAAGTGAGAGCGAATGGTCAAGAAGTCACGCAGTTCACTTATTTCCAACAGCTCGGCGGCCTCGATTTGGACGTCGTTTCGGGCGAGATCACCTATGGCCTTGAACGGTTGTACATGTACGCAACTGGCCTGAAGAGCGCGCTCGATATTCCCTACAATGATCATTTTTCCTATGGCGACATCTTCCGGCAGAACGAGTTTGAGTTTTCGCACTTCAACTTCAAAAATGCCGACGTTACGCAGTTGTATTCGCTGTTCGCACTCTGCGAGGAAAATGTGAAGGAATTGTGTGCCGTCAACCTTGTTCTTCCGGCATATGATTACGTTCTGCAGGCATCGCACGCATTCAACCTTCTTGATGCACGCGGAGCAATCTCTGTGAGCGAGCGGCAGAGGTATATCGGGCGTGTGCGTGAATGTGCCCGACTGTGTGCAGCTGCCTACTGCGCAGAGCGTGAGAAGCTCGGCTATCCAATGATGAAGCGTCTGCCTGCAGATCCGCGTCTGCCTTTCTCCAGTGTTCAGAGTCCTGCTCAACCTGCGCAGGTTGTGAGCAAGTCCGGTACCGCCGTTGACGCAACGGAAGCAAACAACGGCGGAGTCTCTCTGTGCGTTGAACTTGGTGTTGAGGAAATGCCGCCGTCATTTCAGACGGCTGCTTATGAACAGCTTTCTTCCGCATTTTCTGAGTGGAAAAAGAGTTGTCTTCAGCGTTTCGCCAGTGTGCCGGAATTTGTGCAAAAGGTTTCTGCAATTGAGGCTAATTTGTTGGTGTCTGCACGGCGGCTCACTCTTCTGTGCGACGGTCTTCCGGCGCGTGAGCCCTCTGTCGTGCGTGAGTTTTGGGGTCCGGCCCAAAAGATTGCACGCGCTGCGGACGGTAGCTTGACTCCTGCTGCAATCGGATTCGCAAAAAAACAGGGAATTGAAGTTCAGGCGTTGGAGTGGCGGGAGCGTCCCGACGGCATCTTTTTGTATGCGCAAAAGAGCGAGACGGGCGGCGATTTACCTGCAATTTTGGGTAAAGAATTTATCGGCTGGTGTCAGAACATTGAAGCCGGACTCAAGATGAAATGGATTGTCGAGGAAAATGCCACACCATTTGTGCGTCCAGTGCGTTGGCTCTGTGCCTTGGCGAATGACAAAGTGATTGATCTGTCGGCGTTTGGCATCAAAGCTGCAAGTCACACTTACGGCCAGCGAATTCTTCATCCCCATCCGGTTCACTTGAACCATGCTCGGGATTATCTGCACGTACTCGCCAATCTCGATGTTGAGCCGTCGCGTCAGCAGCGTATCAACATAATTCTCGGGCAGGCTCAGAAGCTGGCAGACTCGATTGGCGGATCCCTGCCCTCGGGAATGGAGGGACTGATAGAAAAGGTTGCCGGGCTGAGCGAGTCTCCGCAGGTGTTTCTGGGCAAGATCCCAGAGCGCTTCATGCGACTTCCCGAGCGTCTCATTACGAGCGTGCTGCGCGAACACATGAACTATCTTTCTGTGGTCGACGCGCGCAGCGGAGTGGCGATGCCTTACTACATCGGTGTCGCTGGTTATCCTTGTTCACGCATGGACAGCATGATCGAAGCAACGGCGACCGTGGTATCGGGGAGACTCGACGACGGTGCATTCTATTTCGATGGCGATCTTGGCACGCCTCTGCATCAATTCTACGAGAAGCTCGAATCGCAATTGTTTCAGGCGGGCATGGGCTCTTTGAAAGACAAATCCATGCGTGTCAGCAAACTTGCCCGCATGTTTGCCGAGACGCGTTCCGATACCTCCGCAGACTTTGTCGCTGCCGCCGAGATGGCCGGCTTGTATTGCAAGGCTGATTTGAAGTCGGGCTGTGTACAGGAATTTCCCGATGAAATGCAGGGCTTGATGGGCGGCATTTTGGTTCGTGAGCAAAAACTCTTTGCCGAAAATTCAGCAGTCGTGGCAAACGCTATCGCTGAGCATTATGCGCCTTCCGGAGCGACAGCGGAGTTGCCGCGCAGTGATCTGGGAATGATTGTTAGCCTCGCGGACAAGCTCGACTCGTTGGTCGTTCTTGTAGGACACGGAACCGATGTCAAAGGCAATAAGGATCCCTTTGCCCTGCGCCGCACTGCTCTTGCGATTTTGCGCTTGCTCGGAGCGGATGGAGCAAAACCGGCGGTTGCCTTGAGTCTGTCGGATTGTCTTCGATTGGTTGTTCAGGTGGCGCAGTCGTTTGGAATGACACTGTCGGCCGATACTGAAGACAAAGTCTTTCAATTCACGCTGGCACGCTTGAAGGCTCTTTGGCGAACGCAATATGATGCCGGTGCGGTGGAAGCTGTGTGTGCCCGTTTGGCGAGTCAAAGTGTTTCGTCGTCCTTGGATTGGGTTAAAGCGACAAGTTTGGCTCTTGTGCGCGATGAACGGGGAGGAGGAGCGCCATTGGCCTTGGCCATGGTTCCTTACAAGCGATGTCGCACACTGACCGAAGAAATGTTGCGCAACGGCGACAATCCCGCGATTGAGACAAATCATTTTGTCGAAGACGAGGAGAAGGCGCTCTTTGAGGCTTTGGAGAGAGCCGAGGCAGATGGCCATGATCTTCTGCAGAGCAATGCTTGCGATCGCTATTTGGGAATTTTGGCCGAATTGCGCCATCCGATGGCCAATTTTTTTGATAAGGTTCTCGTCAACGCCGCAGATCACAAGATCCGCCAGAACCGGCTGGCCTTGTTGTTGAGAGTGCGTCGTCTTTACGACAACGTTGCCGACTTTTCACTCGTTCAGGTTGCAGGGCATGTCTGATTGGGATTTTTCAGTACACGGACGACAAGATTTGGTGGGATCGCGTTTGCCCGTTGCGCTGACTATCGGCAATTTTGATGGAGTGCACCTTGGACACCGCCGTGTGATTCAAACACTGAAAGAATTTTCGGATGGCTTGCCGCTGCTGGCACTGACGTTCGACCCACACCCATCTCATGTGCTCCTTCCTTCGAACGGAAAGCCGTCCGTCATACCGTTGAGTGAAAGAATCAATCTGCTTCTCGAGCTTGGTGTCGACGCCGTTGTCGTTCAGAAGTTTGACGAGACATTTGCGCGCTTGTCGGCTGATGATTTTATTTCGAAATATTTGCTGCAGGAGTTTTCCGTAAGGAAAGCAGTCATAGGATTTGATTTCTGTTACGGCGCCGGCAGGACCGGTGACTGGAACCACTTCACTCAGGCGGCGACGCAATTCGGCTTTGAAGCCAAACGTGCAGATGTCATGCTGGTGGATGGCGGTCCCGTGTCGTCGTCACGGATCAGGACAGCCGTTCACGCACTGAATTTTCCTCTCGTCGAGAAACTTTTGGGACGCCCCTATTCACTGTCGGGCATTGTGGTGCAAGGTGATCAACGCGGCAGACTGATTGGTTTTCCGACTGCAAACCTCGGTTTGGAGCAGGAGCTTCCACTTTTGCCGCCTTTTGGTGTGTATGCTGTGGAAGTATTTCTTCCGGACGAACTCACACCCCGCCACGGCGTCATGAACTGTGGAGTCCGCCCGACGATTGCATCCGGACTGCGTCTGCAGATTGAGACCCACATTTTGGATTACTCGGGCGATCTTTACGGAAAGAAAATCACATTTTGTGTGCGGAGATTTATTCGTACGGAAATGAAATTCTCGGGTCTTGAACAGCTGCGAGAGCAGATACAGAGTGACGTCGGCGCTGCGCGGACTTTTTTCGGAGTTTAATTCCATGGCAACGATTCAACTTCTGCTCGTCAGGCATGCGGAGGCCGAAGACGGCTCGCTTTTTGGCGATGATTCCCAGCGGACTCTGACTCCGCGCGGACAACGCGAAGCAAACAGTCTTGGAAGACTGCGGAAGGTTATGTCTCTGCCAGTGCCGGACGTGGTTTTTACGAGTGGCTACGAGCGCGCTGAGCAAACCTTGGAACGTGTTTTGGAAGGACTGACATTGCGCGTCGTCCGAGATTACAATTTTTCTCCAGAAGGGTCAGTCAGAAAGGCGTGGGAGTTGATTCTGGCGGATGCCAACAAAGAGGCAGCCGCAGAGAGCCGCAACCGTGCCATCTGGGTTGTCGGACACAATCCCAACATTGAGAGGCTCATTGCCTTGATTTCAGCCGACTTGGGTCTGGTCCTGAGACCATTTCGCAAGGCATCAATTGCATGGCTGAAGGTCAGGGATGTCGAAACCGAACGTCCGGTTGCTGAACTTGTTGCCTATCTTCCGCGTCCTTCCGAATGAGGTGAAGGATTTTCCGTGCTGGAGTCATGGCATGAAAAACAGGTCTGAGCGCTGCTCTCGAACTTTGTTCTAAGCTCCCGAGAGGTCATGCCTTGCAGGGAGGATTTCGTGAATACGAATTCGCGCCTCAGCCGAAGCTCAAAACGAGCGAAAACCAAGTTGCCGGTTCGTCCGCTGGATGATCCCGAGTTGTATCTCAACAGGGAATTGGCTTGGCTCACGTTTAACGATCGCGTTTTGCGCGAATCCGAGAATCGCGACACTCCCCTGGTCGAGCGGATCAAGTTCTTGTCGATCTTCAGTTCAAATCTCGACGAGTTTTTTATGGTCCGACTCTCAGGTCTGTTCAAGCTTTTGGAGAATCAGGAGTCGGGTCAGACGTTGTCCAAACAGCCACAGACGGGAATCGATGTTGAGGAAACCCTCGACGAGGTTTCAATCTTTATCCGCCGTCAGCTGAAGCGGGCATACGCAACTTTTCAGGGTAGCTTTCTTCCACTGCTGCACGACGAGGGCGTTTCGCTCTTGCGCGTTCACGACCTGAATAAAAGCGAACAGGAGAGGCTTGATCAGGCGTTTGAGGATCAGATATTTCCCATTCTTACTCCACTGGCGGTCGATCAGGCACACCCGTTTCCGTTTCTGTCAAACCTGTCGTTGTATATTGCGGTGACCTTCAAAGAACTGGGAGACAACGGCGAACCACTACTCGCATTTGTCGAGGTCCCTCCAAAACTTTCGCGCTTCATGAGCGTTCCCTCACGTGCACGCGAGCACCGGTTTGTTGCCATAGAAGATGTTATCCGGCGTCACCTTGGAAAGTTATTTCCCTGGAGTGAAGTCGAGGATGCCTATGTTTTTCGGGTGACGCGAAATCTTGATTACGAGTTGCTCGAAGGCGAAGTGAAAGATTTGATGAAGTCGATTGAGCTCGAGTTGAAGGACCGTGCACAGCGGTTTGTCGTGCGCATGGAGGTTGAGCAGGGGATGCCAGAAAGGCTCCGTTCTCGCCTGCGTGTCCAATTGGAGCTTGAACTTGGCGACGTTTACGAATGTCCGAGTCTTCTCAATCTGCGCGATCTGATGTCACTCACCAAGCTGGAATTTCGTGCAAGCCTGAGAGATGCCCCGTTCAGTCCAAAGATGAACCACCGCCTCAGTGAGGAACGAGATATTTTTGATGTCATCCGTGAGCGAGACATTCTCCTTCATCATCCCTATGAAAGTTTTTCGAGCGTCCTCGAGTTCCTCGGCAAGGCTGCCGAGGATCCCAATGTGCTCGCTATCAAGCAGACGCTCTACAGAATTGGTGGTGACTCGCCGGTCATCGATGCGCTCGTGAAGGCCGCTGAACAAGGAAAGCAGGTGACCGCGGTCGTTGAATTGAAGGCGCGCTTTGATGAGGTCAATAATATTGCTTGGGCGAGGCGTCTTGAACGCGCAGGCGCACATGTCGTGTTTGGTTTCGTCGGCCTCAAGACTCACGCGAAGTGCGCATTGATCATCCGCCGCGAGGGCCAGCATTTGCAGCGTTATGCGCACGTTTCGACTGGCAACTACAACAGCAGCACATCGCGTCTATATACTGATTTCGGCATGCTGACCGCAAACGATGCGCTGACCAGCGATCTGGCAAAGCTGTTCAATCTGCTCACCGGATTCAATCTGCTCGCCTCGGAGTCGAAATTGTCCCGTCTGCACGGCTGGTCGGATTTTGCCATGATCAAGGTTGCGCCATTTGGCTTGCGCAACTTCTTTCTGGAGTTGATCCGTGA
Source organism: Pseudomonadota bacterium (assembly GCA_039799905.1). Classification (GTDB taxonomy): domain Bacteria; phylum Bdellovibrionota_B; class Oligoflexia; order Silvanigrellales; family Silvanigrellaceae; genus RFOM01. Next base: position 46,706 of record JBDLRP010000027.1, on the reverse strand, counting down.
GGAAATCCGCCTGCACAAAGATAAGGGCGGCGGTCATATTGTCCTGAAAATGAATTCCTTGACAGATCAGACACTCGTCCGCGCGTTGTATGAAGCAAGTTGCGCGGGGGTCAGGGTGGATTTGATTGTTCGTGGGGTCTGTGTTCTCCGGCCGGCCGTGGCGGGAGTTTCCGAGAACATCCGGGTGGTGTCGATCATTGACAGATTTCTTGAACATTCCCGTGTTTTCTATTTTCGCAACGATGGAAAGCCAAGAATTTTTCTCGGCAGTGCCGACTTTATGCCGCGCAATATGGACAAGCGCGTTGAGGTTGTCTGGCCTGTCGAAGAGGAGCATCTCAAGGCAAAGGTTGTCGAAGTCTTGTCGCACAGCCTGCGCGACAACTGTAAATCGCATGTGATGAGAAGCGATGGTACCTATGTGCAGAATGTGCCGATCCGCGCAAAGAGTTTTCGCTCGCAGGAGCGGCTGATTGATTTTGCCCGTCTGGAAAATGCTCAACCCTCGCGCCTGAGGGATGCTCTGCGAACTCTCGGAGACTTGCACAACAAGCCCGAGACGACCGAACTCTCATCTGTGCGGATGTCGAAATGAGTGCTCAGTCGGGTTCGCAAATGGGTGTGATCAAGGGAAGGAATATTGCCGTCATCGATGTCGGATCCAACAGCACGCACATGCTGGTAGCCGAAATACAGCCCGAGGGAACCTTCCGCGTGCTTGAGTCAATGAAGGAACAGACGCGTCTGGCGGCCGACCTTGATGAGAGATTGTTGCTTGATGCAAACGCACTCAACAAGATGACCGATGTGTTGAAGCGCATGCGTGATGTTGCTTCACGCTTTGATGCGGGCATCCGCTGTGTTGCGACACATGCCCTGCGCGAGGCGCGCAATGGCAGCGAGTTTGCGAGCAGGCTCTCGCGCAAGTCTGGAGTGCGCGTTGATATTGTTTCGGGTCCTGAAGAGGCGCGTCTAGTTTCTTTGGGCGTACGCATGGGTTTGCCAATTGCTTCGCAAGCAACATTGATAGTCGACGTCGGCGGAGGATCCACCGAAATATTGCTCTGCCAATGGAATGAAGTTCGCTTCGCCACCTCGCTCAAGCTGGGCGCTGTGCGTCTGACGCAGAAATTTCTCAAGAACGATCCTTTCACGGAAAAGGATTTGCGTTCTTTGCAGGAGTACGTGGTGAGCCGATTGGAGCCCGTCAGCCGCGAAATTCGTAAGCTGGGATTTGATCTGGCCGTCGGTTCTTCGGGAACGATCAAATCACTGCAGATGCTCGCCATGGCGAGTCGTGGTGTTGAAGTGCCCAAGGCTTTGCATGGAACCGAACTCTCGAGTGAGGATCTGCTCTCGACCTGTGAATTGTTGTTCAGAAATCGTTCGGTACAGGAGCGGCGGTTGCTCCCCAAAATGGATGCCAAACGCGCGGATATTATTGTGGCCGGCGGGATGGTTTTGAAGGTACTCGCCGAGCTTGTCGGTGTGTCGTCGTTCAAGGTTTCTCAGACGGCCCTCAGGGAGGGGCTTGTCATCGACACAATATCCCGCGAAACCTCCTGGCTGCAGGGAGAGGCTGTGGACGTCCGTTGGCAGAGTGTCCGAGAGTTTGGACAGCGACTGCGCATCGACGAGTCTCATGCGTGGCACATCACGAGCCTCACGTTGTCGCTCTTTGATTCACTGGAATTTAGGAGTCACCCCGGGCTTGAATGGCGCGAATTGCTTCGTTGCGCAGCATACCTGCATGAATGTGGGAAGTTTGTAAATAAGTCGGGCTTTCACAAGCACTCGCAGTATCTTATCACCCACTCGAGCTTGATGGGTTTTAGTCAAAAAGAACTTGAAATCATAGGGACTCTGGTGCGTTTTCATCGCAAGCGCGTGCCGCGTGCCGATGAAGACATTTTTGAGCATCTGGATTCAGCGGAAATGGAATTCGTGACGAAACTCTCTGCGGTGCTGCGGCTGGCAGCAAGTTTGGATCGCGGTAGGGTGGGCCGTATTCGCAAAGTGAGATTTTCCTCGGTGCGTGCCGGAAAATACGTTCTTAGCGTCTGGGCGCACAATTTGTCTGAGGCGGGAGTTGAGCTGTATGACCTTGACTGCGAGAAGGCTCCCTTTGAAAAGGCATTTTCGGTGCAGCTCGAGGTTCGCATGGAAGACGTAAGGCACTGACAGTTGCTTGACGGATGGAGTAATAAGAGCAGTGGATTCTGTCGATTGGCAATCCGACAATGGAATTGAGCGCTTTCTTTGCTAAAGGGAGACGGAAGTGAGGGGCAACGCTCGGGGTAGATTGGGCGAACGCAATAAACTCAGCGGGTCACGCAGAACAATGTGGTTCTGGCGTGGAGTGCTTGTTTCTGCAGTTGCCAACTCCGTTTTGGCCGCAGCCGACCTCAATATTCAATCAGAACCCGTCTGGTCCAGCCTGAGCGAAACCATCGAGGTCGCTGCTCTCAACTCAACCGAGTCTGAATCTCCTTTAACCGAAGTTGAACTGGCCGCAGCTGACGCTCCCATCACAGCGGGCACCGCGCAGACTGAAAACCAATCCACATTGAAGGTCGATGTGCGCACTCTCGCGGGAGTGAAGCTCAATGCAGAAATCGGTGCTGTGCAGGATGCTGTTGTCGATGTTGAGAGTTTTGCCTTTGCTGGGGATGCAAAGCAGAGCGGCCAGATTACCTTTCCTCCCGACGTGCCGCGCAATGAAGTGCTGCGGGTGAGCAAAACATTCCATGGCATGGTGCAGGAATCATTGCGTCAGTCGGTCGGTCTGCTTTCGAGGGATTTCGTCGGGAGCCTTGCTTCCACGGAGCCTGTCTCTGAAGAGCGTTTGGCAGAACTTGAAACGACTTTGCTGGATGAACTGGACGCAGACAGTGGCTATGCGATTGGCCAAGACGTCGACTCCGAAGTTGAGACGGCAGGCCTCGACCCCTTCAAAACATACACGGTTGTTAATGGACGTGTTCATGCGGTCACTCCGACCCAGGTTGTCCGTTCTTATGCAGCTCAGGATGCTGCGCGCGCAGTTGAACCGGCACCGGCCTCTGTCATCGCAGATGCCGTGAAGGCTGCGAACAATTCGCAGGCGGCCGGGATAACCGCAGCTGATAGGGCGGTAAGCGAAAACCTTCAGCTGCCGGCAGAGCAAGTGAGCGATCAGCTCAAGAGCATTTCTCCGCAAACTCCCGTTGCTTCGATCGACTCCAATCCTGCGCAGTCCGATCAGGTGACCGTTCGTGGACGTGTCGTAGTTCCTGTCGGTTACGCGAAAGACCGAGCTGTGTTGCGTATGGCCGGAACCTCCTTTGAGGTCCAGACGGACGCGGCTGGTGGATTTGAATTGCGTGATATTCCTCGCAACACTCGTTTTGAGCTATTGGTCTGGCATTTGGACGGTAGCCTGACCCGCAGGTTGATTCCGGTTGTTGCCTCGGGCCGTGAAAAAAGCATTGAGATCAATCTGCAGAAAACCAGTGATGTTGATCAGCTTGCTGCTGCATTTTCATCGATGCATCTAATGAATTTGGGCGGCTTTTGTGCACGGGTTGAACATGAAACTCCAGCCGCTTTAACCGGCGGTCAGGTGATGGTGAGTGCCGGCAAAAAGACGCTGCAGGCACATTATTTTTCGGCCAACGCGTTGCCGACCTCCGAATTGTCGGAGCTGTCGGAAGATGGCAGATTCTGCGTTTTCAACATTGATGAGAGCGTGGTTGATGTCAAAGTTGCGCTTGTGAACGGCGTCCGCCGGCAGTTTGTGGTGCACGTCGAGCCCTCTACGTTTGAACACGATCTGACCTTCGATATGTCGGAGGCGATGTACCGAAAGGTATCTTTGCTCGAGCCGCTGGACACACAGCAGGTGTTGGAGTTGTCATCTCAGGGCGTGAGTCCGGAATTTGGAGACAAGCGACTCCGCGATTGGTTGTTCGGCTCTGACACTCCCGTATGGACAAAAGTATCGCGTTTTTTACTTCAGTCTGATGCTGCTTATTCTGCGGTTCGTCCGGCTGCCGAGGACGTTCAATTCTTTCCTGGCGGACAGGAGATCATCGAAGTCAGGCTGTCTGCCGACAACCCCGGTGCTCCCCAGTCGCGTGTGCTGCTTTCGCGCGATCAGCTGATGTCAGATGTTATGTTGAGACAAATCGAAACACTCAAGTCGCGTATTTATCAGGACCGGTCGGATTCTGTGTCGGTGCCGGCACTCGATGCTGAGGCATGGGATGACATTGTTTCTCAGTATGTCGATGTTCCCCATCTGCAGGAACAGACCATCGGCGGACTATATATATCTTTGGATTCGCTGGCGCTCGGACAGAACCCTGAGGAAATTGTTGTCAGCGTGCGCGACACTTGGTCAGGAAAAGACGTGTGCAAGGTCGTTGCTCTGCGTGGATCCAAAGAGATCAAAAAGACACGCTATCTGCGCGCTGTTTGCGGTGCCAGCCCCGGTCAGTATGCAATGATAGTTGAGGATCGCGGCGGGAGTCTGCTGTGGTCCGACATCGTTAGAATTCGCGCCGGTGATGTTCAAACCGTGACAGTGCTGGACCCAAAATTTTAATTCTCAATTTACAATCAGGCAGGGAACCTCAATTCCGGAGTGAAGTATGACGGCCCTGGGTCGTGTCGTGCGAATCGTGCTTGGTGTAATTTTATTTTCTTACTTCTCTGCTTATCCTGCACGTGCCCAAAAGCTTCGTGAAAAGCTTGCGGCCCAAGACGGGATATTTTCATTTGTCGAGGTGAATCCCGCTGATCTGATGTGGGGACGCTATCGCCTTGCTCATGAGAACTTCATCTTTGAAAGTGTTTCGTTCGCATGGCTGGGCGAGGTTCAGGAGACTCGTCGCAAAAATCGATTTCAGGAGCGCAGTCTGACGGCCGGATTGAGTCTTCAGTATTATCCACAGTCGGTTTCTCTGATGGGTCCATTTTTTCGTGCAGAGACGGATCTCACGGTCTCGGATGTGACCGAGGACGGTGATGCAAAGCGGCGGGCGCAAAATGCCTACGTTTCGTCGCTAAAAATGGCGGGCGATATTGGTTGGCGTGTGCGACTCAGCGATCGTCTCACAGGCAGCGCAGCCTATGGATTGCGAACGACGCTGCCGCAAGTTCTGTGGAGCAACGACGAATCGTTGGGCCGCAGGTGGCTCTCGGATGGTGACAGTTTGGATATGCGCGTGCAGATAAACTTGGGCATTCTATTATGAGATTTGATTGGCTTCTGCGCGCTGATCGACACCCTGTCGAGTGCTGACTGCTTCGCGGGCGAGCTTGTCACAAAGTTCATTGAGCGGATGTCCCGCATGACCCTTGACCCACTCCCAGCTGAGAGAGTGAAGCCGTTGCAAATGACAAAGGCGCAGCCAGAGGTCCTGATTCTTCACAGGTTCTTTTGAACTGGTGCGCCATCCATTGCGTTGCCACCCGTCGAGCCAGCCTTCGGTGAAGGCATTTTTAACGTATTTGCTGTCGGTGACGATGTGCACGCTCGTGGGGCGTTTGAGCGCTTCCAGCCCGGAGATCACTCCCATGAGTTCCATACGGTTGTTTGTTGTTGCCGGCTCAAATCCGGACATCATGCGCGCCTGATTTCCAGAAATCAGGACACAGCCCCAGCCGCCGGGTCCCGGATTTCCAGAACACGCTCCGTCCGTGTAAAGTTGCACTTCAGCCATGTTCTGACCTCATGAGATGTCCAGAACGCTATACTCTTGGAGCTGCGAATGCAAAATGAGCCGCGTCGTAAATCAGCGTCAGCCGCAACTTGCAGACGTTTTTTTGTTGCCGCAGCGTGTTTTGTTTCTTTTCCTTCTCTCGCCGACCTGAAAGATCGGCAATCCTTTCGGCCGGTAGAGTGGGAAAGCGATTTTGTCAGGGGAAATTCGCTCAGCGTGGGCGCATTTGCTCTCACACGTGGGGCGCAAATAGTCGAACTTCAGGGGCAAAATTTAAATGCTGCTTATGGGCTCCAGCTGACACAATATCTGCGCGACGACTGGAATGGTCGGGTTGGTCTTCATTTGGGCCGGACGGGGCCGAGGCAAGGTCAGTATGTGTGGACACTTATCTCAAGTGATCTGCAGCGTCCGCTGATTCCCGAGTCACTTTATCAATTCGGACTGTTCCGTTTTTTTCGCCCGCTGGTCTCTTTTGGTCTGGGGGGTGTATCGCGCTGGCAAAACTCCGGTCTTGGTTTAAATCTTGTGCCGACGTTGCGCTACGAATTATCTGAACCAGTGGCCCATGTGGGAACTCTTCTTTTGTTTCCATTTGCGGATGAACTGATAATCTCGGTCGAGTACCGCTTTTTGCAAAGCGCACGGGTGTCGCGTCATCGCGGCAGCACTTGGGGAGCTTCTCTCATCTGGGGAAAAATCAACTGAATGAGCGCATGTCTGCGATACAAATTCTCTGTTTTTCTTGTGCGAGCTTTTCGACTGGCAGTCGTTTTTGTCGGCTCGAGCTATGCAGTGTCGCCATTTTCTGCTGCTGAGGGCCAAGTTGACGCGCAGACCCGAGTTGTGATGAATCGGGCAGTGTTGACTGTCGGTGGCGATGTCTTTACGGCGGCCGATGCTGTTGCTTTGTTGATGATGTGGAATCTGACCAAGCAGGAAAATGAACCGGCAATCAATTTAACCACTGACTGGCTCAAACCTGTGCAACTGCCGGCGTCCAATGGATCTGAGACCATTGTGCAAATTAAATCTTGGCCCGCCGACGTCAAAACTTTTTTTGAAATAGCCCTCGTATGGATCGACGTTCAGAAGCTCAATTTGTTTGTGCTTCGTGAACAGGAACTGCTTGCAGGTTTCAAAAAGTTTTCACAATTGGGGGCTGCATCCTTCCCGTTGCCCATCGCCAACTTGGCAGGTGAAGTTCTTTCAGCAAGTGAAGCTGTTAAAAAGAAATGGGTGGAAAGTGTTTTGCGAGCGCGTGCATTTATAAGAGTCCGCGGTCTGCCGGAACGCAATAAGAACCTTTTTTCAGTTGGTTGGTACTGGCACCAAACAACTCCCGATAAAAACACACTGAAATGAACAAACTGAAATTACTCAAAGAGAACTGGACTTTGTCGCTTTTTGGCGTTGCGGAATCAGATTTTGTTCAAGAGCAGCAGGTGAAGTTGACAGATTCACTGCTGCGTCTGTCGGTTCAGAGCAAGTACGCTCCTACGCACGTTCAGATCTCGAGGTTTGTGGAAAGTGTCTTTGCCGGACCGCAGACCGGCGTTGAGCAATATCGGCTTGTGACTTTGACGGATGATGCCGGTGTGCTGCAGGGATTTTTGCAAATCAGGTTTTTTGCAGAGTGTGCGGATTTGGATTTCATCATCGTTGATAGTGCGCTGCGCGGCAAGGGCTATGCAGGCGAGATGATGGATTTCGTGCTCGCAGAACTAGGCTCATGCAATGTCCGGCGGCTCCTGTTGGAAGTTGGAGTCGATAATGCGCCTGCGATTCACTTCTACAATCGTCTTGGTTTTCGGGAGATTTCCCGACGCAAGGGTTATTACCGCTCGGGAGAGGACGCTTTAGTCATGGAGTTGAATCTGTGAGGGTCGGTGTTTTCAATACCGCCTTCGTAGGCGATCTTGTTCTGATGGGGCGACTGATTGATGCGCTTGCGCTTGAGGGTCATGAGATAGTTCTGTTTTCCAATCCTGCCGGCGTCGCTCTCTATTCGTCGGACAAGAGGATTTCACGGACTGTCATTGTCAGGAAAAAGCGCGGAGCTGCAAAAATATTTTCACTGAATCAAATTGCCAAACAAATTCGTGATGAAAATCTGGAGGTATTTGTTTTGGCCCACCGGTCTTTGACGAGTGGCCTAGTCACCGTGTTGAGTAGACAAAGTCGAGTGGTTACGTTCAAGGATTCATCGCTTGCGCACTCGTTTTTTTCAAAGATTGATGAGTCTGCTGCCTCGCATGAGTCAGAGCGGTATTTGCGACTCGCATCAGGACTTGTCGGCAAATCCAATTTTCAAAATGCAAAGTTGGCCTTAGCTGGGGATTGCAGCCTCAAGCGGTTCCTGACTGCATTTCCAGACTTTCAATTGAATTCGCCTTTTTTTGTTTGTGCACCCGGAAGTGTTTGGGCGACAAAAAAATATCCTCCGCGCTTGCTGGCTTCTGTGATTGGCCGTGTGCTGAGCGAGCAGCCGCACATGCGATGTGTGCTCTCGGGTGGTCCATCGGATGCGGCCGACATAGCAGCGGTCATTGATGAAATTCGTGAGAATGAAAAATTCGCGACTGTTTTTGACCGCGTTGTTGATGCGCGTGACTGTCTGCCTTTGCCAGAATTGATTGAAGTCATACGGCAGGCAAAGTTTGTTTTGACGCCCGATTCGGCACCTCTCCATATTGCCAGCGCGACGGGGACAAAGACCTTTGTATTCTTTGGTCCGACGCCATCAAATACGGGTTTCGCCCCGCTTTCGCCCGGTTCTAAGGTGCTCGATCATCTGACCATCCGCGGTAGGCAGCTGAATTGTCAGCCGTGCTCAAAACATGGACAAATGAGTTGTCCACTCACACATCACGGTTGTTTGGCGGATCTCCCTCCTGACGCAGTTGCCGTCGCCGTGCTAGAGTCGACGTCTGGCGGAACAACGGTTGAATAACACCTAGCGGAGTTAGGTTATGCAAACACCACTCTTTATGAGCGGCTTCAAAGTCGTGCGGCCTCAGTTCGAAAAGTTGCAGACCGACGCCATCCACTGGCTTGCAAAAGCTCACGCGCAAGCTGAAATCGCCGCAGGTCGTCCGAGTGGTCGAGATGATTTGAGTCCGGAACTTTTTGAGAAATTGATCGCGCGTTTTGGCTGTTCACCCGACAAAATAGCCTCTCGCGGACATGAGCTCGCCGATTTTTCCCACTTTGATTGGGAGAAGATGAGCATTTTTAATCTCAGCCAGAATCCTGCAGGTGCCGACATCGAGGCCCGCCAGCGGATGTATGACACTCTTGTGCGTGAAAAGTGCAACGAACTGTATCCCAATGATTACAAATTTTCCGCCGACCTTATTCATGTGACGTGTACAGGCTACTTAAGCCCCAGTCCGCTGCAGAGGTTGGTGGTTGAGCGCGACCACGCTGCAAGTACGCGAGTTCTGCATGCCTATCATATGGGTTGTTATGCAGCGCTGCCGGCGACACGTATGGCGGCTGCACTGAGCCTTCAACAGCGCGATGGCAAAACGTTCACAGGTTCTGTGTCAGTGGACGTTGTTCATACTGAGCTCTGCACAATGCATTTTAATCCGCTGTTGCATTCTCCCGAGCAGCTGGTTGTCCAGAGTCTGTTTGCAGATGGGTTCATCCGCTATCGGATTGGCGCTGAAAAGCCCAAAAACATGCGTGCTCTGAAATTGCTTTCGATGAATGAAGAGCAGATTCCGCAGTCGGCCGCAGCCATGACTTGGCTCCCGCTTCCGTGGGGGATGGCGATGACACTCTCACGCGATGTTCCAGCTCTAATTTCGGCTTCGGTGAAGGGTTTTGTCGATCGCCTTATTCTCGCTGCTGGCGAGACCGCGCAGAGCGTGTTGCCCGATCTGGTTTATGCGATTCATCCGGGTGGGCCAAAAATCATTGATCATCTGCAGGAGCTCCTTGAAGCATCGGATGAGAAAATTGCTGCGAGCCGCTCTGTCCTGAAGCGCTATGGCAACATGTCGTCTGCGACATTGCCGCACGTGTGGAACGAAGTTCTCGAAGATGAAAGTCGCTATCCTGCGGGCACCAAGATCATCAGCATGGCCTTTGGTCCGGGTTTGACGGTGGCCGGTAGTCTGTTTGAAGTTGTGGATGCCGGCTGATGATGTCGGGCGGTGACGTTTATCTTGCTCTGGCTGCGGTGCCGGTTGTGCTGCAGGGGCTGGCGCTGGCCTTTGACGAGTTTGTCTTTCACCACAGGCGCGGTCTGCCGCGCTGGGAATGCATCGGCCATCCGCTCGATACACTGACTGTATTGGGCGTATGCTCAGTTGCTCATTTTCTTCCGCTCAGCCAGAATAATTTTTTGATTTTTCTGGTTGCATCATTTTTGTCTTGCCTGTTCGTCACCAAGGACGAATGGGTACATTCAAAGCTCTGTGACGCACGCGAGCAGTGGCTGCACGGGGTGTTGTTCGTCTGTCATCCGCTGGTTTTTGTTTCGATCGCATTTTTCTGGGTGTGGAGGGATGCACCGCACATTTTTGCGCTCAACGCACTGCGTGTCCCGTTGGTTGCGACGGGGCTTTGGGCACAGGTGGTGGTGCTCTGTCTTTTCCTTGCGTATCAGGTCATCTATTGGAATTTTGTCCGCCAGCCAGTTTCTGGCTCAACCGCGAAATCGACGCCTCCAGAGACGAAATCAGAGTCTGCTGATCCTCAATCGTACGCTTCAGAGATTGGATGAGGTCATCCTGCGCGGCCGAGTTGGCTATGTTCAGCTGGGTTGATTCTCTTTTTCTCGACAACGTCGGCAGCGTGGATGTTGGCGCAGAGGAACCTGCTGGGGTGACAGCAATGTCCAGAGCGGCAGTGAACATTCCCAGTTCGTCATCTTCCTCGAGATAAACCATGTAACGTCCGTTGCGCAGAATGGCCTTCAGTTGACCCGTTTTGGCCTTCCGGCGGACGGTGATTTCAGAAACGCCGAGCTGCTGCGCCGCTTCTGCCAGCTTGAACCAGCGACCCTTGTTGCGTGTTTGTTCCATGGCTTGCGTACTCCTTGGGCAGTATTTACAGCCTAAAGTCTGAATTCAGGGGTGGGTAGGAAAGGAGTTGCACGGACAAATCTTTGACCTGAATCGTCCGTGGCTTTGAGGATGGGGGCGCCCGCCATTGTAAATCTAGCCATTGAACGTTAGATTCGGGCCTGTTTTCTGTGAAAACAGGCAAGGAGACACCATGGGTATCCGCGAAGACGCACTCGAATATCACCGCAAGGGCCGCAAAGGTAAAATTGAAATTGCGGTCACGAAGGAATGCAAAACCCAGCAAGACATCACCCTTGCATACTCACCCGGGGTTGCAGAACCCTGCAAGGAAATCGCAAAGAATCCCGACGCCGTTTTTGAGTACACCGCACGCGGTAATCTGGTTGCAGTGGTGTCGAACGGTACGGCCGTGCTTGGACTCGGCAACATCGGCCCAGCCGCCGCAAAGCCGGTGATGGAAGGCAAGGCTGTCCTTTTCAAGAAGTTTGCCGACATCGACTGCTTTGACATTGAACTCAACGCTCCGACGGTTGATGAAGTCATATCAGCCTGCAAAATGCTCGAGCCAACCTTTGGCGGAATCAACCTCGAAGACATCAAGGCACCTGAATGTTTCGAAATTGAAGAGCGCCTGCGGGAACTTCTCAACATTCCGGTTTTTCACGATGATCAGCACGGTACAGCAATCGTCAGCGGAGCCGCGCTGCTGAATGCACTCGAGATTACCGGCAAGAAGATTCAGGAAATCAAAGTCGTTGTGAATGGCGCCGGTGCTGCGGCCATTGCCTGTGCACAAATGTATCTGAATCTGGGTGTCCGGCGTGAGAACCTGTTCATGTGCGACAGCAAGGGTGTTGTCTATCGCGGTCGCACCGACGGCATGAACAAGTACAAAGAGCGCTTTGCAAATGACACGAGCAAGCGCTCACTTGCGGACTGCCTTGATGGCGCAGACATGTTCTGTGGGTGTTCTGTGGCGGGTGCTGTGAGTCAGGACATGGTTCGCAGCATGGCAAAAGATCCAATTATTTTTGCGATGGCCAACCCAGATCCAGAAATCCGCCCGGAGGATATTCTGGCAGTTCGTGATGATGCAATCATCGCCACGGGACGCTCGGACTACCCCAATCAGGTCAACAACGTACTCGGTTACCCGTACATCTTCCGCGGAGCACTTGACGTTCAGGCGCGGCAGATCACCGAAGATATGAAGATGGCGGCGGTTTATGCGCTTGCGCAGCTGGCAAAAGAGGACGTTCCAGAGAGCGTCAGTCGCTCCTATGCGCGGCACGACTATACGTTCGGACGCGACTATCTCATTCCCAAACCTTTTGATCCACGCCTGCTGACGTGGGTTGCGCCTGCGGTGGCAAAGGCTGCAATTGATGGCGGACTTGCCCGCAAGTCAATTGACCTTGAGGATTACCGCGATCACCTTGAAGGCCGGTTGGGCGTTGTGGCTTCGGTGACGCGCAAGATCAAGCGCATGGCTATTGAAAATAACCGCACACGCGGAAGCCGCACGCGCGTTGTTCTTCCCGAGGGCGCCAGCCTGCCGGTGCTGCGTGCTGCGGAGCAGCTTGTGGAAGAAGGAATTTGTGACCCCATTCTGCTCGGTAACGCTGAGCGCATTCGTGGAATTATCCGCGAACAGAAACTCGACGGTTTGGCGGATGTGGCGATCATCGATCCGACAACGTCGCCCAAGACTGCCGGCTACGCGCAAATTTTGTTGGAAAAGCGCTCGCGCAAGGGCGTGACCCGCATGTCTGCTCAAGAGTTGATGCAGGAGAACCAATACTACGCCGCGATGATGGTCGAAACCGGTGATGCGGATACCTACCTCTCGGGCGTTCATCACAACTATCCGGATGCGATTCGTCCCGCCTTGCAGGTGATCGGTACGCAGCCTGATAAGGTCCTTGCTGGAATTTATATGCTCGTGTGGCGCGACAAGAGCATTTTTCTGTCGGATGCGACGGTCAATATCGACCCGAGCGAAGAGCAACTTGCACAAATCGCAATTCAGGCACACGACACAGCGCGTCTTTATTTGAATGAAATGCCGCGCGTGGCGATGCTGAGCTTCAGCAATTTCGGCAGCAACAAGCATCCGCTCGCGGACAAGGTGCGCAATGCGACGCTGCTTGTAAAAAAGATGCGGCCTGATATCGAGGTGGACGGTGAAGTTCAGGCGGACGCTGCTGTCAGCGCTGAAGTCCTTCAGCGCAGCTTCAGCTTTTCCTCGCTGAAGGGACCTGCCAACGTGTTGGTCTTCCCCGACCTGACGTCAGGCAACATTGCCTACAAGCTGCTCAACAAGCTCGGCGGCGCGACGCTCATCGGGCCCTTGCTGATTGGCATGCGCAAGCCGGTCAACGTGCTGCAGAGAAACAGTGACGTCGAAGAGATCGTGAACCTCGTGACGTTCACTGTTCATCGAGCTCAGAACGGTCTGTGATTACATGAACTAAAAGGTGGCGGAGCTGCCAAGTTTTGCTGCAACAAAAATTTTAAAACGGCCTGCATAAGAACTGCAGGCCGTTTTTTTACGCCTTTGGTGCGCCGACAAAATTGAGAATGCGGTTCTTCACAAACACGATTTTCTTTACGTCGAGCGCGGCAAGTGCGGCAGATAGAGTTTTATCCTCGCTGGCGATTTTCACTGCAGTATCCTGATCGCAGTCGAGCGGCAAAGTGATTTCTGCGCGTGATTTGCCATTGATCTGCACACCAATCTTGATTTCATCGTCGCGTGCGAGCGACTCATCGAAGAGCGGCCACGCGCTTGTGCTGACGAATGGATAGCCAGCATCAGCAGTTGACTTGTCTGCGTTAAAGCACACGTGCCAGAGCTCTTCTGCAAGATGCGGTGCAAACGGAGAAAGAAGCGGAATGAACTGGCGCCATACTTCCTTGGAGCGGCAGTTTGTTTCGGCCATGCCGTTGAGGAAAATCATCATCTGCGAAATGGAAGTGTTGAACGAGAGGTTCTCGATGTCGGATGTGATTTTCTTGATGGTCTTGTGGAGGAGACGCAGCTCATCGCGGGTTGCAGTGGCGTCTGTCAGCAGGCATTTTCCATTTTCGTCGATCAGCATTCTTTCGATGCGCTGGAGGAAGCGGAAGATTCCGGCGAGATTCGAGTCTTCCCACTCTTTGGTTTGCGTGAGAGGACCCATGAACATTTCATAAACCCGCAGCGAGTCTGCACCAAATTTTTCAAGCACTTCGTCAGGATTGACGCCATTTCCTTTGGATTTGGACATCTTCGATCCGTTGCGGCAGATCATTCCCTGATTGACGAGTTTCTTGAACGGTTCGCTGACCGGACACAGTCCGGCGTCAAACAAGACTTTGGTCCAGAAGCGCGAATAAAGCAGGTGTCCGACGGCGTGCTCCTGTCCGCCGACATAGAGGTCAACCGGCATCCAGAACTGCGCCTTTTTGAAGTCGAACGGAAGGTTTTCGTTCAGCGGATCGCAGTAACGCAGAAAGTACCAGCTTGATCCGGCACTGCCCGGCATCGTGTCTGTTTCAATAAATGTGTTGCCGCCGCGCTGAACCCAAGAGCTGATGTTGGCAAGCGGCGATTTGCCGTCGCCTGTCGGTTCGTAGCTTGTCACTTCAGGCAGTGTCAGCGGGAGTTCTTCGTCTTTCAAAGCGCGCAGCACATTTCCCTGAGCGTCCTTGAGTACGGGAATGGGTTCGCCCCAATAACGCTGACGCGAGAACAGCCAGTCACGGAATTTGTAGGTCGTGCTTGCTTCGCCGCTGCCTGATTTCACGAGGTGTTCAATCATCGCCGCTTTTGCATCGGCAACATTCTTGCCGTCGAGGAATTGCGAATTGATGAGTGTTCCAGTGCCCGTGTAGGCGGATTTTTGGATGTCGTGTGTGCCATCTGTGGGTTTGACAACCTGTTTGATTGGCAAGGAAAACGCGCGCGCGAATTCGTGGTCGCGCTCGTCGTGCGCAGGCACCGACATAATAGCTCCGGTGCCGTAGGTCATCATCACGTAATCGCTGATCCAGATTGGCACGAGCTCTCCGCTGATCGGATGTTTTGCAAATGCTCCGGTAAAGGCGCCCGTTTTGTCTTTGTTGAGTTCCGTGCGGTCGAGATCGGATTTCCGCGAGGCTTCATCTTGGTAAGCCTTGACTGCCTGCATCTGCGCACTCGTTGTGATTTTGCTCACCAGCGGATGCTCGGGAGCCAGTACGAGATATGTGGCGCCAAAAAGAGTGTCAGGACGCGTGGTAAAAACTTCAATGTGAGCATCGGCGTAATCCGCCACTGCGAAGCGGATGCGTGCACCCACCGATTTTCCAATCCAGTTGCGCTGGATATCTTTGACGTTTTCGGGCCAGTCGAGAACGTCGAGGTCTGCCAACAGTCGCTCTGCGTAGGCAGTGATCTTGAGCATCCATTGGCGCATCGGCACGCGCATGACCGGATGCCCGCCTCGTTCGCTCTTGCCGTCGATCACTTCTTCGTTGGCAAGGACTGTTTTGAGAGCAGGACACCAGTTGACCGCCATCTCCGCTTGGTAGGCCAGGCCGCGGTCGAAAAGAATTTGAAAGATTTTCTGTGTCCAATGATAGTAACTTGGATCGCAAGTCGCCACTTCGCGCTTCCAGTCGTAGGACATCCCCAAAGCCGAAAGTTGCCGGCGGTAGTTGTCGATATTTCTGTAAGTTAGTTTTGCCGGATGCTCGCCCGTTTCGATTGCATGCTGCTCAGCCGGCAGGCCAAAGGCATCCCAGCCCATCGGATGCAGGACGTTGTATCCCTTCATCCGGTAATAACGCGCAACGATGTCTGTCGCTGTATATCCAAGCGCATGTCCGACGTGCAGACCCGAGGCCGACGGATATGGGAACATGTCGAGTGCGTAGTATTTGGGTTTCGCCGGATCTTCGGTGGTGGCAAAGATATTTTTCTCGTTCCAGATTTTTTGCCACTTCGGTTCAATGTCTTTGTGCAAATAAGTCATCGCTGACAGACTCCTTGAGCTTACAACACCGGTTCAAGCCAGAGGGAAATACCGGCCGCCAGAAACAGCAAAACAGCAATCCATCCGTTGAGATTAAAAAACGCAAAATTAATTTTTTCGAGTGAGCCTTTGCGGACGATGGCATGCTGCTGAACCATCAGCAGAGCAGCCAAGCCGAGTCCTGCAAAATAAACCAAGCCCAGATTGTATATGACTCCAAACAGCGCAAAGAAAATTGCCGCAGCCAGATGACTGACACGGGCAATCCACAATGCGGGAGTCAGCCCAAAACGGCTGGGAATGCTTTTGAGCCCCTGTCCTGCGTCAAATTGCGCATCCTGCAAGGCATAAATGATGTCGAATCCGCCAACCCAGAACGTGATACCCGCGCTGAGCAGCAGAAGTTCCGCAGGCAATGTTCCGCGCAGCGCCACCCACGCTCCCAGTGGCGCCAGACCAAGGCAAATGCCCAGCCAAAAATGGCAGAGAAAGCTCACCCGTTTGGCATAACTGTAACTTCCCAAAATCAGCAAAACCGGCACTGAACAGAGCAACGCGACGCGCGAGAGTGCGGCCGCAGCAGCGACAAAAACAGTGGCGCCCAGCAGGGCAAATGCAAGCATGGACGATTTTTTGATTGTCCCGTTGGCAACAGCGCGTGTCGCAGTGCGCGGGTTGAGTGCGTCAAATTCGGCGTCCGCAAAACGATTGACGGCCATTGCCCACGTGCGGGCACCAATCATCGCAACGATGATCCAGACCACTTGCGCGAATGGTGGGGTTCCGCCACGAAAGGCAAGAATGCAGGCCATCAGTGCAAACGGCATTGCAAAAATTGTATGGCTGAATTTGATGGCCTCAAGATAAGCCTTGAAAGTTGCAATCACCCGCGTTGAATCCCCTGGCGTCGCGTCCGCGTAAAAATCATGACTATTCAGCTCACTGATTAGTCTGTTGCTCAGCTTTTGCAACAATAACGGCCCCTGACGAAGCCATGAGAAATGTAAAAAGAGTATTCAGGCCTGGCACGAGACCCCACAAGCCAAGACAGACGCAGGCAGGTGCGTGGTAAACGCCAAACATGAGTCTGTCATGCAGGCGCATGGTCTGTAGGTTGAGAGTTCGGTCGACCTGAGTCCATCCAAGAAACCACAGCGCCAGTGGTCCGCCTATAAATGCAGCAAATGGCATCGAGGCCAGAAAAATGGTGACCATGAGCCAAATGGCGAGTTTGGAACACTCGCCAAGGAAACTCTTCACAAACATGACCAGCGACTCGGGTGGCAGTTTTTTTCCGCTAAAGTCTTCGTAGGTGTGGCTCGCGACCCGATCGAAGATGGGACTCGCCAGTGTGTTGATGACCGATGGTCCCAACAGTGCAAAAATCGTCAGGGCAAAGATCCAGATGATGGCACCCAACATCAGGTTTGTTGCCCATCCAACCGGAATAAGCTGTTTTTCAAGCAGAAAACCGATCAACATTGGGGTCACTACCCGGCCAACAAGCATACCATAGAGGACAATGGCAATAAGGTAAGGCGCCAGTCCGATGACCAACACGGATTTTTTGCGGCGCATGAATCTGAGAGAATCCAAAGGTGACAATAAACCGATCATGGCGTCGGCCAACAAGGCCTGACCGCCTTTCGGGAATTGGTCCATGTGGTCTCCTTCGTTTCTGAGGATGGGTGGGTGCGATGACTCGCTTCAGTTTAGATTGGAATTCGGATTCGAAAAAGAATTCTGTGTTTGTTGGTGACTATTTTGCGCTCGTCGCGCTGTCAGCAGCAATTGTCATATGTTTGTCAGTCTTCTCATTCAATCCGCGCGATGCCTCGTCGTTTCATCTGATTCTGACATCGAGTGTCGCCTCGGGAGCCTCTTATCGGAATCTGTTGGGCTCATTTGGTGCAAATATATCGGAGTGGCTGATTCAGCTCTTTGGATTGGGAGCCTATGTTTTCAGCGCTGTGGCACTTGTGCACAGCCTCCAATTGTTTCAAAGGCCGAGGGTGCGTGCGCGTTGGGCTCTGCGGTTGTTCGGCTATCCGCAGCTTGTGCTTTGTTTCCTTGGTTTGCTCGCTTCCTTTCGCGATGAAATTTCATTCTCTGGAATCTCGTTTCCCATTTCGGGTTGGTTGGGTTTGAAAGTGGTCGGCGGCCTCACTCCGGTGCTCAGCGTTTCTGGAGTGAGGATTGTTTTGTTTGCCGGATTGCTCACCAGTCTGCCGCTATGTCTTGGGGTCAATCCAGTTGCTGCTGTTGTCTGGATGCTCAACAGACTTCCTTGGAGCCGCTTCAAGGAGATCGCCGCAGAGGCATCGGATACCGGAACCAACGAGAAGGCGCGCGCTGTTGTTAATGAGGCGCCGGTGCGCCGAGAGAAGAGGGACCAGAAGAACGTTTCGCCGGCAGAACCGGAGATCGAGCACAGAATGACAGAGGTTCAAGTTGCCGATGAACCAGTAACCATGCGTGTAAAGTCACCCGAACAGGTGAGAATTGTTCCAGAGCGGCCGCTTTCACAGAGTATGCCTGCTCGTTCAGCTGTTAAGTTGTCGCCTGATGCTGTGCCTGTCCCTGTCTTTGAGGGCCTTCTCGCTTTGTTGCCGGCGGGGCAGTCGGCTCAGGGAGACTCACTTTCCATTCAAAAAAGTATGGATGCACAAGCACATCTACTGGCTATGAAGCTCGGAACATTTGGTGTGACGGGGCGAGTTGTCAGAAGTCAACCGGGACCTGTCGTCAACGTGCATGAGTTCGAGCCGGCATCTGGTATAAAAGTCACGAAAGTTCTGTCTCTGCAGGAGGACCTCGCACTCGGACTCAAGGCGCAGAGTGTGTTGATGGCGCCGCAGCCGGGCAAGAGCACCATTGGCATCGAGGTTCCCGCTCCCATCCGCGAAACTGTTGCAATGCGTGACGTCATGGAACACCAGACATTCCGCGATGTCTCGTCGCCGCTACCGATGGCCTTGGGTAAAAATGTCGACGGCTCACCGCTGGTTGCTGACCTAAGCACGATGCCTCACCTCTTGATTGCCGGAGCAACCGGTTCAGGAAAGTCGGTTGGCATCAACGTAACTCTTCTCAGTCTGATGATGTCCCGTTCTCCCGATCAAGTCCGCTTCATTTTGGTCGACCCGAAAATGCTGGAGCTCTCTAATTATGACGGCATCGGACACCTGATGATGCCGGTTGTGACCGACCCTTCGAAAGCTGCTGGAGCATTGAAATGGGCCATCGATGAAATGGAGCGGCGGTATCTGCTGATGCGCAGGGCGGCAGTCAGGAACATCGCCGCGTTCAACGCCGAAGTTGTGGCGCAGAGGCTCACCGTGGAACAGTTGGCCGGCGAAACTCCACAGACGCTTCCATACATCGTCGTTGTCATCGACGAGCTGTGCGATCTGATGATGACCGCCCCGCGCGACATCGAAGACTCAATCCAGCGATTGGCGCAAAAGGCGCGTGCGGCCGGAATCCATCTGATTCTTGCAACGCAGCGGCCGAGTGTTGACGTCATCACTGGTGTTATCAAGGCGAACTTGCCCTGCCGAATTTCCTTTCAGGTTGCATCGAAGCATGACAGCCGCACGATTATTGAAAGCGTCGGTGCCGAAAGGCTGCTTGGCAAAGGCGATATGCTTTTCCTTCCACCCGGAACCAATCGCATCGTTCGTGGTCATGGGGCTTACATCGGCGACCGCGAAATAAATCAATTGAGCGACAAACTGCGTGAGCTTTATCCGACCCGATACGACAACGAAACAATGGCCGCCGTGCAGCGCAACGCGCAGCAAATCAGTCAGAAAAATGACGGAGCTGCGGGCGGGAAAATTGACGAGCAGGGTGTCGAGGGAACCCAGATGGATGAGAATGACCTCTACGATCGCGCCATTGATTTTGCTGTGGCCTCCGGAACGGTGAGTACTTCAAGTCTGCAGCGGAATTTCCGCATAGGATACAACAAAGCTGCACGGCTGATGGACAGAATGGTCAAGGACGGATTGGTTGGACCGAGCGATGTTGCGGGTAAGCCACGACAAGTGCTTTCGTCCGAACGCGGAACAATGACACAGATGTGATGGGAAATCGTCAGATGAACTTGGCTCTGTGGATGACATTGCTGACAACAACTCTAAGTGCGGCCTGCATGAGCACAAAAGCCGACACTCCAGAATCACGCAATCAGCTGGCCAGTCTTGAGCTTGCCAGACAGATGGTGGCTCAGGGTGAATTTCAGCGCGCGGTGCATTTCCTTTCGCCGCGCTCCCGACATCCCGATTCGCCCGCGGAAGTGCACATGCTTTTGGGTTTATCGTTCATCGGCTTGAGCAATCCCGAGGCTGCGGCGAGGAGCTTTCAGACTGTTATAAACAAACAACCTGACAATGACGATGCTCAGCTCAACCTCGCCTACACACACATTCTGACAGGAAAAAACGCCGAAGCACGGAATGCTTTGAGCGCGATTGTAAAACGCGGAAAATATCTCTTCCTGGAGCGTGTGCATCTCAACATGGGTTTGGCATACCTGCAGGAAAAGCGCTGTGACAAGGCGGCGGCAGAATTCAAGGCGGCATTGGAGATCGATCCGACATACTCTGCGCCCTACTTTAATATGGGAAAATGTCAGTTGAGCTCTGGACGGCTGACTGATGCAAAGGCATCGTTTCAGAGGGCGGTTGATTTTTGTCCCGGTTGTCTTGAGCCACAGCTTGAGCTTGCCGCAGTAGCTCATCGTCTGGGCGATCGGCGCAAGGCGCTCGGTCATCTGGACGCGATTCTGAAGGCAAAACCTGATCCGGTGATTGAGAAGCGCGCGCTTGCTTTGCGTAAACAAATAACCAGATAGCTTTTTTTGAAAGGTTTAAGACACGTGATGGGAACAGAGATGGAAACATCAGCGAATCGCACGGCACTGGGAGTCAACTCTGACACTGCTCAGCAGGTTGGCGCGCGGCTGCGCAAAGCACGTGAGTCTATTGGCCGCTCAACATCCGCACTGTCTGCAAAGATTAAAGTGCGCGAACATTATTTGGTTGCGATTGAAGAGGGCCAGTGGAACGAACTGCCGCCCGGGCTCAACGGTAGAGGGCTCATTCGCATTTACGCAAGAGAGCTTTCAGTGTCTGTTCCTGAATTGGATCAGGCAGCAAATCAGACGGTGATGCCGGCAGAGCACGACGCACAGGCACCCTACCAAATCGGTGGTGCGAAACGTGATGTGAATCTTGAACGCGAGGCAGCAAACGCACGTCTTGCAGCAGACACCAACACTCCATCAGTTTCTTTGCCAAGGGTTTCCGAGGTTCCCTCCAGAACCAACACTTTGACAACATCCACACGCAACTTGCGCTCAACCGATTCTGTGCAGGCTCAGCGTGCCACTGGCATTCCCAGTCCTGCTCATCGGGCGATGGAAATGACTCCCGAGGAGGAGCCTCTCGACGTCGTGACACCCGACGTTGCAAGTATTTTGGGTATTTCCCTCGATATGGGAGATGTGCAGCCTCCTCCGCAAAAAACAAGACCAATTGCAGCTGCCGCGACACTCGAAAGAGCGCCCGAGCCTCTTGCTGTGGCCGCCGCCGTGCTTGGTGTGGAGATACCCGCACCTGTGCAGCAGCCTATGCAGGTCGCAGCCCCAGTTCAGCAGCCCGTGCAAGCCAGCGCTCCTGCCGAGAGTCAGCCCGACAGTCATCAGCACACGACCCATCAAGGAAAGAAGAATAAAAAACACGGTCGCGGTCGGCAGGATCGTGACACCTCTTCAGTTCAAATTTCAGAAACAACAATTCAGTCGCCCGTCGCAACTGTGGAAGCGCAGGCCGTTCAGCCGGTCGAATCCGAGCTGCATGCCGACAGTCAGACCATCGTTCAGGCTGTCGAACCTCCGCTTCTACCAGTAGAACCGGAAGCAGCTTCCGCGACAGCAGCACCCGAAAACAGTCCTGGTCTCAGCGCTGCGGAGTCCTATCTGCTCAGCCACTCGCAGGATTCCGCGCAAGGCGAATCCACCGAGAAGGCAGAGCAGACCAGCGGTTCGCGCGGATTTAAAATGGCAGTGGGTTTACTTGCGGCGTGTGTACTCGTGCTTGTCGGTGGCCGACTTCTGACTCAGGAAACCGCCGTGACAAGTACCTCGGACGAAGCAAAGTCTGCGGGGCAAGAAACCACTGCGACCGACAGCGTCGCGGGGGCGAACAGCTCAGAAGCCACTCAGACAGCGCCAGTAGAAGCTGCTTCTGTGACGGGTGAAAATCCAGCACAGGCAATTCCGGCCAATGTTGATCAGAGCGCCACAGCAGCAGATACAAACACGCAGACTCCAAAATCAGATTCAGTGCCGACTTCGACATCAGAGAAGACCAGCAGTCCGGCAGGCTTGCCAGCTGTTGATCCTGTGGCGTCCCAGCCCACAGCGCCTGTATCACCATCCGTTGCGGCAGCGACTAATGCCACAGGTGCGGATGAGGCTGCGCTTGCTAACACGGATGAGTCTGCTGCAACCAGGCCAGTAAATAAATTGAACGTAACGGGTGCCGTTGCCGCGGTGCTCACTTTGAGCGAGCCGCTCGAAATTCAGGTGACTGCCGATGGTCAGAGGGTTTACGCGGGAAGGCACGAGGCAGGAAAGATCGACATTAAATTCAACAAACGTGCTGAAATTTTTGTTCAAGATGGTTCCAAGGCCAAACTGAAGTACTCGGGCTGGGAACACGGTGCACTCGGGCAGGCAGGGCGAAAGCGTCGCATCGTTCTGAATGCCGATGCCTTTTCCTCAGGTCGCCCCTAAAAAGGCAGCATCTGCGGTTGATAGATTACAAATTTCAAGCCAATCTGGGCTCACTTTTCACAGGTGAGCCTTTTCTATGACTGAAACAAATTCCGCCATTCGCAATCGTGAAAAAATTGAACGTCTTGCATCGCAGATTCTCCTCTACAAAGAACTCTATTATTTGGGCCGTCCTGCTGTCACCGACGAAGCATATGATGCGCTCGAAGACGAATTGCGCACCCTCGATCCGTCACATCCTGCGCTTCATTTCGTGGGTTATCAGATACGCGAATCGGCGCAAAAAGTTGCGCACAGGCCGCCGATGCTCTCGCTTGCGAAAAGCTACGAGAGTGCTGACCTTTCCGATTTCGCTGCGGGCCGTCCGGTTGTACTGAGCGACAAAGTGGATGGCATGGCAATGGCACTTGAGTTTGATTTCAACGGCCGCCTGATGCGTGCAAGTACGCGTGGCAGCGGAACACTGGGAGAAGATGCGACCGCACACGTCATGCATGTGTTGAGCTTGCCAAAGCACATCATGCTCCCAGACGGATGGAATGATTTGCGCCTTGAAGTGCGCGGTGAAATGTATTTTCCCATCAATGAATTCGCTCCTTTTTCGGAACGCTTTGACAGCTATCGCAATGCAGTCCCGGGGACCTTCGGACGCAAAGAGGTTGACGAGGCGATTGATGTTTTAAATGTTCTAAGATTTAGAGCGTACGATTTTATCGTGTTCAGAAAGTCTGATTCCCAGCCTGCAGGCGAAATTCTTTCGGTTGCACAAACTGCTGTCTTCGATATCAAGGGAACCTGCAAAGGTTATTTCTCAAAACTGGAGTTTCTCCAGTCGCTCGGTTTTGACACGGGCATTCCAGAAAAAACAACGGAGCTCATGTCACTCGAAAATGGCGACACACGGCTTGCTGAACGAGTCCTGAGAGCATTTTCACAAAGCCGCGATCATCAGATTGATGGAATTGTCATTCGGCTCAACGATGAGGAATTGTTTGAAGCACTCGGGGCAACCAGTCACCATCCGCGTGGAAGTCTTGCATTCAAGCAGGAAAGCGAAAGTGCCGTAACCGAAATTCTTGCGATTGAAACAAGTATTGGGCGCAGTGGAAAGGTTACCTTTCGAGCACAGGTGCGGCCTGTTCAGCTCTCGGGCGCTCAAATTTCGTACGCAACACTTCACAATGCAGAATTCATCCGCAGCGGGGGATATGCACCCGGGGCGTTAGTCAGAATTACTCGAAGTGGTGAAGTTATTCCTTCGATCATCGGTTTGGAAAAAGAAGCTGAAAGAGCATACGAGCTCCCGACCACCTGTCCGTGCGGCTATTCCCTGGCGGTGACTGGCCCTGATCTCTACTGCTCCCAGCCTCTGTTGTCTTGTCCTTCGAAGGATCAGGAAAGCTTTTTGTATTTCGCCCAGACGCTGGAAATTCAGGGTTTATCTGAAAAAACGGTCGCCAAATTGCGCGAGGCCAATTTATTGAAGACTCCGGCTGATTTCTTCCGGCTGAGCGTAGATGACATTTTATCCCTCGAGGGTTTTGCGAGAAAGTCGGCAGAGAATCTGGTTGCCTCCATCAGTCAGAAAAAGACAATTCCTCTTAGTGTGTTTCTTGCGTCACTTGGTCTCAAGCGCGGCGGCATCGTCAAATGCAGAGAAGTCGCAGCGCGGTTTTCGACGCTGGATAGAGTTTTGAATGCGCACGCCGAAGAGCTTGCGGCTGAACGCGGATGGGCCGGAAAGTCGGCAAGTGATTTTATTGAATCACTCCAGTCGCGCAGGAATTGGATCGATGAACTCTTGAACTTTGTCACCGTCCAAGCCGACTCGACAGCGCAGGAGCGGGCACATCTGGCGGACCACCCGCTTGCGGGAAAAAGCATCTGCATCACCGGCGCACTTTCGCAGCCGCGGGAGATTTATGCACGGAAGTTGGAAAAGCTCGGTGCCAAGGTCGCCAGTTCTGTCAGTGCCAAGACAAACTTTTTAGTTTGTAATGAGGAGTCGGGTTCGTCGAAATACGTTCAGGCAAAAAAGCTGGGCATTCCGATTCTGACGGAAGCCCAGTTGGTTGAAATGCTTTCCTAATTCTTATTTCCGAGATTATGGCGACGGAGAGATACCACCTGTACTGAGCAGCATCTGGTCGTGAAAGTTTTTCCTCACGTTGATGAAATTGCGGTTAAACTTTTGATCACGAGAGTTGATACCCTGACCAAAAGGTGTTCGGACGGAACCCTCGATGGTCGCGTCGTCAAAGTTGACCTCGGTTTTTGATTTATATTTCACTG
Source organism: Pseudomonadota bacterium (assembly GCA_039799905.1). Classification (GTDB taxonomy): domain Bacteria; phylum Bdellovibrionota_B; class Oligoflexia; order Silvanigrellales; family Silvanigrellaceae; genus RFOM01. The sequence continues at coordinate 21,871 of JBDLRP010000027.1, read as the reverse complement.
ATTTGCTGTTTTCGAGGCTTTTTCCCCCACCCTTGCCCTGAGCCAGTGCGGCCCCCGAGCTCAGAGCAAATAACAACGTCCCGAAAGCAATGAGGTTTTTTAGACAGGTCATAACGCCCTCCCTACCTGTACACTTATCGGATTTTATCAAAAAATCTCAAAGCGTGCGTCTTCGCCCTCACGAATGCTGACACTCGCTTGTCGGCTCTCGGCAGCAGGAGATTTTCTGTCTCGCCGAGTCGGGTTCTGAGCATTTCCGTCAATACCGAGAGGAGCAGGATTTCACAGGCAATGACAACGGAGGGGGAAACACCCATCGAGGCAAAAAATTCTGCGCTCTGCTGCTGATTTACTTGGTCAACTGGGTTTCCGAATGTTCGTGCCGTGTAGAGCAGTATCTCGAGCCCACAACGCAGCATTGCATGACACGCAAACCCGAGGCCGGCCAATTCGAACACAACTGAAACGCAGATGCCAAGCGCTGCAGGTGTTATGATGAACATGACACACGGACCTGCAAGAATATTTGCGAGCACCTTTTCAAGAATATTTCCTGCAGGCCAAAAAGGTATCGTCAACAGCGACATCAAAGCACTAGTCAGCGACACTGAAACAATCGCCATCGATATTTTCATAGACACCGGAGCGAAAAGGTATTTCCCAAGCAGCCGGCTGCTGCCCGGCAGGGGCAATGTTTCCGTGCTGTCTGCCCGGATCACCAAAGCCAGAAGTTGTGAGACAAAGAGACTTGTCAGTGCCCCGAGCGCGGACAACAGGAACGATAGATCACGAACGGGGTTCTGCAACAATATCCAGCCCAAGCACCAAGGGGAGGCCAGCATTAGACCGCGTGTCTTACCGCAGTTATTGTGCCGGTCGTTGACGGTAAAAAGTAGCAACGATCTCGCGCAGAGTGTGATGTGATTGGCAAGCGCACGGGTGAGGGCGCCACTGCTTTGATACAATCCGACAAGAAAAAATATGACAAGAGTATGCAGGAGTCCTGTTGCAAGCCGCAGACCCGCAAGCCATTTGAGTGAGCTTTCGTTTTTAAGAGTGCGCGTGCATGCCACAATGATCATCAGCATAAAAAATGAAATGGCTGCCGCCGCTGGTGCTGTCTGTCCGCCGGAGATGGCGAGCAAATGTGCAAGACCTGATTGTTCGAACTCCTCGCGCAGGAGTGGATCTTTAATTTTTTCATTGATGAGAAAGTTTTCCCGCAATTCGTCGAGTGCCGCGTGCTGTCCATTGTGGGTGAGGCTCTCAGCGCGAATCTGTGCAAAGAAAGGTGAGTCCGCCCAGCGCTTCAGGAGTGGTTCGGTCTCCGATTTGTAAGGTAAAACGAGACCAGCGACGACGACAACTATGAGAATGAAACAGCTTTCAACCGAGCTCATCATTCGAGCCAGCAGCCTTTGATTGTAATGTGAATGATGATCGCTATGGAGTAATAAATTGATCCGCGTACTCATGCACAATGCGGATAACAGCACATAAAAAAAGACGCAGCTCCTGACCGCTGCGTCTGATTATTTTACGGCATTCGACTTGGAATCAGACCTGCGCTGTGCGGATCACAACGCCACGGTCTCGTCCTTCGCCGCGACTTTCGGTATCGAAGCCGAGTTCAACCGCCAAGCTGTGCTGCTGACGCCTGATGAAGCTGTTGTTTGGCTTCAATTGGATCTCGCCCATCGCGGGATTTTTGCTGAGCGAAGTAATGGCTTGTCTGACTTCTTCAAGAGCCTCGTTGAGCTGCTGTTCACTCGATTGAGGGCCGGTATTTGGTGTGCGCGCCTCGCGTCCGCCCCGCGGACGATCGGATTGCTCGCCGCGGCGTTCGCCACGCGGCTGGCGTGTGTGTTCTGAACGCTCAGGTCTTGCTTGAGCAGAGGTCGGCAATCCGTCTCTTTGCGGAGCACCACTCTCGCTGCGTGGTTTGCGTGTCTCGTGTCCTGTTTTTGGTTGCTCGCCTGCGCTTGCTTCACCAGTGTGGGCGGGCCGCTCTCCACGGCCTCCGCGCTCGTGCTTGTCGGTGCGTTCGCCACGGTCGGGACGGTCGCCGCGGTCCTTGCGATCAAAACGGTCACGCTTGTCAAACGAGCGATCGCCGCGATCGGAGTGTTTGCGCAAGAGTGGCTTGAATGCTTTGGCGTATGCTTCACCAACAGGTGGCCTGACGCGCCAGTCGATGTCCGGCTTTTGTGGCACTTCCTGATATTTCCAGTACGCAAAGCCCATGGCCGCATCAGCATATTCGCCGAGTGAGGAATGCAGTGCGTCTGCAATCAGGTCCCAAAGTTCGCACGACCAGAGCTGAGCCTGCTGTTCCGCGGTCAGGTTTGGAAATTCACTGCGCGGAAATGCCTCAAAAACAGCGGGTTCTGAGTCTCCAGATTGACCCTGCGAGAGGTAGGTGCTGCGCGCGTTCAGCAAGGAAGTGGCAATCGGCGCTTCCGTCGAGTACTCCGGAGGAGTTTCGGGAATGATTGGAAGGCCTGTGCCAAACAATTCCTTGCATGCGGATTCGAGGTCTGCAAACAGTGTCGCAATTGCACAAGTGAAGTAGGATACCGTCTCGAGATTGATGGGTTCGTTTCTGCGAAACTGCGCGGTGGCCTGAGTTTGGTGCTTGGCAATGGCGGTGAACAGACGGGCGACATCCTTCATGGTCGGATTCGCCGGTCGGGAGAATGAGCTTGTGAGGAATTCCTCGTATCGCAGATGAGAGTTGAACGAGCCGTCTTTTTTGGTGCGGGCGGCAAACTCCGACTGGCAGGCGTAGATGAACGAATCGTTGGTCAGGTGGAGTTGCGGGTATTGACTCACCAGAGTCTCTCCTTGGGGTGGTTGCGTGGTCATGCGAAAGGAACAGAGCGGGATGGCTGACCCAAACCGGTCTTCGGATCAACGATTGGCATACCTCCGGGAGAAGCTGGCCAACGTCCCTCATCTTCCTGGAGTCTATATCCATAAATCGGCCGACGGGAAAGTTTTGTACGTCGGTAAGGCAAAAAATCTTCAGAATCGGTTAAGAAGTTATTTCACGGGGTTAGACCGCCACACTCCCAAAACTCGGGCGCTTGTGGCGCGGATCTGCGATTTCGACATGATGGTCGTCGACAATGAAAACGAGTCGCTGTTGCTGGAAAACAACCTTATCAAGCATCACCGGCCGCCCTACAACATCCTGCTCCGAGACGATAAAACGTACCCTTACCTGAAGGTCACTCTCGAGGAGTCCTGGCCGCGGGTCATCCAAACGCGCAAGCGCCGGAACGACGGCGGAGCCTATTTCGGCCCCTACTCCAACGCAGCCGAACTGCATGCGACCCAAAGTGTGATTCAACGCTTTTTTCCGCTGGTGAAGTGCACGCCCAATGTTTTTAAGACGGTCAGCAGGCCCTGCAATTATCACAGCATCAAGCGATGCCTTGGGCCCTGCAAGCTGAGCGTGGAGAAGTCCCACTATCAAGACCTGGTGGAGCGGGTGCTTTCGCTGCTGTCTGGCAAGACGCAAGAGTTGTCGCAAAAGATCAAATCCGACATGGCGTCGGCGGCGCAAGTGATGAATTTCGAGAAGGCTGCGCAGTTGCGCGACCAGCTGCGGGCTTTGGAGAAACTGGCGCAGCAGCAGAGTGTCACTCTCATTCCCGGCTTCAACGCTGACGTGATTGATTTTGCATGGAGCAGCTCAGCCGTTGCTGTGTATTTCGCCGTTGTCCGTGACGGCAAGTTGATTGGCGGTAATTCGCACGTCATCAAAGAAGGTCTCGAGCGGATTGTTGATCTCAATTTAGAGCACAAGGCTCAGACTGCGTCCCTTGATTCGGAAGCCAAGAGTGAATTTGTTTTTCAAGTGATCGGTCGTTTTTATGCCGATCATGAAATTCCACCAACGATATTTTTACCATCGGGCACAGAGGTACTGAGCGACGACAAGCTTGTTGCACTGCAATTACTTGTCAATTCACTTGAAGCCGGCAAGGCCGAACGGCAGCAGCGCGAAAAAATATCCGTGAAAATCTCCTGCTCGTCGTCTGCCGATGAAGCCAAACGTATGCGCGGATCGCAGAGGAAAATGTTTGCCGATGCTTTTTCAGGATTATGCGACATGGTGCTCGGCAATGCGAAAACAAAATTGCAGGAATCTTTGAATGCCGACGACGCTGCGCACAGGCGGATGTCCGGTGTGCAGGAACTGCTGTCGCTGCCTCGGCTTCCTGCGTGGATTGAATGCTACGATATTTCAACCTTTCAGGGTGGCTCAACAGTTGCCTCGGGCGTCGTATTCAGACAAGGGCAGCCGGCGAAGAATGAATATCGAAAATATACGATCCGCGAAGTTGTCGGTCAGGATGATTTTGCAAGCCTGCGTGAAGTGATCCGCCGGAGGTTTCGCGAGGATCGCCGCCATGAAATTCCAGATTTGCTGCTTGTGGACGGTGGGGAACCGCAGGTGCGCGAAGTGGCGTGGTTGCTCAAGAGTCTCGGGCTTGATGCAGTTCCGCTTTTTGGAATTGCAAAGTCACGAACGTCATCGAACTTCAGAGATAAAAAAGTCTCCGCAAGTTCCGAGAGAGTCGTTGTTCCACGCCGCAATGCGAGCGGCGACCTCGTTCCTGATGAGGGGACAGACACACTTGTTCTTAAAAACGCGAGTCCTGAATTTCAGCTCATCACACAAATTCGCAACGAAGCGCATCGCTTTGCAATCAGCTTTCACCGTAAGAAGCGTGACAGCCGGAGTTTGCGCAGTCTGCTGACAGAAATTGCCGGACTCGGACCGAAGCGGCGAAAGAAACTTTTCACAGTATTCGGCAGTGTTGAGAAAATTTCTCAGGCGAGTGTTGAGGAACTGATGGAGCAGGCTGGTTTGCCGTCGGCGGTTGCTGAAAATGTCAGGTCATTTTTTTCGGCCCGAGAAAATACGCGGGGCAAAAGCGATTAGCGGTTGCCATCAATCTTTGTTGCGTTTGCGGAAGTCTTTTGGGCTTTCGTAGTTTTGCAGGCTCCAGATGCCTTTCTTGTTTTTGACGGCATCTTCCTGAGCTGCTTTGTAGCGTGATAGATCAAAACCCTGCGGCGGTTTGCCGCGGTAGACTTCTGCCCAGCCTTCAGCCACCATGCGCAAATTTGCAGGTTCATTGTTGACCATAATTTCAGCCAGATTGCGACCGTAGTGGTCGGCTCCATAGCTGCGCAAGGTGACCGTCTTTCCAACAACGAGGGTGTTGAGAAACTCTTTGGCCTCAATCCCGCCGGCCTGACCTTCTTTTTGTTTTTTTCGATTCTTTTTTCCCGTCTCGGGTGCGTCAATTCCGACAAGACGGACTTTAACCTGTGTGTTGTCGGATGACTTGAGCCGGCAGGTATCGCCGTCGTTGCAAGAAATGACCGTGTAGGTCGGTACTGTTGCAGCTGCATTGCCAGACACAGGTTGATTGGATTGCTGGGCAACTGAATTCGACGTTGGCTGAACCGGTTGATCGCCAGCCTGAATATTGTTTGCGAGCATCGCGAGAAAAGCAAAAGCACCCGCGAGCGAAAAATTAATGAGACGCTTTTTGTATTTCCGCATCGAGTTTCTCCAGATAGGTCAGTGTTTCCGAAAATCTGCTGCCATACCAGCTCAGCGCTTGTCCATCGACTTTGAGCATTGGCCGCAAAATCTTTGCCTCTGACTGAAATTGCTGCATGTGCCGCAGTTTAAAAGGAAACGGTTCGGAGGAAAACAACAGAACATCGCTGACACTCAGGCGCGCATCGTCCGCTTTCACTTCAGGATACCTCTCGTTTGGCTCGCGCGATGTCTGTATCGAGTTAACGCCGCCGATCAAAGACAGAACCGATGAAATGTAGGTGGTGTTGCCCGCGACCATCCAGGGATTCATCCATATGAAATAAGCGAACGAGAATGAGCTTCCGACCGATCGGGAGGATTTCAATTTCTGGAATGCGGATTGCTGATCTGCGATCCACTTGTCGGTCTCTGCGCCGAGCGAAAATGCAGAGGCAAGCAGTTCGATCAGCGCAAAATTATCTTCCGGTTTGTCAATGAACGTCTCGATCAGGAGAAACTGATGAGCAGCCTGCAGATTGCGCAGAGTTTCGATCAGTTGTGCGGTGTTCTCCTCGAGGTTCACAACAACATGAGTCGGACGCAGTGCGATTATGTCGGCGATGCGCGCATCCTTCGTTCCGCCGACCGACGGAACAGCGTGGCGCAGTGTTTTGGGTTCGACACAAAAGCTCGTACAACCCACGATCTGTTCGATTAGCCCGAAATGGCACAGGGTTTCTGTGATGCTCGGTACGAGGGATACAATCCTGAAGCGTGATTCGGTTTTCATCAGCGGATGTAGATAGTCTGTTTCGGTTCTTGCGGTGCAAGCTTCGTGAGTTTTACGTCAGCCATCCACTGAAGAATTGCACGTCTCGTATAGCGGATGTCATATGCTTTGAGAACCTGATAGAGCGCGAACATAAACTCCCGTGCAGAAGGGAATCTCTTTTGTGGATTCAGATGCAGTGCTGTCTTGAGCATCTTGTAGATGTAGTCGTCAACCATCGTGTCGCCGCTTGAGTGAATCTTGTTCGGAAGATTCTTCATGCGGGCCATGACATCTTTGCTGTCGGGATTGGGGAAGATCCGATCACCGGTCAGCAGTTCGTGCAAAATGATGCCGGCGTTATATATATCGGCAAGTGGCGTCATAGGTTGGTGCTGCAACCGCTCGGGAGCCTGATAACCCGGAGTGCCGACCGTCATGCCCTCGTAATCTTCGACCTCCTGATTGCAGCTCAGGCCAAAGTCGGCCAGAACTGTTCTGCCAGTCACTTCCAGCAAAATATTAGCCGGTGTGAGATCGGAGTGAACCAGATCGAGGCAGTGGATGTGGTCGAGTCCCTGGAGAAGATCCAGTGTGATGGAGCAGGCAATCAGCGGAGGAAGCGGGCCGACTTTCTTCAGCAGGTAATGACAATTCAGTCCTTCAATGAATTCCGTCACAATATGCGCATTGGGTGGAGTCAGGTCTGCTTCAAAGAATTTCACACAATGCTTGTGCGACACCTGGGAGTGCATGAGGATTTCTTTGTGGAAGAGGCCAAGGAGTTTTGGATTGTTCTGATACTTGTCGTGCAATCGCTTCAGAGCAACGATATTGCCAGTTTTCAGATGTTTTGCCCTGTAGACCTCACCAAGTCCGCCTGATCCGACCAGCTCAAGGATTTCACATTGTCCGATGACTTGCTGCATCATATCTATGCCTGTCCTTCGGGTTGAGATCTTTTTGATCGGCGCTGCGGACGACGCTGGCTGTTGGCCTTGGCGCGGAAGCGTTCGAGTGAGTTGAGAGATGAATATCCTGCCAGAGTAGCGACTTGCTGCGTTCCAAGACCCAGGTCCAGCCACCGCAGTATTGCGTGGTTGCGCAGACTTTCAGAATTGTAGGGTATGCCGAGTACTTCTTCGCAAATTTCGTAAATCACGAACTTGACTCCGTGACGGTGCAATCCACCCGACTTCAAACGCCGGCTCACGTTGAGAAAACCGTAAAACAATTTGTCTTGTGGCTCTGCAGTCAAAGAGAGAGAAAGTCTGGCGTTTTTGAGTTTTGCGAGTGTCGCTGCGAGATGACCGTCTGCTTTGACCACCCGTTCATTTTGTCCGGCGATACGAATCGAAACGCTTGCTGTTTCCGACTCGGGTGTTCCTTCGAACAGTATGTCGCACCATTTTGCCTGCGCAGCTTCGCTTGCCTTCAGTCCGCACTCGCCGAGCAGCTGGATGAGTGCAAGATCGCGCACTGCTTTCGGATCTGCTGCCCGCTCGGCTGCAGAGAGAAAGTGGGTTAATTTAAAATAATGCTCAGGCTTCACCGTTAGGAGATCGTGGTTTGGTTGCCGCGGCGATTTTGCCTCCAGAAGTGGAGATCGCTCGATTACTTTTTCTTTGATGAGAAAGTGCAAAAACGTGCGCGAGCTCATCAGTGCCCGTCGCACACTCGCAGCAGATTTCCTTCCATGCTGGTTCAAGTAATGAGTCCAGCGCTCCTGAAACTGCGATTGAAAATCTCGCGGGTCAATTTTTTCTGCCATGAGGAATTGGCAGAAAATCGAGAGATCATTCCGGTACGCAGAAATGGTGTGTACGGATTTTCCTGTTTGTTTGAGGCGGTTGAGGAATCGCAACAAGAGCGGCGTGAGTTTGTCGGCGCGAAACACTGCCGATGGCGCAATCTCGGGCACAGCGGGCGGTGCACCTGCTGGCTGGGATAAATCGCTTGAAGGCGTGATGTCCGACATGTGTCTGTTTAGTCCTCGCGGAAAAACGTTTCGCTCATGCGTCTCGGCATTAGCTCCATGAGCATATCATTGCCCAGAGCGAACGTGGAGAGAACGTCAAAATGGGTTGCGCTATTCAAGGGCGGAGCTGTATGCCCCTGCCGTTGGAGACGCCGTGCTTCTCCGGCCAGCACCATTGGTGCAATGAAAACGTGCAAGAGATCTAACGCATCAATTTCAAGCAAGCCAGACAGCAGCGTCGCTCCGCCTTCTATAAATATGCTCTGCGGCAATCGATCGAGCCACGTGCGCATCGCGTCGGAGGTCCAGAATTGGGCAACCCTGCGTGCCGATATCAGTGAGTCGGTGCCAGCAGTGTCGCCGCTGAGCGTGAGCAAGGCCACAGATTCCGGCAGTTTGCCTGCGAGTTGGGACGCATTTTCTGCGGTTGTGACGAGCGCAACTTTGCGCGCACTGGCAGTGGATTGCAAAATTTTTGAAAGTCCGGAATTGAGTCTCGCATCTTCGCAAGTTGCTTCTCCCAAGGCGTCGATGATGCACACGTCGGGTTGCCGCTCGTTTGGTCGCCAGCAATCGCGCACCGAGAGCGACGGCTGATCAAGCAAAAGAGTGCCCAACCCAACAACTGTCACATCATATTTCTGCCTCAGCCAATGGCCGTAGGCGCGTGCAAGGGGGCCAGTGATCCATTGTGATCGGCCGGATTGATCGGCGAACGCTCCGTCGAGAGTTTGTGCCCATTTGCCGACAACCAATGGCCGACCGAGTCGATGTTCAACGAGAAAAGGAAGGTGCCATGCAGTTGCGGCATGCTTCGCCAGTCCGACGTTGAGATTTTGGACGTTGCCAGCCACGGCGGTCAGTCCCTTTCCGCCGACCAAGGGGTTGGGGTCTGGAATTGCGATGTAAAGTGACCTGATCCCTGAGTTTTCAAATAGCTCGCAGCAAGGTGGCTGTCGGCCGTGATGTGAGCAAGGTTCCAGTGTGACGAACGCGTCGAGTCCCGCACTTGCCTCATGAAGTTGCTGCAAATTGTTGAAGGCAACGCGTTCGGCGTGCCTGCCGCCGTATGACTCTGTATAACCGGCTGAAATGATTTTACCGTTGCGTGTCAAAACGCATCCCACAGCCGGATTGGGAATGGTTTGACCGACCCCTTTCATCGACTCGACAAGAGCCTGATACATCATGTTTTCAGGATAGTTATCGGTGACATAGCCGCCAATGGGAATGTTCTCCCGAGTGCTCGTGGCGCGCGGAATAAAACCGCCGAAGCCAAAGCCGTCAGGCAGCCTGGCAATGCGGGGCGTTGATTCATCGCGGGCTTGATGCATCTTGTGGCTTGCCTTTCTGTGGTCTGGGTGCTAGCCCAGCGAGTCGTGTAGGTCATCACTGGTATGGCGGAAGAGGCTTTGGTCGGCCGTCCCCAGTCTGGTTTTGACCCGGTAAAAATCAGCGGAAGTTCCGCAAAAAAAGCATGCAAGGAGACGTAACATGCAACAGACCTCACAGCAACGCGAAGAACTGATCGGCAAGTTCAAGCTTCACGCCAAAGACACAGGCTCAACCGAAGTTCAGGTTGCTCTGCTGACCGAGCGCATCAACACGCTGACCGAGCACTTCAAAGTCCACAAGAAGGACTTCGCGGGTCGCCGTGGATTGTTGAAATTGGTCAGCCACCGCCGCTGCCTGCTCGACTACCTCCGCCGCAAGGACGCAGGTCGTTATAGCAGCCTCATTGCTGCGCTGAACATTCGTAAGTAACGAGTGCCGCGCACGATATGGCGAAAAAAAGGAACCCTTTGGGTTCCTTTTTTTTATATGAGTGAATCAATCTCGTCGGCGAGTACTTTTCCGAGATGTCCGACCCACTGCGGCGAAAAATCAAAACGCAGGCCGGTCGCCTCAAAAAGCTGGGGCAGACTGCGTTGCGCTCCGAGACTGAGTCCGCGAATGTAATTTTCAACAGCGACTTTATGGTTGCGTTTACCGGCAAGCCACAATTGCACAGCACCCAGCTGAGCGATTCCGTAGTCAATATAATAGAAGGGTGAGGTCATCGGATGTGGTCGGCTGAGCCAGCCGAGTTCCTCAAACTCCTCAATGCCGTTCCAGTCAGTGTTCGGTCTGTAACGTGCAGAGAGTTCTTTCCATAGCGCGGCTCTGTCATCGGGGTTGAGCATTTCTTCGTCGTAGACCCTGTGCTGCCATTCATCAAGCATCGCCATAAAGGGCCAGAACTGCAGTGCATTAAAGCAGTGAAGGCCCCAAGCTTTTCCAGCATCGCCGCTGCGCGGCCACAGTTCGGCGAGAAAAGGTTGGGCAAGAAATTCGAGTCCCATCGATGCCACTTCGCAGAATTCCAAACCGGGATATCGCACAAGTGCATTTTTTATCTGCAGCACAGCCGAACCATGCAGTGCATGACCAAATTCATGGATCAGTGTGAACGCATCACGAAAATGACCGGCAAAATTTCCGAACACAAATGGTGTGCCCGACTCAGGCAGCGTCACACAAAAGGCACCCGGTGCTTTCGAATTGCGTGGGTGGACATCGAGACATCCCCGTTCACGGAGATCCTTAAAAATAATTCCAAAGCCCGGATGAATCCGGCCGACAATTCGTTCGGCTGCTTCCACGATCTTATCGACATCTCCCATTGCTGGAGAATCCGACGGTGTCAGGCGCGGCCAGATGCCCAAGTCCCACGGACGCATCGATTCGGTGCCAAGACTCAGAAGCTGCCTGCTTTGAAGATTGCTCACCAGCGGGACGATGGATTCTTCGATGCTGCGCCTGAGTCGAGCGCAATCCTGTACGCTGTAGTCGAATCTGCCGAGATCCGAAAAGCACAGCTCAGTGTATGATTTTGCACCTGTGACACGCGCCTGCATAAGTCTGTTCTTGAGCAGGCTTGTGAACAGATCTTCAAGCCAGCATCTTGATTCACTGATGCGCCGCCAGTGCGACATGTAGGCTTCGCGCCTGATTTCCGGTCGCGGGTCGTTCATTCTGCCGATGACGATGCCAATAGGCGTCTGCCTGCCGAAGTACAGACAAGTTGCGTTTGCCGAGAAGGTTTTGAATTCTCGTATGAGCTGATTTTCTTCGAGTTGAAGACTGCCAAGTTCGGGGGATGTGAATCTGCGACGCGACATGATTTCGCGTTTGATTTTCTCGTTGTCATCGGCATGCATCGAGCCACGCCATGGTGACTGAAGATAAATGTCCATGAGCTCTGCACGTGAGCCGATCAGTTGAGCCAGAATTTTCTGCTCGAATCGTGTGATGCGGTTTTGATGATCGGAATTCTGAGTTTCGAGAGAAAAAAGCAGATCGAGCCTTGTCTGGATTTCATTGGTAGCGTCAGAAAGTTCCAAGAATGTTCCGTACCAGCGGGCAGCCGACTCAAAATTCTGCGGTGGCTTTGTTTTCAGGAAGTCGACAATTTCGCCGACCATGTTCTCGTTTTCCGGATCAAAATGGGCGGGCAAGAATTTGTAGTCAATTTTTCGCTCGGGCAGTAATGACAAGCCTAACCTCAGAACAAACAAAGATAGAGATTCGATTCCTTGGATACATCGGCTGAGTCGGAGCGGTTGGAGAGAATCATGATACTCTTTTCGCTTTGTGTCGGAGCCGCAGAAAAATACATCACCCGATTGTGTGGCTTTGGTGGAATGACTGCGAGAGAGGGCTGGAACTGAATACCCAAAGCGGTACCGTCTTCCGTCTTGAGTATATTTCCTTTGAGCGAGCGAAAAGCCGGGTTGAGAACCTGCACGAGCAGCGCAACGTCGTTTTCCAGTTTGCCCCACCAAGCGAGAACGGGAATCGGCTGATTGTCTTTAGAGAGGTTGAAGGAGAAATCAGGAGTGTTTGCGTCATAGTTGATTTCTGTCGCCAAAAATGACTCAAAATCACGGGCGTTGGGACGGCTGAAGTATCGCTCGGGAATGAATCTGACGGGCAGAGTGACAGTTTGGAGAAAACGATTTCCTCCCCTGAGCGGTGTGAGGATCCATGCGAGATGGGTCGACGGTGCCACGGAAGAGTCGGAGAGAGTCAGGCTAGAGAAACTTCCCTTTGCCGAAAACACAATCCGCTCGGCCGGAGTGCGCGTGAAGATTCTGCGCAGTGAAATTTTAGTTGTCTGGTCGCCGGCACGCGGGTCTGCATCGGCAGAGTCGAGTCGGGGCTGAACAATCGTCACGGCCACGGGCTCTGTCGTTTTCTCCATCGAGATGAAGCCTGCCGGTTGGATGTTTTCTTGTTTGGGCTTGTACAGAGTTATGAGTTTTGCCGAGTTGTCTGCAAGGCCGACCTGATACCACCTGAAGATGCTCTCATCGTCGTTGCCGGTGCCGGAGTCATCCGAGGGGGTGCTTCGTACGACAATATTGGCGAACCCAGAAACAGCAGGAAGACTTGGCCATATTTGCTGAACCGATTCACCGGCGGGAACGGGAATCACGGAGCGAAAGTTTTTGCCGTTGGCGAGCACTTCCACCAAGCCGTTGAAGAGTTCCGAATTGGCCATTTTGGACCGGCTGACAAACCACCTGTTGCGGTTGCTGTCCTCAAAGGTCTTGACGTCGGTGACCCTAGGAGAACCACGCTGTCCCATGGCGATTCCGTCGCCATTGAAGGAAAAATTTGCCTGCAGGGGCTGGAACACACTGCGTGGACCGCTGCGCAGGAGCGCCTCGTAGATGAGGGCCCATCTTCCTTCACTTTTGAACATCTGTGCCTGACTTACGTCGCCGGGGATGGTCCAGTCGGCGCTGCTGAGCCGGCACTCAAAAATTTTTCCTGCTTGTACGAGATTTTTGATTTCATCTTTTGATTCGGGGGTGCGACCGTTGGAAGCAACCGGTGTGCTCGCGCAGCCTGTTACGATAAGCAGCAATGCCATGAGGAATGGCAGCAAGAGATGTTGAGGCAGTGTGCTTTTGACCGTCTCAGATGAAAACATTTTCCCAACGCACGTCATAAATCGGTTCCAGATTGAAAAAGATTCCCAACAGTCTCTTCAGGCGTTCTCCGGGCGGCCGATAGTCCAGAAGAGACGTCCGGAGGGAAGTCACCGTGTCATTCAGTATTATGGCAGTGATTCGTCACAACTCAACTGGCGCGCCAAAGCATTTGCTCGGCCTGCCGGCTGTCATCAGATCCTTGTTATTGGCAACACTCTGCGCTGGAGCCGCGGGGTGTGTGACAGCACCAGAAAAGAGAAAAGACCTGGGAGTTTCCACGGTGCTTCCTTTCATGCGCATGGACGGCAACGAGTGCTATTACCTCGACGACTTTATGCCCACCCCCGACAACATGGTGCTCGGCAAGAGTTCAGGCCTTTACCTGCGCTACTATACCTTTCGTTCGGCAACCTATAAGACTTGGGAGTCCGAGCGGGTCATGCTCGCCTTCTACAGCAGGGACAATCGCTGTTGGTCGCTGTTCGAAGAGTATTCCACGGCCCGTTTTTGAACCTGATTTTGCTTCTCTGACAAATTGAAGAAAAAAATGAATTCATTCACAAACCGAGTCAGAAAGAATCTCCGCTCGCTGAAGGGTTGGGCTGAAAAATACCCTTGCGATGCATTTCGTGTGTATGACCGAGATATTCCCGAATTTGCCGTCAGCGTTGATTATTACGCTGGTGCGTTGGTGATTTACCGCTATTTCAATAGGCAGTTCGAAGAGCGCGATGAGCTCCACTTTGTAGCGGTCCTCGACGGGCTGAAGGAAGTTTTCGGTGTTGGTTCCGAGCAGATTTTTGTAAAAGAACGTGCAAGGCAAAAGGGCCTCTCGCAATATCAGCGAGTCGATTCAACCGAGCAGCGCAGACAGGTTCAGGAAGGGCCGCTGCGGTTTATAGTCAATTTGTCGGATTATCTGGATACGGGTCTTTTTTTGGATCATCGGAGCTCACGACAGTGGGTCAGAGAGAATTCTGCGCGTAAACGTGTGCTGAATTTGTTCTGCTACACAGGTGCTGTGAGCGCACATGCAATCTCCGGCGGGGCAGACAGCGTCGTATCAGTTGATTTGAGTGCGACTTATCTTGATTGGGCCGCGGAGAATTTCGCACTCAACGGATTTGATGCGAGCCGCCATCCTCTGATCCGTGCAGATGTCCTCCGATGGCTGGAAGAATTGCCTGACAGCATCAAATTCGATCTTATTTTTCTTGATCCACCTTCGTTTTCCAATTCGAAAAAAATGGATGGAACATTTGACGTCCAACGGGATCATGAATGGCTTATAGACATCTGCATGAGTCATCTGAATCCGCAGGGGGTCTTGTTTTTTTCAAACAATCTGCGCAGCTTCAAGCTTTCCGATAAGGTGACGAATCAATCGGCGGTGCAGGACATCACCCGTCGGACGCTGCCGCCCGACTTCCGAAACGAGCTCATCCACCGTGCTTGGCTGCTGACCCACAAACAAGGTGGAGGCACCTGATACAATCTGTGTAACCATCTTACATACTGGTTTCGCCGGAACTCTCGCCATCTTCTGCGACGTCATCTGCCTTTTCCAATGCCTGTGCGAGTGTCGGGTCGCCGACCCCGTAAACCGAGCGGATGCGCACGATGTCACCCTTGCTGAGCCGTCGCGTGATCATACCTTCACCAATAAACAGCGATGGGTTCATCACGCTGAATCGATCTTCATTCTCTTTGACGTGTGAGAGTCCCAGAAGATGCCCGAGTTCGTGTATCGCCAAGCTTTCCATGTCCACGATTGTGCGTTTACCTTCACTGAACTCTTCGAGCGAGTTGCCGAAAACGTAGAATTCCGCGTTGTAGCGAATGTCGGCTTTGACAATGGAAGCGGTGTCCCTGGGAGAGTTTTCCCAGATTGTCGTTGCCAGCACGCTGTTGGGTTTACCAGTCGCGCCAAACCAGTTGTTATCGAAATAGTTTCCATTTTTGCCGTCACTGAGTGGCTCGTAGAGCTGCCGGAAATCGGAACCCTTCTTGGCCTCTTGTCCATCATAGGCGAACAGTGATTTGCCCACTGCCATTTCCCATGCCTTCATGGCGGCCTGCAGCTGTTTAACGATGTCGGGTGAGATCTCGTCGCTGGTGACGAAACGAATCGGCAGGCTTCTCTTCCATCCGGCAGAGCTATGCACGCCGGGGAGGTTGCCAGAACTAAGGTTCGAACCACTGGATTGGGTGTTAGGTCGGTCGATTTTGTCTGCGACCTCTCCGTGCACCGAAATCCGGTAGGACTGCGCACCGCAAGCCACGAAGCCACCCATCAAAGTCGAGACAGCAGACGTTGCAGCCACATACGCCATGACGAGATTTCGTTGTTTCATGAGCGCATCCTCCACCCTTGTTACATAGACGGCATCGGAAGATTTGCAGCGATGTATGAGCGGGGATTTAAAAAAGGTCGGACCTGAAAATAAACCTTTTATAATTCAATATGTTGCGAAAGTGTGCGGTTGCTTCCCGCCTCAACAAAGAAGATCGTGACGCGTTTTATTGAATCTTGTCTGGCCGGAATAACAAGTTCAGTGGGGCGGAGCCTCGAAAAGCGAACCAGTTCTCCGTCGGCACACCCATTGCTGGGCGCTCTCGCCGACTCAACTTTGAATCCACCCGGCAGCGCCAGGTAGCCCGAAACGGATCCGCGTGCCGCCATGGCGACAGAAGTCGAACCTTTCGAATCCGCAGTGGAGTTTGACAGCTCCGCAACTCCACAAACCCGTCCCGTCCAGCTTTGGCTTTTGTTCCTAGCAGTATTCACAAGCTGAAAGTGCAGTGTTGTCTGACCATTGACTTCAGTCGCGTGCCCCTCTTCAACTTGAATTCCCATAAGGCCAGAGGGACGACCCACAACTGGATTTGCCGCTGCCGAGTCTGCTGAACTGGCAGAATCACTGGCCGGCGTGTTCACCTGTGCGACGGTCTTTTCTGTCGAAATGCTGCTTGCCTGTTGTGCAGCCGACTCGGCTACCTGTTTTACTGCTGAATTGTTGGCTGCGTTTTTAGCATCGCCCTTTTCATTGCGTGCAAGATTCGCGCTTACCGTGCTCAGACTCGACAAACTCGATTGCAGGTTTGCCAACGTATTGTCTGATGTGTTTGCCGCGACTCTGACTTCTCCCTGGCTGGGCGACTGGATTTCAACCGCGATTTTCCGGGTGAGATCCGTTTGGGGGTCCGATTCGTTCGCCATGGCCAGCTGATTTTTCTCGTTGGTGACCGCATACGAGGTGATCGCTGATTTGAGTTCGCGGATGTATGCGTCCTTGGCCGAAAGCTGACTTCTATTTTGTCTGTACAGGTAGAGCGAAACACCCGCGGCCGTGAAGAAAGAAAGTGTCAGACAGCCTGCGATGGTCAGGTTGCGGATGCTGAAGGAAGTTGATTTTGTCTTGGATGCATCAGTGAAAAATACAATGTGCAGGCGTTTGTTCCGCGAATTTTTTGGAGCTGTTGTTACCATATCTGCCGCACCTCCCCTGTGCCGCTCAGCTCAAGTCAAAGCTGCTTTGCAGGACTCCTCAAAGCCCTTTGTGCAGTTTCCGACTTCGGAGACTTGTACCATTTCTCCGCGATAATTCTGTAACGGTCGCCTTCCCACTGGAGATAAAGAAACTTGCGTCCAAAGTCGGAGTGTTTCTTTGATTTGTAGTCCTGCAGGAAAACGACTAAAAGTTGGTCTTCAAAAGCAACGATCTTTGGCTCACTAATCGTGACTTGAATGTCATTGCCGCGCTCATCACTCAGTTTCGACTTGAAGGATTGCCATTGGTCCTTGTTCTTGCCGAGGGAGCGGAAGTTTTTCGAGTAGTACGACATGTAGGAGTCGAAGCTCGAAGACTCCCAAGCTTTTCGCCACGCGTCGACCATTTCAAGGGCCTTGCGGCGGGTTGGAATGAGCTCATCGTCGTTGACTGAAGTCATTTCCTTGGTGATGACCACCGGCACTTCGAAGAAGTCGATGTACTTTTCAAGGTCCGAAATATCTTCGTTGCTCAGGACGACACAGCCCTCTGTATCGAACGGCTTTTGCAGCCGCGAGGGATCGTCGGTGGAGTGAATCCAAATTCCGTATCCCGATTTTCTTTGCCGCTTATCGTAGATATTTGGGTAATCAAGTGTGAATGCCATTCGGCCATATTTTGGTGGCAGCTCCTCGTCGTTGAGCCGGCCTGTGACGAAGTAGATTCCCTCCGGAGTGCGCAGGTCTCCGCGTGCGATTTTGTCGCCCGGATCGCGTCCGCTGATGGCTCTGTAGGTTTTGACAATTTCGTATTTTCCGCTTTCGTTCATTCTGAAAACGGAGAGTCTGTGGTGAAGTTTTTCGACAATAAGCGCGTATGCAGGTGTGTTGTTACCGAGGCTGACAAGTGCCTTGGGGGTGCCCTGAAAAATTCCGTTCGCGGAGAACCCGTATCTGCCATTCACCAGCGGAGCGGTAGCCTTTGCGGGGGCTGGCGCTGCGACAAGCGGACCAATCTTTCCGTCTTGGTGAGCATTTGCCATCATCATCTCGATGCGTTTTTGTGCTTCGGGAGTTTTGAGACTGTGACCGATGGGTTTCTCGGGGCCGGCGACAACCGGAACTACCGCGGCTGGTTTCAACGCAGTGGCGGTTTCGGTCTGCGGGGCGTTGGTCACAGTTTTGATTGAAGTTTCTGCTGGTTCGTTATTGGATGTGGACGACTTGGCATCGACCTGCTGTTTTGGCTCTTTTGCGGGCTGACCTGGTTGAGGCATAGCACTGTTTTTCTCTACAGCGGCTGGAACCTCACCCGTAATGACTTTTGTCTTGGTAGCCGTCTGTGCAGTTTTGCCCTGCACATTGGCGCTGTCGGAGCTTGCCGTCAACTGACCGGCGAACCCGACAGAAATCAATACAGACAGACACTTGAACACGGATCCACCCATGCGTGGGTAGCCTTGTTCGGATTTCCGATCTGTCTTTTTTGACAACATATAAGTCTGCTCCAAATGCCCAACTAGATCCGTTATCGGCGGTGCTGCCCAACATATTAATTCCCGCACCGGTTGCCGGAATCGTGTGTGGCCAAGCTCCCCCCTTGGAAGTTGCACATTAAAACGATAACAAGTCCTCGAGCGGCAGACAAAACGCCAACAGGTCTTAAATGTCAATTCAATGCCAAGGTGGGCAGTCCATGGTTGGTCGGGAGCCATCTAAAATACGCCACTGGAGCGATGTGACCACTGCTGCATTCTCTGGTTTGGCGGAGAATTTCCCAGCTGATGAGTGCCTCAGACAGGCGTCTTCAGGTGTGTGGGGAGAATTGACGCCCGCGCGATTCCCTTGTCAAAAATCTGACACTGAAGTTGCTTGTCCAGGGTGGAGCCTGTCGGCGCCTGCCGTCTTCGCCGCGCCGTCGACAGCCAGTGGCTGCCCTTGTGTGCTCGGACGCGGAATGCGCTTTGGAACTCTAATCGATGTGGCGGATGAGTTTCTTCGCCATGGTGAAAAAGTCCTGGCTAATTTGCCTGATCGCGTGGAGGTGGTGTCGGTCGTTTCTTCGCAGGCTGATTTCCTTGCGGTCATACTGCGCTGGTGTTGGCTGTCGGCATCATCGGGATACATTGCTCAGCAAAATGTCTCCTGGCTTGAAGATGTCATCATCGCCGAACTGAATGCCGGCCAACGTCAATCCCTTCGCTGGTGGTCGAGGCTGTGTGAGTTGTCGGGTCTCGTGCAAAACCAGAATTTCAGCATTGTACTGCGCCGCTCTCTTGAATTCATGTATCGGAAGTCGACGCTCAAGGCGATTCATGAGGTGATCGACGGAATTGTTGTTAGTGAGCAGCAACTGATTGTTCTCGCCATCGACGGTCATCCGTTGGCTCCGAGCGGCTTTCATTCGGAAAAAAATATGTGGCTGGAAGCTTTTCTCTCTGCCATCGACGAGCGGTCACTTGGTCTGTGCCTGATAGCAAAGCAACCCCTCTTGGATGAGGATTCACAGCGTTCCGCTCGGTCACGCTCGGAATACCGTTGGAGGGCGAAGCACGCGGGCGACGGAACTCACTTTTCGCTACAGCGGGTCTTGCGTCGGGGAGCATGGGACAGGCTGTGTGATGCGCTGGCCAGAGGAGAGGCCATCCTTAACAGACTTGCATAACGTCGTTGCGGGTTAGCCGCAGCCGGTGTTGAAAAGGTAAATTTTGTGGCAGGTTTTTTGAGTGCGATCATCAGCCTCTACGAGCGTTTTATTAGGGCTCGAACGTTTGTTTTCATCGCGATTCCGGCATTGGTTGCGGCGATTGCAGGCATGTGTCTTCTTGAAGTCAATTGTCTGCAGCTTTTGTTCGCCTCCTCTCATGACCCGACACGATTCGTTCTGCTCTTTCTCGCCGTCGTTTTCATGCTGTTGATTTTGAGTTTTGCCTTATCGCTGTTGTGTCTTCAGCTGACTGCCGCAGCCCAGGCTGCGGGTCTGGCGGAAACAGCTGTTTTATTGCTGTTTGCTGCGGCCTATACGTCTGTTGCAAGACAATCGCTGATTCATCCGATGCTCTATCTTGTAACAGGAAAGATTTTGGTGACGGTTCTGTTGGCGCGCTTCTGGCATGCGAAATTTCGCGAGTTCCGGATGCGTTTCAGGGAGCGCCCGACCACGCGCTTTTTCCTCGAACGACGGAATCGTTTTTTGAGTTGTCTGTGGGTCGTATTCGGCAGTTGGAGTGTCACTCTTCTTGCCTTTGCGCTGGCGCTCGCCGAGAGCCAGACACTCTTGCAGCTGCAGGGCTGGGAAGGGCTTTCGTTACTGGGTACATTCTTCGGTCTTTTTTGGATTTTCGTGCGAAATCCGCACTCACATCCGGAATTTTTCGATGAGGCTTGACTCCGGCGGTCATTCAGGGCTAGGTCATCCTCAGCTCCAGGGTGCTTAGCTCAGTTGGTTAGAGCGTCGCCCTTACAAGGCGAGGGTCTGGGGTTCGAGTCCCTAAGCACCCACCATTTTTTCTTGCTCTTTTCTTTCTTGTTTTCTTCAAACAATCCGACATATGCTAGTCCCGCGGACTGAACCGCTGGAGAGTTGCGACGTGAGCAAAGAGCCTATCATTCAAATCAATGGCGGACGGCGTTTGAGCGGGGGCCGCGTAGCGATTGCAGGCAGTTCCAATCAGGTCACCAAGTGTATCATTGCCGCCATGCTCACGGATGAACCTGTGCTCATCAAGGGTGCGCCCGAGGTCAACGAACGCCGCATGGTTGAGGATCTGTTCGCGGCGCTCGGCGGCGGGGTTGAATATCTCGACGAGAAAACCGTGCGGCTCACGGGCCGGAGTCTCAATGTTTATGAATTGTCCAAGACGTTGTGCGAGCGGAATAGAATCGCCATACTTGCCGCCGGCCCGTTGTTGCACCGCTTCAAAAAGGTCAAGATGGCCGCAACACTTGGCGGCGACAAAATAGGAAAGCGTCCTGTTGATTTTCATATCCGCGGTCTTCAGGACATGGGCGCGACGGTGGTCTTCGAAGACGGATACTACCATATGAGCGTCGGTGACGAAGGTTTGCACGGTGCGCACATCGTGCTGCCCTTCCCCAGCGTGATGACGACCGAAAACCTCATCATTACTGCGTCACGTGCGCGCGGGCGAACAATCATTGAAAACGCCGCCATTGAGCCCGAGGTTTTGGAGCTGGTAAAAATGCTGCAAAAGATGGGCGCTGACATTGTTGTGAATGCAAATCGCACGTTCATCATTCAGGGTGTCAGCAAATTGCGCGGATGCGAGTTGCGCGTCATGCCCGACCGTAATCAGGCTGTGTCATTTGCCGTTGCTGCACTTGCCACCGGCGGCGACGTGCTGATCGAAAAAATGCCGCACGATCCGGTGTACAGTTTTCTCAACTACATTCAGCGCATGGGCGCCGAGTTCAGGGTCAATTCAGAGGGAGTGTACGTCAGCGCTCCCAAAAACGGCCGGCTCAAAGCATCGCACATTGAAGTAGAAGTGCATCCCGGTTTTATGACCGACTGGCAGCAGCCGTTTATGGTCCTCTTTACGCAGGCAGAAGGCACCAGTGTTCTGCACGAAACTATCTTTGAAGACCGCCTTGGCTATACGCAATATCTGACCCAAATGGGAGCCAACATTTCGCTGTTTTCATGCTGTCTGGGCGAGGCCCCGTGCCGTTTCAAGAACAGGAACTTCGTCCATTCGGCGATCATTCAAGGCCCCACTCCACTTAAAAGTGGACAGTTCAAATTGCCAACCGACATTCGCGCGGGAATGTGTCTGGTTGTCGCAGGGCTGGTTGCCAGCGGCACGACAAGGCTCTCCAATATTCAAGAGCTACAAAGAAAATATGATCATCTCGTACCAAAATTGCAGTCCATGGGTGCCGACGTCCAGTTGATTGAAGGATAGGTCTTTGTGCATTGAATTATAGTGCACTAGATTGACGGTTCTGCTTTAACGCGGAAGACCGTTCTGCCCTTTGCTCAGCTGACTTTTGATGGCTCTGTCGACAACTTTCCCGAGTGACTCAACCTGCCGTTGCTGGCCAAGAAAACTCAGGTTGAGACCAATCG
>JBDLRP010000026.1:0-156297 GCA_039799905.1 Pseudomonadota bacterium | reverse complement strand
GGACTCAACTTTCCTTTGGTTGTGCGCACCTCGTTTACACTGGGTGGTGCCGGCGGTGGAATCGTTCGAAGTCTCGAACAGTTCAACGAACTGATCGATCGCGTTTTTCATCAGAATCCTGCAGCACAGATGGTCATCGAGGAATCCATCGTCGGATGGAAAGAGTATGAGCTCGAGGTGATGCGCGACTCAGCCGGCACCTTTGTGGTTGTCTGCGGGGTTGAGAATGTCAATCCCATGGGTGTTCACACGGGCGATAGCATTACTTGCGCGCCGTGCATGACGCTCACCGACCGCGAGTATCAGCAGCTGCGCGACATTGCCAAAGAGATTTTTGCAAAGGTCGGCATGGAAACCGGCGGCGCAAATATTCAGTTTGCCGTGCATCCGCTCACCGGCCGTATCATAGTGGTTGAAATGAATCCGCGCGTGTCGCGCAGCTCCGCGCTGGTGTCAAAGGCGACGGGCTACCCAATTGCACGCATTGCGGCACAGCTCGCTGTCGGCCTGACGCTTGCCGAGCTCAAGAACGAAATCACCCAGACAACCGTGGCGGCCTTTGAACCTTCTATCGATTACGTGGTCGTAAAGATTCCACGCTGGGATTTTGCAAAATACAAAGGGGCTTCAGATGCGCTGGGCGTTCAGATGAAGTCCGTCGGCGAGGTGCTTGCCTTTGGTAGAACCTTCCGCGATGCCTTTCAAAAGGCGTGGCGATCTCTGGAATTGGGTTACGAGGGCTGGCCCGATCTGAATCAGACTGGCGAAGGTCTTCTCCTCTCGAACTGCCAGTCACGTGAAGAAAAAATCGCTTTTGTTCTGGATAAATTGTCGGCGCCGACACCACTGTTGTTCCCGGCATTGAAGTCTGCCCTGCAATTGGGTGTGACTCCCGAAATGATTCATGAGCGGACGGGAATTTCGTTGTGGTTTGTCGATCAGCTCCGGCAGCTGACGACTCTCGAGACACAACTGCAGAATCCTGTTGATCCTGTTTTGATTCGCGCCAAACAGGACGGCTTCACACAAAAAAGCATTTCTTTGTTGAGCGGAATTCAACCCACTGAGCTCGAAGCACGGACATCCGCGCTCGGATTAAGGCCGACCTTCAAGATGGTAGACTCCTGCGCAGCCGAGTTTGTCGCGCACACTCCCTACTTCTACAAAACGTTCGAACAGCACGACGAAAACATTCCATCGGCAGCGCGCAAAATTGTCATTCTCGGCAGCGGGCCCAACCGTATTGGGCAGGGGGTTGAATTCGATTACTCGTGCGTTCACGCTGTTCGCGCCGCTCAGGATGCCGGATACGAGGTGATACTCGTCAATTGCAATCCCGAAACTGTCAGCACAGATCACCTTGTCAGTGACAAGCTTTTCATTGAACCGCTTCATTGTGAAGATGTGCTTGACATTCTCCGTGCCGAAAAGCCGCTCGGTGTTTTTGTTCAGTTCGGCGGTCAGAGTCCGCTCAAGCTTGCCAAAGACATTCTTGCAGCTGGATTCAACATTCTGGGAACTCCGCAGGAAGTGATTGAGCTTGCTGAAAACCGCGACGCGTTTGGTTCGTTCATCAACAAACACGGGTTTAAGGTGCCCGCTTGGTCAACCGGACTTGGATACGCCGACTGTCTCGCTCAGGCAGAATCCATCGGTTATCCATTGCTGGTAAGGCCCTCCTATGTGCTGGGTGGACGTGCGATGAAAATCGCGCGGAGTGAAACAGAATTGAAGGCAGCCTTGGCGGATGCCATCGAGGCCGCGCAGGGGCATCCGGTGCTGCTGGATAAATATTTGGATCAGGCAATTGAATTTGATGTCGACCTTGTCTGTGATGGTCGCAGTGTTTTTATTCCCGCCGTGATGGAGCATATCGAAGAAGCCGGTATACACTCGGGCGATTCGACCAGCATTATTCCCTGCCTGCGCGCTCCGGCGTGGTTGGAGCAAAAAATCCGCGATCTGTGCGGCGAAATAGCGCTCAAATTGGGTGTGCACGGAATGCTCAACATTCAGCTGGCTTGGCACGACGGCGAACTTTATATCCTCGAGGTTAATCCTCGCAGTTCACGCAGTGTCCCTTTTGTCTCAAAGGCAACGGGGATTCCACTCGCGTGGCTCGGAGCACGTGTTGCTCTCGGCGGATGCCTGGATGATCTTCTGCAATCACAGCCACTGGCGGAGAATAAATCTGTTCGATTTGCTGTTAAAGCACCAGTGTTTCCTTTCCATAAATTCCCCGGCGTGACACCCAACCTCGGACCCGAGATGCGTTCCATCGGCGAGGTCATGGGCATTGCAGAAACCGCCGGTGCAGCACTCGCAAAAGCTTACCTTGGTGCGGGATGGAAGCTCTTGCCCCGCGGAGATATTTTGGTGATCGGCGAAAGTGCCCAGCTGGCCGCCGTTGCCACGCAGCTGCGTAAGCTTGTGCGACAGCTTGGAAATCGAGTCTTCTGCGTTGAGGATTCACAGCACTCGCTCGCAGATATCTCGGCCTCTGTTATTGAGCTTCGGCAAGAGCAACTTGTCCGCTCATTTGCAGAAGAGGCCATGCGCGGCGGCCGGCTTTCGATGGTCATTTGTCCGGATGCGCAGATGAGCCGTAAATGGAAGGCGCTTGCAGGCGAGATCGGTGCAATGACAACCCAGTGTGCAGTACCGTTCATCGAGTCTGTTTTTGCACTTGATTCTTGGACACTGGCGCTCACCTCGCAGGCTGCCGATGCTCGGCCGCTTCCGCAGCCGCTTTTCACACAACCAAACTCACAACAGCAGCCGCAAGGATTTTGAGAATATGAACAGAAAAAGCAAATCGTTTCTGAGTCTGCGTACACTTGAGCCGGTTGAGTTCCGCGACCTGCTTGCCCTCTCTGCGCAAGTTAAGGCGGAAAAGAAGCGTGGGGAATTTCCGCTGCGTCTGGCAAGAAAAAATGTTGCGCTGCTGTTTGAAAAACTGAGCACTCGCACTCGTTGTTCATTTTCGGTCGCCTGTCATGATGAAGGCGCTCAGGTGGACTACCTGGGCGGCAACGAAATTCATTTCGGAAAAAAGGAATCACTTGAGGATACCGCACGTGTTCTGGGACGGTTCTATGATGGAATCGTCTACCGCGGTTATGCGCAAAAAACAGTCGAAACGCTGGCCGAAATGTCCGGCGTGCCGGTGTTCAACGCACTGACCGATGAAGAGCATCCAACCCAGGCGCTTGCCGACTTGCTCACACTGCAGGAACGGTTTGGTCATCTTGCCGGTCTTCGCGTCGCCTACGTTGGTGATGCTGCAAACAACGTAGCCTATTCGCTGATGCATGCGTGCGCTCTTGTCGGTGCCCATTTTGTTTGTGCTGCGCCCGCACGCTTTCTGCCGGCGCAATCGGAAGTTTCATTCGCCGAACAGGTCTGTCGTCAAACTGGCGGCAGTGTCACTCTCGAGGAAAACCCACTTCGTGGGGTGCAAGGGGCCGATGCAGTGTATACGGACGTTTGGGTTTCGATGGGCTTTGAGGGAAATCCGGATGTTGAAGAACGGCTTTCTGCGCTGCGAAACTATCAGGTGAATGAAACGCTGATGGCTGCAACTGGAGTTGCTCACAGTGCATTCTTGCACTGCCTTCCGGCCAACAAGGGACTCGAAGTTTCGCATTCAGTCTTCGAAGGAAGACAGAGCTTAGTGTTTGATCAAGCCGAAAATCGGCTCCACACAATCAAAGCTCTGCTGATAGCGCACATGGCGGGTGTTTAGAAAAATTCTCGGAAGATTTTTTCATCGCCTTCGCGCAGGGGCTGGCTGCCAAAGTACATTGCGATTGATTTCTCAAAGTGCTGGTGTTCAACCGGCGCTTTTTCAAAACCGAAGCGCTCATAGTAACGGATGCCGATTTCCGAATGCAGAACAAAGCTCATGTCAGGCGATTCGTTCTGCAGCAGCGCAATAACCGCGTGCATCAACAAAGTCGCATGTCCCGCCTTGCGTTTTTCAGGATGAGTGGCGAGCCAAGCAAAGCCTGTCAGCTCGTCACGAAAGTGCAGTGTATTGAGTGTCGACAGCATCTCGCCTTCCAGCGATTCTAGAACGTATCGCTGCCCGCGCAGGTGGTTTTTGTTGGTTTCATAGGAAGCAACAAATTCCGCAAGCGACTTTCCTTGTCCCCAGGCATCGTAGCCAAAGGGAAGCACCTTGTGTGATTCATCAAAAGACAACTTGCGCAGCCGGCCGAACGCTACAAAACGCTTGGTTCCGCGCGGGCCGCCGTTGTCGTGGAACATCCCGCTCGGGCGAATCCACAGCCTGCCGCGCGGGTTGTCGTAAAGGGCAAGGTAGGATTCAAAGGCTTCTGTCGACTCCGAGTGGAGGCATTTGCCAAGATGGAGATAATGCATCCCCTTGTGATGTTGGTAGAGTGTCCACATGAGTCAATGTCCAATCCTGTCTGGTTGCCCCTAGTATGAGTGAACTTTTTGGAAATGACCAGAAAACGGACTGAAAATTAAAGAAAACAGCAAGTAGGCTGCATAATAGTGCATATCACACATGCAGGGAGCTGAGTCTCTGCATGTGTTTCGGAGGAGGTCATTTTTCAGCGAGCAGTCGGCCGATGAGTTTGTCGAGCTCTAGTGATTCCGGTTCCGTGCTGCTGGCGAATGCGCTCACGACCTGACCTTTTTTATCGATGACGTATTTCCAAAAATTCCAGCTCGGGGTTTTCCGAGTGTCGGGGTTTGGATTTTGGTTCAAAAGGTATTCGTAGACAGCTGACCGAGGCTGAGAAGTGATGTTGACCTTGGCGAACATCGGGAAGGTGACCTTGTATCTCAGTTCGCAGAACTTCTTGACCTCGGCGTTGCTGCCGGGCTCTTGTCCGCCAAAATCGTTGGAAGGAAAGCCGAGTACAACGAACCCTTTGTCTTTGTACTTGCGATACAGGGCTTCGAGCCCCTTGTACTGCGAGGTGTAACCACATTGCGAGGCTGTGTTGACGACCATGACCACCTTGCCTTTGAACTCGCTGAAGGGAATCAGCTTGCCGGTGATTTCCTCAGCTGAAAGAGCATGGAATCCTGCCCTTGTAGCTGCTGAGGTTGAGTTTTTCTGAGGTGCGGCGGCCAAGCCAGCAACTTGAAACAGAAGCGAGCCAAGAATCGCGGCTATAAAACACTTTTTCATTTTGCAACCTTAATGGAAGAGCCTGCACCAACTGTACCAGACTCTCATCTCGCTGCCAGCAGGCAGCGCAGTGTCATCAAAGTCCGGCTCGATCTGTTTCTTTCCTGCGTGAATTAAACATAAGCCAGATTCATGACGCATTTTGCCTGCGCAAAGGTGCTCATAAATTTAAACTGTCAGAGCGGTTTTTATTTTAGGAGACACCGTCAATGCTTCTGACCGATTGGCTTTTGAAGCCTGAAACGCGTGCAATGAATGCAGCTGATTTTCTCAACGGACTTGCAGCTCAAGCCCGTAGTGAGGGTTTACCTGTCGACTACATTTCATTTTCAGTGCGTCACATGCACCCTGAAATAGCCGCCGATAATTTGAATTGGACAGCAGAAAAAGGCGCGGAAGTTGTTTTTCGGAGGCATGGTTTGCTTAAATCCGCCGGTTTTTTAAAAAGTCCAGTTGCACTTGTTTACAGTGAGGGCAGGGGCCTGAGGCGCAGTTTGAATGCACCGCTGGATGAAAATGACTACCCGATTCTGCACGACCTAAGGACATCTGGCCATACCGATTTTCTCATTGAGTCACTTCAGCTGACACCCGACTTGCGCAGCTATATTTCGTGGTCGACAAAGAATATGTCCGGCTTTTCCGAAGCAGAGATTTCCAAGCTGACTTCTCTGACTCCGTTTCTGAGTTTTGTTATAGCCTTCATTTCCCAGCGCAGTGCTCTTGAAGCTTTGCTTGAGGCCTATTTGGGACGTCAGGCCGGCCAATGCGTGCTTTCAGGACAATATAAACGCGGTGACGGCAGTTCAGTCGAT
The DNA here is from genome assembly GCA_039799905.1 of Pseudomonadota bacterium. Lineage (GTDB taxonomy): Bacteria > Bdellovibrionota_B > Oligoflexia > Silvanigrellales > Silvanigrellaceae > RFOM01. The sequence goes on along the minus strand of JBDLRP010000026.1, from coordinate 150,315 downwards.
GCAGTCATTTGGTTCAGTGATATGCGTAATTTTACAACCTTCACCGACACGCATCCGCTCGATCAGACGCTGCAAAGACTCAATCGCTGTTTTGATGTGATTGGTTCGGCAATCCACGCACAGGGCGGCGAAATTCTCAAATTCATCGGTGACGCCGTGCTGGCTATTTTTCCTATCAGTGACTCGCGCGATCAGTTTGCAGCAGCAAAATCTGCGGTTTCGGCTGCAGAAAATGCGTTGAATCGGATGAAAGAAGAAGCACTGCCGAACGAAGAACCGATCAGGGTTGGCATCGGCATTCATAAGGGGATCGTCTCTTTTGGTAACGTAGGAACCGCCAATCGCCTCGACTATACAGTGATCGGCACGCCCGTGAATGAATGTTCGCGTGTCGAGTCGCTCTGCAAACAGCTTGGTGAGGAAGTTCTTCTCACCGATGCAGTGGCAAATCTCCTGCCAGAAGCAATGGTCCGCAGTTTGGGCGAACACCAGCTGCGCGGCTTGTCATCTTCGCGTGAGTTGTTTGCTTTGGCGGCTGTGAGTTGAATCCGCCAAAATAAGACTCCGAATCCGAAGCCTCAGCGAGGACTCCTTGCGTATGAAATCTATTTCAATTTTTTCTGCACTCGCACTATTGTCGTTGTTACCTGATGCCCACGCATCGGTGCAAATCGGCCCACCCGAGAGTATTCGCTTCGCCCGCGAAGGCGTGCGCGGAATGGTTGTAGCCGACGATCAGCAGGCCGCGGAGTGGGGTGCTGAAATTCTGCGAAAAGGCGGCAATGCCATTGATGCTGCTGTGGCAACAGCGTTCATGCTTTCCGTGACTCGCCCTCATTACGCTGCGCTTGGCGGCGGTGGTTTCATGGTCTTTTGTCCTGCGCCGCAAAACGGGCGTGCGACTGATTGCAAGGTCATTGATTTTCGCGAGAAGGCGCCAGCCGCGGCTCATCCGGACATGTATGTGAAAAACGGCAAGGCCGATACACAGGTTTCGCAAAACGGCGCACTGGCCTCGGGTGTTCCGGGGGTGACAGCAGGTCTTCTGCTTGCGCTCGAGAAATACGGAACTCGCGGACACAAACAGCTTCTCAGCGAACCTATCCGTGCAGCGCAAAAAGGAATCCGCTTCAGCACGAACACAGAACACGCCTTGCGCGGCCGCTGGTCGGCGATGAATCCTGAAGGCAAGCGGATCTTCAGTTGCGGACGAGAGCCCGCTGAACCCTGCAGAGTGGGTGACACACTGCGGCAGCCCGAACTTGCGGGAGTTTTGGAGGCTATCTCCAAGCGCGGCAAAAAAGGTTTTTATGAAGGCAGTGTGGCGCAAAAATTGGTGCAGGGTCTCTCAGCCGATGGCGGGATTATCACTTTGAAAGACCTTGCGCAGTATCAGCCGGCAGAACGCACTCCGGTACGTGGAGAATTTCAGGATCATGAAATCATCACGATGCCGCCTCCCTCGTCCGGCGGAATTCTGCTGGTGCAGCTCTTAGAATACATGAAACGTGCTGAACGACAGGGGCTGCTGAAGAAGGGGTTTGCTTCAGTGGATACCCTCCGTGCACAGATTCATGCCATGTCGCTCGCGTTTGCCGATCGCGCTGAGCATTTTGGTGATCGCGATTTCTGGCCGGTTCCGGCAGAAAAACTATTGTCGGCAAAATATCTCGATGACCGCTGGCAAACATTCCAACCAAACAAAGCCAACCTGCCGGAGGGTTCGGGATTTAAGGCAGACGAAAAACTGCAGACAACCCATTTTTCCGTCATCGACGCCGCAGGCAATGCAGTCGCCGTGACGGAGACTGTGAACGGCAATTTTGGTTCCGCCTTTGTTCCGCAGGGAACGGGTGTGGTGATGAACAACCAGATGGACGACTTCAGCACGCAAGTGGGGGTTCCCAATTTGTTCGGCTTGGTGGGAGGCGAGGCTAATGCCATCGCTCCGCACAAGCGTCCACTGAGCTCGATGAGCCCGACCATCGTGCGTGCAAAAGACGGCACTGTGAAGCTTGTTTTGGGTGCCGCCGGTGGCCCGCGGATCATTACCTCTGTTTTTCAAACAGTCCTCAATCGGCTGCAATTCGAAATGCCGCTTGTCGACGCGGTGGGTGCGGCGCGCATTCACCACCAGTGGAAGCCGCCTTTCGTGCGCTATGAGCGCAACGGGCTGCCACAGGAGAGCGTGGAACAACTCAGGGCGTTTGGATATGGAGTAGAGGCGGGCAATGGACTTGCTGTTGTCCATGCCCTCGAAAGAACGGCATCAGGCCGCGTGATTGGTGTTCCCGATCCGCGCGGCGAGGGATTTGCTGCCGCAGAGTGATTTCAAATCGCACCAATGCGTCCGCCGTCCACCTGCAAACTGACTCCCGTAATGTAGCCGGCCTCACGGCTGGCAAGAAATGCGAGAGCGGCTGCCACCTCTTCCGGTTTGGCGAAGCGGCGCATCGGCACCTGAGTGAGCCAGCCGTTCATCACTGTCTCGGGATTCGTTCCGCTGCGCTCTGCAGAAGTTTGCGCCAGTGAATTCAGACGTTCGGTCAGTGTGTAGCCGGGGAGAACATTGTTGACCGTAATTCCGTGTGGGGCGAGTTCGTTGGAGAGAGTTTTTGCAAAGCCGGCAACAGCAGCACGAATGGTGTTCGAAACACCCAAGCCGGCAATAGGCATGCGCACCGAAGTGGAAATGATGTTGATGATTCTGCCGAATCCTGCGCTCTTCATGTGCGGCACCAACGCCTGACTCAGGCGAAGCTGCGAAAGTACGTGTGTCGTCAGCGCACTTTCAAATGCAGTGCCCTGTGCATCCATCAGCGCTCCCGCAGGCGGTCCGCCGGCGTTGTTCACCAAAATATGCACTGCCCCAACGCGTGCGAGTATTTCCTGAACCGCACGGCCGATGTCGTTTTCGTTGGCAAGGTCCGCACTCACGCAAAAATGCTGCTCTGGATTGGTGAGTGACTGACGTACGGATTCGAGTTTCTGCGGATTGCGTGCCAGCAGAATGACGCGCGCTCCCTGCTGTGCAAAAAGTTCGGCTGTCGCGCGGCCAATTCCTTGCGATGCACCGCAGACCAAGGCATTGAGGCCCGCGAGGCTGAAAAGTGATCCGTTGTTCATGATTGTTCTCCGTTCAGCGCAGGTTCAGTTGTTCACCAGAGGCACAACAAAGCGCTTGAAGTCGCGCATGCTGGCCATCACTTCGTCATTGTTGTGATTGAAAAAGTCGAACCACAGCAAAAGCCTGTCGTCCGGATGAAAACGTTCCTTCAGTTGATTGGCGCATTCCAGCGCGTTGCCGACGATGGCATTGTTGACGGCATTTTCAATGCGCGTCTGATCCAGGGTGCCTTCCAGCGCATGCCAGTAGGTGTGCAGGGCTTTGCGTGCCTTTTCGTGTGCGCGCGCGCTCTGCTGTGCTTGGTTGAGTCCGGCTGTGGCGTCCAGAAAAACAAGCACGGTGCGTGGCATCAGCGACCTGTTCCATGCGCCGCCGTCGCGGTGATAGGTGGTCGGCATGCGCGCATGCGTCCGTTCAATTTCATCGCTTGGGGTGATGGACAGGTTCATCACGCCGCAGGGCAAAAGACTGTTTGCGAAATCCTGAATTTTGGGGTCGTGGCTGCCGACGTAGAGTTGCAGATCCTCCAGGGGTGCTTCCTTGGGAACAACTCCCGTACGTGCAAAATTCCACCGATTTGCAAAGGTGATTTCGTCCGCAGACGGATTGCCGGTCACCTGCCGGAGATGATTCCAGTCGTCGTCGCTGCGCATGTCGGCGCGCGTCACTCGCGTCGGGGCGACGTCCTGTGAAGAGAACACATCGCCACGCATGAAGCGCAGAAAAATTTCCAGTGCCTCGGTAAAGATTTTTCCCTTCAAAACCGGCCACGCAGCCTTCTCCAGCGCATCACGCGGAACAATTCCATAGGGAGCGCTCGAAAACGGAAAGCGTCCGGCGGCAACTCCTAGGTGAAGCTTTCGGCCTGCGGCTTGTGAAAATTGCTGCAGAGTTAGAAAGGATTTGACCGACTCGGCGTGCGCAATCGGTCCGCCGTTGCAAAGTAGGCTCTTGATGGCCGCGCCCACCGCGATGCGCTTTGTGCGGGCAAAGATGTGCGGTGCAAGAAGGAGAATGTCAGTATTGAGGCCGATTTCGCCCTTGAAATTGGGAATGACGGCACCTGCGTTGTGTTTTTGCACTTCGCAGGACAAATGGCTTTCAGCGACCCAAGCGACTCCGTAACCGAGCTCGTCGGCCATCTGGACCTGATCGAAAAAATGCGCAAACATCTGTTTTTCAGAAGGGTGTACGCCGTCGACGGGTGTCTGGCAGATGGAAAAAAAGACATCAAACAGCATCGGCTCGGCCTTTCTTTTGGTGTCGCATGCAACTTCAGCGGGGAATCCTATGCAGGGCCTTCTATACGATATTTCACCAAAACTCACCCCCCGCACGGCTGTGTTTCCGGGTGACACGCCGCTGCAGCAGGAAACCCTGCTGAGTTTTGAGGCTGGGCATCACCTGATGCTCTCGACGCTCAAGGGCACGGTTCACTTGGGTGCGCATGCCGATGCCCCTTGCCATTATGGAGCAGCCGGTGCTGACATTTCTCAGCGGGATTTGCGTCGTTACCTTGGGCTTTGTCAGGTGATAACAATCGACAGTGTGCCTGCGGGCCGGATTCTCCCCGAGCATCTGCAGGGCACGTCAATCACCGCTCCGCGCGTGCTTTTTCGAACGAACTCATTTCCGAATCCAGAACGCTGGCAGGACAACTTCACTTCGCTCAGTCCGCAGCTTGTCGATTGGCTCGCCGCACGCGCGGTTGTGACCGTCGGAATCGACACGCCATCGGTCGACCCGCACGATTCCAAAGCGCTGGAAAGTCACCAATCGCTGCTAAAAAACGATTTTGCCGTGCTTGAAGGACTCGATTTATCGGCGGTGCCGGACGGCGAATACACGCTGATAGCATTGCCTCTTTCTTTGGTCGGCTTTGATGCCTCGCCGGTGCGTGCTGTTTTGCTTCCACCACGAATGCCCATCGTCTGACCCGTTTATCTTCGTCTCACACCGTGCCCTGATCTGGGTAACAATCGCGCATGTTAAAAAGCTGATTTCGGACTGGCATATCAATTGCTGAACCCTCTTTAGGAGAGGGAGGACGTCCAATGATCCGCATTAATCTCAAAAATGGTCTGTCCGAGTCGATGCGAAAAAGGGCTAAAGTCGAAGTGCCCCGCATGGTTGTCGGTGTTTTGGCCGGCTTTGTCAGCATTGCTCTTTGGGCGTGCAACGACACTGATTTTGGTGGAAACCCACCGACTCCTCCTGCCGGGGCCGGTAAAAAAAATGATCCGAATTTATCTCCTCCCGAAGATGGAACCGGTTCAAATCCCAAGGAAGCCGAGCCGCTTGACCCTAAACGGGTGGTCACGTTGCAGATCACTGGCCTGCAACCGGAGGCCTGGTGGAACAACTGTTTAAAGATTGAGATGAATGGCAAGACTTTCGACATTGCCTGCAGCAAAGATAAAAACGTGATTGGCAAAGTCGTTCGACTGCCTATTCCCGAGGGCGTCGATTGTCCTGTGTTGGATCTCCATCTTGAGACCTACAAAAATGTAGGCGAAACGTGCAACGAGCGGGCGCGTCAAGGGCTTCCGTGTGAGGGGCCTTTTTCCAAGACTCCCGACAGTGTCCGCAAGCATTCGGTCGCCACAGAACGCATTCATTTTGTATTGAGCGAAGGGGCTCAGAGCAGCACAAGCCGTGTCATACGTGCCTTTTTTGAGGATCAGGACGCCGAAGCCATCCGCAAGGCAAAACAAGACGCTGCGCTGGCCGAGCCATTGGGTGTTGACTTCAATGATGCTATTTTTGAATTGTCGACTTTGGGTGCACCCTTTGAAATTGCCGGCTCAGCCGGTACAAAGTGCCGGCGATAGGTCCAACGAACCATTTTCCGCATCGGGAGTTTGTCATGTACTTCGACACCACTGCACGGGCCAGACCCGTATTGAAGTGGGCCGGAGGCAAGGCAGGATTGCTCGAGCAGATGGTCCCTCACTTCCCGCAAAACTTTGCCCGTTACCTTGAGCCTTTTTTGGGCGGAGCGGCAGTGTTCCTGAGTCTCAGACCCGAGGTTCCCGCGCTGCTCAACGAAATCAACGAAGAGCTTTTCAATCTTTATTGCGTCATCCGCGATCAGCCAGAAGCACTGACGGCCGAACTCGAGCGGATGCGCGCGAATTACAGTCAGGACTTTTATTATTCCCTGAGGGCGAGTCGGCCGGAGTCTCCGATCCATCGTGCCGCACGCACGTTATTTCTCAACAAAACCGGCTTCAATGGTTTGTACCGGCAGAACCGCCGCGGCGAATTCAATGTGCCGTTTGGTCACAATAAAAAATGTCCGGCAATCTACACAGTCGAAAATGTCCGGACTGTCAGCAGCCGTCTGCGCAACGCAGAGCTCATGAAAGGGGATTTCTCGAATCTTCTTGCGCTCGCGGGTGAGGGTGATTTTGTTTATTGCGATCCGCCTTATGAACCGTTGTCAGCAACATCGAGTTTCAATGCTTACACCGGAGGCGGGTTCTCGCGTGATGAGCAGACGCGGCTCAAGAAGGCCTGTGCCGAGGCGGTCGCGCGCGGTGCTGTCGTTGCCGTCTCAAATTCATCGGCACCATTCATTCAACAGTTGTATTCCGATGCGACAATCAAAACGATCAGTGCGCGCCGCGCCATCAATTCCAATCCAGCCAAGCGCGGCGCGGTCGACGAGCTGCTCATTCTCATGGGCTGCTGACAATCAGAGGCCGCAGTTTTCCGCGCCAATCGTGAGATAAATTGCGGTCACAACACTGTCCTTGTCTTTGTGGTCCGGCACGAAATCCGCGACCTTTTTCTCCGCAACATCAGAGACGCAGTATTTGTGGTCGGAATTCACGAGAAGTTCCTTCTCTTCGGGAAAACTCGAGATCGCCTCAATGGATGCTCCCACCATTCCCGAGCCCTGAACCACAAACAGGACGCTCTTCTTTTCGGGCTCGGTCATGTTGCCGGCTCCGGAATAGCCCACGGCGACGTTTTTATCGAATGAGTAGCTTTGAAAGCCGCGCTCCGTAATCACGCTTCCTTTCTTGTAGCGTCCCGCAACGAAAGCTGAATCGAGTCGGCTTCCGCGATAAGCCTGCAGTCGATTAAATCCACCCTGATATTGGGCGAGTTTGTTGATTCCCGAGGCAAGACAAAGTGCCATCTGACTCCACTGTTCATCCGTGTAATGACGGTCAACTTCGGGGATCCTGTCCTTTGTTTCGCGGAGCCATGGATTCAGACTGCTGTAGAGTCCGCCGGTGTAGGCAATCAGAAGTCCCTGCTCATACTCCGTCACAATGTCTTTGAAAGCTTTGAGCGGACTGGTGTCATCGTTGATCCTCGCAAACTGAATAGCTCCGACCATGTCGAATTGCGCACGGCTGTAGCGCATGTTTCTACTCGCAGCGATCTCGTAACCGCCCGGCACGCTGCACTCGCCGCGTTTGGCAACAAAGGTTGAGAGATCAACCTGCCGGACGTCTCCCTTGCTGTCGGTGATGGTTGCTTTGGTTGTCGCATCGCTCGACTTTTTCACGCATGCGGACGACAACGCAAGTACAGCTGCACAAGCAGTCACGGTTGCAGGTCCAAAGGTCTTCAATACTGAATTCATGCCGACGTTCTCCTATCAAAATAAAATGAAATGGAAACTAAGTAAGTCATTCTATGCCGCACTGATTGCTGTCTGCTCCTCTGGCTTCCATGTGATGACTACGATCGAGACGTCGTCATCCGGCGGGTGAGAGCCCCAGACTTCACGGGTAAGGTCGACAAATGAAGCAAGGTTATGTGCGTTGAAATCGTGATTTTTGCAAAACTGTAAAATCGAACGCCGTGAAATGCATTCGCCGTTCGGTCCAGTATTCTCGAGCAAACCGTCCGTGTAGAGAACGATCGAGTCTTTTGCACTGAGTTGAATTGACTCCGAGGAATAAGTTGTTTCCCCTTCAACTCCGAGCAGTGAGCCCGAGACGACAATGGATTCTGGTCGCTGCTCTGGAATGATGTGCATTGGGTGTGGGTGCCCCGCATTCACCACATGACAAAGTCCGTTTTCAAGCTCAAGACAGACAAACAGCATCGACATGAATTTTAGGCCCTGACTGGCGTCGAGCATCACCCGGTTGACGTGCTGTGCCAACTGTTCGATCGCTTCCGAAGCCGATTCATAGCTGTCGGAGTTGTATGACTCCCAGCTTTTGATGATTCCTGCTGCAACACCAGTCAGAATAGACGCAGCAAAGTCGTGACCAGTCACGTCGCCGATAGTTACAAAGAGACGTTGTCTCTTTTCACTGTAGTAGTATCCAAACCAGTCGCCGCCTGTTTTTCCTGCACTGCGGGCGTGGGAAGACAATTTTACATCTTTGAGGTTCAGCGTCGGCGGCAATAATGCATTTTGCAGGGATTCTGCAGCGTCGAGTTGAGCTTCAATGTGCGCTTTTCGTCTGACTTCCTTCAAGTACTCGATATTTTTAAGTGCGATGAGGAGGCTGGTTGCGACTGCGTTGATAAATCCAAAAAGCTGGTTGTGGTCGTCCCTCGCAAAAGAATGGGCATCGAAGCGACGCAGAATAATGGCGCCGTCAAGTGAATCGCTCTCGAGCGGTACGGTCAGTACCGATTCCGGTGACAATGAGCGCGTGTCTGCCAACAGGTCCTGTGCCTCATCAATCGAGGGAATCGAGGTGATTGGTTCGCTGGCAACAACCGGCAACAGTGAGTTCCGTGGTTTGCCATTGTCAGGGGCCAACACTTCGTAGATTTTTCCAGGGTTTTGTTCGCCAGAGTTTATAAATGTAAAATGGAGAAATTCATTTCCTGCGCCTTCGGCATTTGTGAAGGCGCTTTTATTAAGCATGAAGTCGATGGTGAACTTATGCCCAGAAAGACTGAGCTGGTTGCTGATGGCTACAGCCACTGCAGCCAGTGCATCCCGGTAATTGTGCGCCTGCGCAAGGGCGGATGTACAGTCGAAGACTCTTTGCAGTCTGTTGCGTGCCGCAATTTCAGCTCGTTCATTTCTCCGCGAAGTAAGAAAAAGTTCGCTGAAAAATTGTCCTTGCATGGCAGTCATGCAAATAAAAAACAGCAGGATTCCGACGTGCAGCATGCGGAAATTGGAGTTGAACAGGCGTATCTCATTTGCCATTTCCCAAAGTCCGCCCAAAAACAAAAATGCGAAGCCAAGATAAAAAGTCGTTGCATATGGGTGCCTGCGCAATTTCACAATCGAATGAACAAATACGGCAGAGAAAATAGGCAGAGAGAGCGCATAAAAATAAGTCAGAAATGGTAACAGTCCCAAGTTGCTGAAGGGCATTGCGGTCAACGCGACCGCAACGAAGAGAGCATTCACTAAGATTGTGTTCTTGACCCACGAGTTGTCGGCGATTGAAAAAATATTGACGTAAAATTTGATAAAGAAAATAGGCGAGCAAAATAATCCCAAAAGGCTGAGATTGCCGAGCAGTGCCGGATCAAGCCCAAGCTCATGCCGCAGGCGCAATCCCGCGATCAAATAGAAAAAGACACATGCTGAGAACATTGCGAGGTGGAGGTAGGTGCGAACGCTCCTGTAAAATGCAAAAAGCAGTAGGCCAGCGACGCTCAGCAGCGCCAGTATGCTGGATACAAAAAACGGAACCAAGTCATCTTTGAGCATGCGCATGATGAACTGTGAACGCTGGCCGAGTTCGATCCTTCCAATGGGGCCAATCCTTTGATGCTCCGACTCAATGCGCATGAAGTAGACTTGGCCGTCTTGCAGCGGATTCAGTGTCAGTAAATGTGGCGGAAATCCTGCGTATCCCGAGTCTCCCCCGAATGCATGGATGACGTTTCCTGCTCCACTAAATAATTTGAAGCGCATAAAAACTTTTTCAAATCTGAGAGTGTAAGCTTCGCTGCCGGCCGAAAGGTTGTTGATCTTGAGCCACAGAGACTCTCCCTTGCGGGGTGCGAGACGATTTTTTTGAGGATTGAATGGCTGCCATTGTAGAGTTTCTGGTAGCAGCTGAGGATTTTCGATTTTCTTCTCAACGAAAGCATATTCGATTTTGAGAGGATTTACAGGATCCTGAGCTTGTGCGAGGAGGAAGACAACAGTCATCAACAGCGCCGCCACCACACTTGGCAGAGCGATACCGATGAAATTTTTTGACTGTTTGAAGTCCAGAAACATAAAAACTCTCCGCGAGGATCATCGGCCTCACTTCGCGGAGTTTTACTTTGCTATGTTGTGTCATTTCATTGCTAGGAGCAATTTACCCACTATTACGGCATCGTTGGGATAACCTGCCGGTTCACCATGCAGTAGTAGTAGGGATTGAAGTTCAAGGTGTCCGGGCTCACGCTGCAGATCTTTCCCAGGATAGTGCCCGAGGCAATTTCACTGGAACGCGCTTGAGGCGTGAGAGCCGCACATTTCGCTCTTTCAGCAATGAATTGTGAAACTGTCAGGTAGTGCCGCGGAAATGGTGATTTTGGCATGACCAAAGCGGCATTAGCCTCCCAACTTGCTGGGGGGGCGCCGGTAAATCCAGCCGGAGTTGCTATTCCATATTCGTTGACCGAACCTCCCGCGAGCCTAGGACGCTCGTTGACAAAACTTACGAACCCGCAACCCTGCCAGCCGCAGTTTTGAATTTGCTGTGCATGTATCACAACGACGCACTTGTTTTTGATGATTTCCGCCGTTGGAGTGGTACACCAAGAGGCAAACGATGAGTCAATTGTCTTGCGGTTGTCACAACTCATTCCGGTCATCGAACTTGCACTTGACCCGCTGTTTGAACCTCCTTCGGCAATGTTCGGAAACAGTGGCGCGAGGGACAAGACAAGTCCAAGACTGGCTATGACTGGATTCATGTGCTTTTTCATACTTCCAACTCCTCGTGCCTTTACGCTTAGAGTACTTTGCGCCAGTTCACCGTTGAGCTCGCTGGCAAGATTGGCGAAAAATAGGATTTCAACTTCAATTCAATACTGCCTGATGGCTGCCATTCTGGGGTAATCAGCTCGCGGCTCACAACACCCTGAAGACAAAGATACGATTTGGTCGTCGTGATTTCCCTGTCGCCATCTATCAGCCATACGGGAGAACCTGATTCTCCCGGGATTGTTCCCACTTGATCCAACAGAAACAGTCTGCCAATGCCGGAATTCGGCAGACTCAGCGTCTCGGCGTCAAGAACATTTCCTGAATTCAATTTCGCACGCTCTTTGCTGTTCGCCTGCACAATTCCCGTGCTGTCAACAGCCATCACACCGGCAATCAAGTCGGTTCCTTTTGGAATACTAATTGCACTGGGGCACGTCGGAAGAGCCAATGGTACTGCCAGAATCAAGGGCATACGAGCTTGGAAAAACCGAATCACATCGGTGCGTACATTGTTCTCGTACTGAATTTCAGGAGCAGTCATTTTAACCAATTTGGCAACCTTGTTCGCAGCGCCAAATGGCAGAGTGAAACTGGCACCCGAGCCTAAGTTGGATTGCCTGAGCACACTCTTTTCGACCGGAGATGTGGTTACCCCGAGAGGGTTAACGGTTTCAAAACAATGCGTGGCGGTATAGTAATACAGGTTTACGTGAGTCTTGGGGCTCTTTGGGTCCGGTTCGTAGGCGAAAGCGCCGGAACACTTATTCTTGGTAACTGCGTCCGTAAACGTTGATACCGCTCCGAACGCTTGCAACGCGCCCGCCGGAGCCAAGTTTGTCGCCGAATTGAGCACAGCTTTGAAGGCACCAGACATTGATGCAGATTTTGTGACGATTCCCAGCTGTTCTTCGCCTTCGTTTTGCAGAGGCTTGTTATCGCTATTTAGCGCCTCTGTTGCGAGTTGCGTCGTGTTTTCGTTCGATTGGCCGCAGGCAACCAAACCCAGAACTGCTAGCGCCGACATTGTCTTCATGGAATTCCTCCCGCACTTTACCCACATGTACCTTCGGGCGACTCTGCTAAATATGAAATATAAATTTTAAATCCAGTTATTTTAAGATCTTGAGTCGGTTGCTAGTGTGTCACGTCAAAGGTCAATGCGGCGCAAATCCACCGGACGCCCGCGCCCGTCGAAACTCTCCAGCCTCTCGGGGAGAAGCGTCGATGGCTGCAGCAGGCCGTCGAATGGCGAGAGCGTTTGCAGATTAAAATTCTGTGGTGCGAAAAAGTCTGGGTCGAGAATGGACTGGGAGATGTCGAGCACGGACATTGAGTGTCTGGCGGGTGGTGCCGAAGGGTTCAAGAGTTTACGAGGACCGTCGCCCATGGCACCCAGTGAAAGTAGAACGGTTCCATAATCGTTATACTGGAGTGCGGGCCGCGCCGGATAAAATGCGTGGTGGTGACCGCTGACGTAAAAGTCGACGCGGTAACGGTTGAACAGTTGGTAGAGTTCCACAGAGTCGAAGAGAATATTGCCGACTGTCTCGCGCCCCTTGGCAACTGCAAACAACGGCAGGTGGCCAATCACGATGCGTGTTTTCACTGCGGCATCGCTTGCTAGAATATCGAGTTGCCTTTCGAGCCACACACGGTTGCGTGAAACCTCACCCGCCGAGCTCCCGTCAAAGACTATCACCCCCGCGGACTTGAACTTGAACGCATAAAAAAATGGAAATTGTTCACGGCTCAACCACTCGACAGATGAATAGGCCGATTTGCCCAGAATTGCATTCCACGCTGACGCAGCAGCCATGCGCTCGCGTGCAAACACGAAACCGCCGCTTGAGCTGCGCTCGGCCGAGGCATCGTGGTTGCCCAGTGCAGACAGAATCGGTACACCGCGCGACAGGAAAGGATCTGCAACAACACGCTCCCATTCGTTCCACATGCTTTGCAGACGCTCGTTGCTCAGTGATGTGTCTTGTCCAGCCACCAGATCACCGGCGGCAAGCGCCAAATCGCAGTTCATCTGCGCGAGTCTGGCCACACCGGAATGCACTCCGCTCGGCAACGCAATGCTGCCGTAAGGGCCATTCAGATCGCTCAGCAGACAAATGCGCGATCCGATTTTTTCGCCCGCAAATGAAACTGACGTTGTGAAGCACTCGGTTAAAAGAACGAAGAGTAAACTGACGAAAGCAGTCCATCGATGGGATAAAGTATTGTGCATTCGTTCACTCTCAAAAATAATAAAACGTCCGCGCCAGCAGCTGCATTTCTAAATTGTGCAGCTGCACTGTTCCGTGAATTTCCCATGGAGCCAGCGGACGCACAACGTAACTGCTCGCGGCCTCCACTATCCAGCGGGGAGTTTGCCACAGGCTGATGAGCCTGCTGAACGACAATCGACTGACCCAGCGGCTAGTCGCGTCAAGCGGAAGATTTGCAATTCCATGCGCCGCGGGTTCAATAAAAAGCGCACCGCCCTGATCATCGCCGATGCGCAAGCCGCCGCGGGCAACGAGACGGGCGTTTGGATCGTCCGTGGCAAATGCGAATCCGGCTTCCACACTGACGTAAGTTTGCCGGCACCCTTCAAAGCAGCGTTGTTTGTGGCCCAATTCAAAGGCCCACGAGAGCGAGCTCAGGTTTGGTTTGGCGAGTTGGATGGATTCAACGCTGACAGGAGTGAATTCTCTCAGGCTGATGTTTCGACCTGAAATAAGAAATTCAACATTGAAAAGACCAATGCCGAGGTCTGCGCCCATGCCGGCAATCGGACTTTCGAGGGTTTGCAGTGCCGGCCGCCATCCAACAACGAATGCTGGCTTTAATAAGCGATCAGGCTTGCTGACATTCAAGAGTCCTAAGTTCAACCGTGTCGGTGGGTACGCAAGGTGGGGAGCGTTGTCATCTGGAGTTGGAACTTCAATCGATGCACTGGTTGTTCCGAGTTCGGCGCGAGTTTTGAGTAAAATTTCTTGCTCAGCTGCCCAGCGCAGTGGCTTTTTGCCGGCCGAGAGTTTTTCGCTGGCGCCAATGTATTCCAATGCAGTGTCGAGCACCCTTGTCTGCTCGTTTTCATCGAGCTTTTCGAGCGCTTTGAGATCAATTTTCAGACTGGGATTTCCCTGTGCATTCTCGTGTGATTTGGCAATCGGAAAGAGCAGGGAACGAAGCGAATTTTTCTCATTCTCGTTGAGTGATTTTTCGAGATGCAGATATTTGCTGACATTTGAGGGTCTGTACTGAACGCTCTTAACGAGTGACGGCGAGTTGGCAACAACGCGGACGCTGTCGCTTGGTGCGACCCATGCGCGGAATTTGCGCGTCAGGTTGAGTGAAGGCCGGCCAACATCAATCAGCGCCAGCATCAAGTAGGAACAATTGTCGTCGAAATAATAATAATCGATGCGATGTGTTGAAAGCTCAAAAACCGAAGCCAACATCAGCTCAATTTCATCGCCATTGAGGTTGAGTTCGTACTCCCACAGGTCACGGCTTTCGGCGTTGTTGTATTCCTGAACTTTTACATAATACGGCGACATGCTGAGCATGCCTGCAAACATTCCGCTCATGCCCATAAACGGATAAAGAAGCGGATTGTCGGTCGTCGGAATTGCAGCGTGGTTGAGTCCGTAATCGAGCAGCACGTTACCACTAAAATCCTCTTCTGCTTTGCGTCTGAACTTGAGCAGCGTATGACCCAGAAGTGAAGCCGGATTGTTTGGAAAAAACGAAGAAAAAATCAGCGAAACGCTGTCGGATTTTACTTTGGCCGCGAATGTTCGGTAGCGTTTGCAGACATCTGACTGGCTGTTGAACTCGGGATCCGAGAAAACAATCTTAAGGGTTCTTTGCAGATAAATCCTGCGGGCTGGATACTTGCAGAGCGCTTCTTGGCGGTCGGCCGGAGTGCCCTCCGAGAACGCCATCAGGGTTTGTTCAAGTTCCTGTTCCGGATTTGTTTTTCCATCTTCGTGAAGAAAAAAACGCTCGTCATCAACGAGACTGACTTCGCCGCGGCCCCATGTCGGTGCGTAAAAAAGAATTTTTTTCCACTGCTGAGTGTAGGCGGCGGCCTGAATTTCACGGGTGCTGACCTGACTCAGCCTTCGGACTTGTGCTTGGCTGGGTTTGCAAAGAAAAACACTGAAAATCACGCCCAAAAACCGTGCGAGATTAAAAATCCACATCTTTTGTCCCAACGGATAAGGTTTGCGATACCTTATCAGGCGGGAAGGCGTTTTGTCTTCTTGCGCTGCCACTCGCGGTTTGGCGGGCGGTTGCCGGACGGAGAGGATTTGCTCGGGTGGCCCTTGCGCTCATCAACGGGGCGCAATTTTATTTCCAACAGCCATCCGCGGCTTTTTTCAACAAAAAGAAAATTGTGTTCCCCATTGTCCGAGACTTTGAACATGCCGGCTGAAAATGCGGCGGAATTGCCCGATGCTCCGGTGCTTCCATTTGCGCTGACACGGATCATTTGAGCTTTTGCAAAACCACTCGGTTCCGACTCCAAGGTCACGCTCAGCGTTTTTCCTCTGAGTGTGACCGACTGGCTTCCGTCCAATTGAACGAGCATCTCGCGTGTGGAGGTCTCAAAGTTTCTGTCAGGCGATTTGAGCCTTGCGCTGGCGATAAAGTTGTAATCGCCTTCGGGGTCTGTGGCACGCGCCTCAAAATCAAAAAGAACGGTGGTCAGAAGTGAAATTGTGAGGCACTTGAGCTTGATCGAACCAACGAACTTCAGCATAAACGACGGACCTCATTCCCGAGTGGGTAGGGGTTTGCTTAATATTGCTTCAAATTAGCTCAGGAGCGCCCGAATGGCAAATTACATCTTCAATATGGTGAACCTGCGGAAGGTCATCAATGGCAAAGAAATCATCAAGGGCATGTACCTTTCGTTTCTGCCAGGGGCCAAAATCGGGGTTATCGGTAATAACGGCGCCGGTAAATCTACACTTCTGCGCATCATGGCTGGTGTTGACACCAACTTCTCCGGCGAGGCCTTCCCGGCCAAGGGCATCCGCATCGGCTACCTCCCTCAAGAGCCCGAATTGAATACTGAAAAGAACGTCCAGGAGAATATCGAAGAGGCGTTCGCTGAAACCAAGGCGCTTTTGCAAAAGTTCGAAGACCTCAACATGAAAATGTGTGAGCCATTGGACGACGCCGAAATGCAGAAGGTCATCAATGAGGCCGCGCGTGTGCAGGATCAGCTCGATGCCTGCAATGCATGGGAGCTCGACCGTACCATCGAAATTGCAATGGATGCTCTGCGCTGTCCGCCCGCGGATGCTGAAGTTAAAACACTCTCGGGCGGTGAACGCCGCCGCGTGGCTCTTTGCCGCCTGCTTTTGTCGAAGCCAGACATGCTGCTTCTCGACGAGCCGACCAACCACCTTGATGCTGAGTCTGTGCAGTGGCTTGAGCGGCATCTCAAGGAATTCGTGGGCACCGTGGTGTGTGTGACTCACGATCGCTACTTCTTGGACAACGTGACGGAATGGGTTCTCGAGCTCGACCGCGGTGAGGGTATTCCTTGGCACACCAACTACAGCGCTTGGTTGGAGCAGAAAATCAAGCGCCTCTCTGAAGAAGAGAAACAGGAGTCGGTGCGGCAAAAGACCCTCAAGCGAGAGCTCGAGTGGGTGCAGATGAGCCCGAAGGCCCGTCAGGCCAAGGCAAAGTGGCGCGTGTCCGCCTATCAGCAAATGCTCAACGAATCGAATGAACAATACGAGACCATCAAAGAAATTCCCTTCCCGCCTGCGCCGCGCTTGGGAGATGTTGTTGTGGAAGCCGAAAACCTCAGCAAAGCATTTGGCGACCGGCTGCTTTTCGACAACTTGAATTTCCGTCTGCCTCCCGGTGGAATCGTCGGAGTGATTGGTGCCAACGGTGCGGGTAAGTCGACCCTCTTCAAAATGATTGTCGGCCTCGAAAAGCCAGACTCCGGCGCGCTGCGTCTGGGCGACACAGTCAAGGTTTCCTACGTGGACCAGAACCGTGAAAGCCTGACCGGCAACAAATCTGTTTTTGATGAACTCTCCGGCGGTCGCGACCTCATTCAGGTCGGCAACCGTGAACTTGCGGCCCGCTCGTATATCGCGAGCTTCGGTTTCCGCGGCTCCGATCAGCAAAAGCAGGTCGGCAGTCTGTCGGGCGGTGAACGCAACCGTCTGAACCTTGCGAAGCTCATTATGAACGGTGGCAACCTCTTGCTGCTTGACGAGCCCACCAACGACCTCGACGTCGACACACTGCGTGCGCTGGAAGACGGACTCGTGAACTTCCCAGGTTGCGCGGTGGTCATCTCCCATGATCGCTGGTTCCTCGACCGTATTGCCACCCACATCATGGCCTTCGAAGGAGACAGCCGTGTGGTCTGGTTTGAGGGCAATTATCAGGACTATATCGAGGACAAACGTCGTCGTTTGGGCGACGATGCGGTCAACCCCAAGCGTATCAAATACAAGCCCTTGACTCGTTGATGTTTACAAAACACTTGTATTTACAGCGTTAATTGCCCCTTGCTGGCTTGCCAGTCTGGGGCATTTAAAGTAGTTCTCTGCCCCAACATGCCAAGGAACAATCAGACCTCGGACGGAGTTTTTGTCTCATGCTGCAATACACGCTCGCACGCGACTCTCTTCTCGTCGGCTTCGGCAGCGCCCGAGACTCGGACATCAGTCCACTCGACCTGAAGCCACAGCAGAAGGCTGGTCCGCGTCCATCGTTGTTTTTTGCTCCGACGCGCGATGCGCACGGGCTGCTGACACGCAAGACATTTTCGCACGTTCTGTTGGTCCGCAAGACGCCCGTCGACGGTCTGTCGCGTGCCGTGCTTTTGCCACTGCCCACCAACGAATGGGTTGCAGACGAACAACTCGAAGATCTTATTCCTGCCGATCATCCTGTCACCGTGGCAACGTGCATTGCGCGCGACAGCAGGCTGGTTGGCGGCGCCGACATTTCACAGTCTGTTTTCGAGTTTGAATGCGACGATTTTTCAGAAAATATCCAGTTAAAAACGGAGAGTTTTGTTTCCTCGAACTGCCTTCGTGAACAGTTCAGTCTTGAGAACGTTCCAAGTGAGTTTTCTGTTTTTGTGGTTCATTGGCATCAGCCGGAATTTCACTGCAGCCAGCTTTTGCAGACCACCTATTCTGCACTGTCGGCAGGTGCTCTGGTGTCTTATCATGCCGGTTTGTTCTTCTCTTTCTCCGTTGCGCAAAACGAAACAGCGCGCACTCCCGCATTTGCATCATGTGTTCAAATGCAGGCCGGACATTGCGCGATTGCGGCATTTTCGGCGGCGCTGTCTTCGACCCTGACAACCTTGAAGCAGCTCGGCAGCGGTGCACCTGCGGCAGTGCGCGAACAAATTCTTAGCAGCTGGACAAAATATCAAACGGAACCCATTGCAACGGGAACCAGTCAGGGCCTGATGGTGTGGCCGGTGGATGCGCGTCAGCCATTCGAACTCACGTTCACCTTTGCGCACTCATTGGAGCAGGCTGTTCGCCGGCCGGGCAGCTCGTTTATTGCCGCTCGGGCAGCCGTCTGTCAGCACGACGAACAGTGGCTTTCGAGTATTCACAAGAACCGCCGCCCTCCCGAACTGCCGGAGTACGTGCGCTCATTGTATGATCGCACTCTGCTGACACTCAGGCAGATGCAGGACCCGTCCGGCGGAATCATCGCAGCTCCCGAATTTCAGTTTGAATTCACTGGATGCGGTGGCTACGGATATTGTTGGGGCCGTGATGCTGGCTTTATTTCGCTGGCGATGGACACCGCCGGCATGTTCGAAGAATCCGAAAAATTTTATGAATACATGGCCAAGTGCCAGGCCGAAAACGGCAGCTTCCTGCACCGCCATGACATGAGCGGTCATCTCGGGCCAAGCTGGGGTCTGCTGCAGCCCGACGAAACCGGCAGTGTGTTGTTCGGACTCTGGCAGCACGTCAAGCTCTCCGGCCTGACCGAAGGTGCATCACGCTTGCGCGGTATGGTTGAGCGGGCTGCACACTGGCTTGCCACCAGCAAATTCGAAAACACGGACTGGATTTCAGACGGTTTTGATCTCTGGGAAGAGAGAGAAGGCGTTCACTTATATTCCGTTGCTGCAGCTGTCGCAGGGCTGCGCGCCGCTGCTGATTTGGCTGAGCACATGAAGTGGCCGGTGCCGCCGCTGTGGCGCGAACGTGCCGCTGTGCTCTCTGGTTTGCTAGAAGAGCATTTGGTTGCATCAGCGCCATCGACACCGACTGGTTTTGCGCGCACACTCTTTCTCAAGAATACAACCCAACAATCTACATTGCAGTATTCCTCAACCGAGACGGGAGCAGGACATTCCAAGGGCCGTGCTGTCGATTCAAGCGTTTGCGCTCTGCGCTGGTCCTCGGATTACGTTCTCGACGTCTCCTTGTTGGGAGTTGTCGAACCATTCGAGGCGGTATCCAAAAATTACGCACAAAAAGTATTGCCAGATCTCTGCAGCGCAATGCGCAAAACACTTTGGCGTCAGGGCGCGGGCGGTATCGGAAGATACGAGGGTGATCACTATCGCGATGGCCAACCGTGGATTCTCACCACTCTCTGGCTTGCACTAGCTGCAGCTCGCTGCGGTGAAATGAGTTTGGCAACCGAGTGCTGTGCGTGGGTCATTCGTCATACTCCGCGCGAAGGGCAAATGCCGGAGCAAATCGATCCTGTCACTGGAGAACCCTCTTGGGTGATGCCGCTCACTTGGTCTCACGCGATGTTTGTTCTGGCAACCTGCCAGCTGCCGAAAGAAGTCTGGATTTCAGTCATGAACTCTGAATCTGCATTTTCCAATTCCAACAATTTGAAGAAATGAGGGAGACCATGTTTCCGAAAATCAATGCCATTCTGCAAAATTCCAATCAGAATCAATCGGGACAATCACCCTCGCCGGCAAATCACAAGCCCAAGATCATCTTTGCCGTTGCCGCACTCGGCATTGCAGGATTGATTGGCCTGCAGCTGATGACCGGCCAAAAGAAGGGCGCCGGCACTGCGACGACAGGCGAAACACAGACCGCGGGCGGTACAGTTGAAATCAGTTTGTGGGATCAGGAAGAGTCTGAAAACACCAAGGTGATGGACGACTGGATCACCCGTTTCACGACAGCCAATCCCAATATCCGTGTTGTAAGGCAAACATACCCCAACGAAGATCTGCGCACTAAATTTACCACTGCGGCGACAGCCGGACAGGCCGCTGAATTGGTCTGGGGTCCCAACGACATCGCCGGAGTCTTTACGACGGCAAAGCTGATTCAATCCGTTGAGACCTTCGTCGATGTTTCCAAATTCACGCCAGCTGCTGCGGAAGCCGTTAAGCTCAAGGGCGCCGTGATGGGCGTTCCGACCACCTACGGCAATCACCTGCTGTTGTTCTTCAACAAAAATCTCGTCTCTCAGGCGCCGGCAACGACAGCGGAAATGGTCGAAACCGCGCGCAAAAACACAGATGCCAAAACCGGCAAATTCGGACTTGTGTTTTTTCAAAACGAACCGTTTTGGCTCGTTCCCTTCGTTGGAGCGTTCGGCGGTTGGCCTCTTTCGGTCGACTTGGAAGGCAACGCACGCGTCGAGCTGAATTCCGAAGCGATGAAGAACGCACTCGCGTATGTCTACAATCTAAAGTCCAAGGAACAGGTGATTCCAAAAGAATGTGATTACGACTGTGCCAAGGGGTTGTTCCTCGAAGGCAAGGCCGCAATGACAATCAACGGCGACTGGAGCGTCAAAGAGTTTCAGGCCAAACTTGGAGACCAGCTCGGAATGGCGCCTCTGCCTGTCCTGAGCGAAACCAATAAGCCGCTCACTCCGATGGTCAGCGGACGTTACGTCTTTATTAATGCGCAGATTGCGGATGCCAAAAAAGAAGCTGTGAAGAAGTTTGTCGAATTCCTCACTTCCCGCGAAATCCAAATTGAAGTTGCCGAGCGTCTGGGCCGTATTCCTGCGACAGCTGAAGCACTCAACGACCCACGCGTGACCGGCCTGCAATCCATTCAGCCGCTGATTGCTGCCGCTGCAAACGGTCGTCCGATGCCTGCTCAAACGGAAATGCGTGCTGCATGGGATGCGATGCGCCCCGTTCAGCAGAAGATTATGTCAGGCGACATTACACCCGAAAAAGGTGTTGAGATCATGCAGCAGAGCGCGCTCGAAAAGCTCGCTTCACTCAAAAAATAAACCAGAGTCAAAAGCACCATGATGAGCGTATCTTTGCTGCCGGCAATCCTTGAAATCATACGCCTTCTTTTGCTCGTCGCACTTGCTGTTTCGGCGGTGGTCGGTTTTTTGTGGGTCAATTATAAATATTGGCGTTCTGACTACTATCTTCCGGCGGCGGCGCTCGTCTCGTTGGTCGCTGGTGCCGAACTCGTTCTGGTGTTCGAGGCGGCGCTTGTTCTTTCGATAGTGCTCGGTGCGTTGCCGTTTGTGGCCGCACTCATCTTCAAATACCTCATCCGCGGCCGCTGGATGGTTCCATTTTTGTTTGCAGCCCCCGCAACTGCGGGCGTGACTTTGCTGTTCCTTTATCCTCTGGCATTCGAGGTTTACCTCTCGTTTCACAGGCTCAACCTGGAAACTCTCGGCGATTGGATCCGCACGGGCAGCATTCAATTCGTCGGTTTCGAGAATTTTCTCGAAGTGCTCAAGCTGGGTAGCGAGACCAAAGAAAGTTTTTGGCTTGTCACTGCGCGCACTTTTGCGTGGACAGGCATCAACCTTGTGTTTCACGTCGCATTCGGTCTTATTTTGGCGCTTTTCCTCAACCAAAAGATTCGTGGGGCGGGTATTTACCGCACCATCCTCATGCTGCCTTGGGCGATTCCCCAGCTGATTGCAGTTCTGGCTTGGCGCGGTGAGTTTCACTCCGCCTATGGATATGTGAATCATCTGATACAACTGATGAACGATGTTTTCAGTTTCTCAGTTGGAGAGACCCGCATCGCACCCTTCGAATGGGTGGGTTTCAAACCTCAAGAGTGGTGGACGGATCCGCACGCGCTGTTTGCCTCGATTTGCATTGTGAACATTTGGTTGGGCATTCCGTTCATGATGGTGGTTTCGCTGAGCGCCTTACAGTCAATTTCAAAAAGCTACTACGAGGCGGCTAGCCTCGACGGAGCTTCCGCTTGGCAGCGCTTCAGAAACATCACTCTTCCGCTGATAAAGCCCGTCATGGTTCCATCCATGATTTTAGGAATGATCTGGACGTTCAATAACGTCAATGTGGTGTATCTGATGACGGCCCAGCGCGGCGGTTCCGAGGGGGCCGATATTCTGGTCAGTGACCTTTACAAACAAGCTTTTGTCTACAACCGCTATAGCTTTTCGGCCGCCTATGCGATCGTGATTTTTCTGATTTTGTTGGTGCTGACAGCGGTGTGGATGAAGAGCTCAAAAATGACCGAAGATCCGAACCGCAGGTAATCGAGCACAGGGAGTGAGCACGTCGTGTCATCGCTAGAAAAAGTCAGTCGACCACAGTCTCTATTGACCCATGCCTTTCTCTGGCTGGCCTGTATCGTCGCATTGTTTCCCGTCTCGCGCATCGTGACGATTTCGCTGCGGCCGGGGAACCGTTTGTTGTCGTCCGACATGAGCCTGATTCCCGATGACGCCAGCCTTGCGAGTTACGTTACAATCATCACCCAGAAGCCTTTCTTGCAGTGGCTGTTCAACAGTCTGCTCATCACAGTTACCACAAGTCTGATTGGCGTCTGTCTGGCTGCAACTGCTGCTTACGCATTTGCCCGTTACACATTCCCTGGCCGCAAGTCTGGACTGTTGTTCCTTATGACGACGCAGATGATCCCGGGTGCGATGCTTTTGCTTCCCATTTATCTTGTGTTGACAAAAATTGGACTGAACAACACCTACACCGGCTTGGTGATTGCTTACTCCGTCACCACACTTCCGTTTTCAATTTGGATTTTAAAAGGTTACTTCGATACTGTGCCCAAGAGTCTTGAGGAAGCGGCGCGCATCGACGGCTGCACGGAGTTTGGCGCATTTTACAGAATTCTTTTGCCGCTTTCGAAGCCTTCGCTGGCTATTGTTTTTTTGTTTAATTTTACCCAGGCATGGAATGAATATTTGGTCGCCTCGACCTTGCTGCAGGATTCGCGCCTTCGCACGTGGCCACTGGGTCTCTACGAATTGCAGGGAAATTTCAACTCGGAGTGGGGGCTGTTTGCAGCTGGCTCGGTGCTTATCTCCGTTCCTGTCGTGATGCTTTTTCTTTACTCCAGCAAGTATATGATTTCCGGACTGACGCTGGGTGGCGTCAAAGGATGACCGCCGGGGTCATGTTTTCGGTGTCTAACTTATCGAAATACACTGCGTAAAAAAAATATCCCTTAAGATTTCTGTGAAAAATACCGCTCCAGCCAATGCGAAATTGGGCCAGTTGTTCGGGTGGGGGGACTGTAATGAGAGCTCTATATTTCAGTGCAACAGCGTCGCTCTTCACTGTCATTGCATGCAGCAGTCAGCCAACACAATTTTCCTCTGCCGACTCTTACCGTGTTGCGTTCTCGGTGTCGGGAAGCGGTACCGATCGCGTCAAGCAGGTCAAGGAGCAATTGGAGCGAGGTGAGGGCGACAGTATCGTTCTTGAGACTGGATTGAGCGAAGCTGAGCAAGATGAAGCAGAGGCGGAACTTTCAAAATCGATTGAGGATGCTGTTTTGGCATCGGATCAGTCCAACGGCAGCGGAACTGGCGGAACGGGCTCCTCCGGCGGCTCCGCATCCGGAGGAACAGCGGGGGGCTCGGCCGGTGGTTCAGTCTCTGAGCCGGCATTTCAGTTCAAACTGGAAAATATCAGAAGCCTTGGAACCGTTGCAGGCAATCTCCAGAAATTCAAACAGACGTGTGCCTCGGTTATGCAGGTCGACGTGACAAAGGTGATTGGGCCGCTGGTGTCCGGCACTGTTGCGCGGGATGAGGTTCTGCTCGTTTATATCGATCGCGGCGGGTCACTGAATATACCTCTGCAGGGCGATGCCATCCGTGGAATATGCATA
Organism: Pseudomonadota bacterium; assembly: GCA_039799905.1. Taxonomy (GTDB): domain Bacteria; phylum Bdellovibrionota_B; class Oligoflexia; order Silvanigrellales; family Silvanigrellaceae; genus RFOM01. The sequence continues at coordinate 126,230 of JBDLRP010000026.1, read as the reverse complement.
ATGTCAGGTCAGGGCAGCAGCGTGAACATCGAAGGCAACAATACAAAAGTTTCAGGCATATTGAGCTATCAGGGAGGGTCCGGCAATAAAACGAGCGTGACCTTTTCTGCCAATGGAAAACTCGAGGCCGCAGTGGCTGCCTTCAGCGGAAAACAAAATACGATCACGTTTACGTCGGCAAAACTTGCGAGCTGCGCAGCACCCAATGTTTACAGGGTCGGCGCCGGAACAGCGAATTGCCAGTAGTTGAATTTGAACATCTTTTTGGAAAATCTTCGCAGGTAGCGGGTACCTATTTTCCGAGGCGTTTGTCGAGCCGACTGATGCAGGCCTCCACCTTTGGCGTCAGAGATGACACCGCTCCACCGCAATCCCAATCTTTCCAGCCGGCGCGCGAAAGTCGCACAAATGCACAATCTGCATTGACCTGTGGATCTTCGAGGTTGCTTCCACAGCGTTTGCCGGTGGCATCCCAAGCGGCTTGAGTCGGATGTTTAACGCCGCGACCTGCTTCACTGCTCGGGTAAGATTCGTTGATTTGGAAGAGTCCGACGTGTGGGCCTGAACGTGCGTTCGCACGGCCGCCCGATTCGCAAAGAATAATACAGGTCGCACGGTTGTGGTCCCAGCGTGGAAAGCCTGCTTTGGCAACGTAGCCTCTCAACCTGAGAAGTTTTTCGTCGTCCATGCTGAGGTCGTCGCTGGCGCCGTTGGTTGAGGCATCGGGCTGATTGAACTCTCGCGGCGTCTGGCATGCAGGCAGCAACATCGGAATGGCTGCTAACAAAAAATGAATTTTCATTGCGTCACACTCTTGAATTAAGGGTTCAATCGTTTCGTGGACGACAATCCGCCATCGGTCGCAATCGTCTGACCGGTGATCATTTGGCTGTGTTCACTCAAAAGAAAAGATACGGCACGCGCCGGATCTTCGGCTTCTGACAAACGCTGGATGGACTGCAGATTCAGACTGGCCTTCAGGGACACTTCATTTTCGACAATGCGTTGGCTCATTCGTGAACGTGTCAACCCTGGAGCAACGCAATTGAAGCGCACAGGCGCATAGGTGGCAGAGCATGATCGCACGAGAGCTTCAAGTGCACCTTTCGCCGCTGCAATTGCTTCGTGATTTTGCAAGCCGATGCGGGCTGCGGTGCTGGAGATCAAAACAACACTGCCACGGCCCTGCTGTTTGAAGATTGGCAAAATACCTTTTAGGCCAATGAATGCAGTTGTGACGTGCTTGTTCATCAGGTCCTGCCATTCGTCTGCGCGAGTCATGTGCAGCGGCTTGAGCAAAATCGAGCCGCAAAAATGTGCGTAGCCGTCGATACCCTGAAAGCTTTCATTTGCAGCTTGAATTGATTTTTTAACGAAATCTTCGTCAAGCGCCGAGCCCTGAAACGAAATGTGCTCGACATCGGGAGTGTAGCTCAACGGATTTTCGCTCATCAAAACGAAACGGGCATTTGGATTGAGCGAAATCAATGACCGCGCCATCGCTGAGTTGGCGCCCTGAATGACATAAACTGGCTTCATTATCCGAGTACCCGCTTGAGAGTTTCCGAGAGTGACTTGCCGTCAACACGTCCAACCAGTTCGCCCTGAATCGCCTTCATCAGCAGGCCGAAATTCCTCTCGCTGGTTTTGCCGAGATAGTCTTTGATAAAACCTTCAAGTTCGGCAGGCGACAGGGCTTTGGGGAGGTAGCGTTCCACAATGGCGAGTTCAGCCTTGAGCGGTGCTTGCCGATCCGGCGGATATTCAGCCATGCTTTTTTGCAGTTGTTTTTGATAGGCGGCCAAAATCTGAACGACCTCAGCTTCGGTGCGCACACGGCCAGGTTCCTTGAGATCGTTGATCTCTGCATTGCGGACTTCGTTGAACATCATGCGCAACACGCCGAGAAGTTCTTTTTCGCCATCTTTCATGGCTTTTTTGATATCTTCGCTCAGGCGCGACTTGGTCTCACTCATGTTGTTAGTCCTTCCTGCAAATAGTGGTGCCGCAGTCGGCTTACCGGGGTTGGACGAACAGCACAGCCCGTTCGCGCCCGATCGTCACACTGATGCGACCTCTTTCATCTACAGGGTATGAACGTCCCGAGACAAGCTCAACTGCTTCTTTTTCCGGAGTAAAGCGCGTTTGCAACAAAACTGTTTGGGCATCTTTGCTCATCAGTTCGTTGGAGAGGAAGTATGCGAAGTTCGAGTCGCCGAAGGCGCGTTCGAAACCCCACAGCCAAGTCCAGTCGGCACTCGGACTGCCGACCGAAACGGCTTGTCCGTTGACAACAAGCGACAGCGATGAGTTCAACTTGCCTCTGCGCAATGCGGGATGTTCGTTGCGCGCTTTGATGATGCGCTTGTGGACGGCGAGCATGTCTTTGTCGGCTTCAGAAGAAAACTTCACGCCAGTGTTTTCGAGGCACCATGCACCGGGGTGCGTGACGCACTGTGTTTCGAATTGTCCGGCGCTCAGGTCGTCCCAGACCATCGGTTTGCGGCAGGTCGGATCGTCCGCTCCCCACATGCCAATTTCAGCACCGTAATATACGACTGGTGCTCCGACGTAAGCCATTTGAAATGCGACCATCCCCTTGTAAAACTCTTTTTCCAGCAAACCGGGTTTGTCGTTGGAATACAGCGCACCACGGTCAGGTTTGTTGACCGTATCGTTGTCCCAGCTGTTGCCATCCTGCGGGCGGGTTGAAAGCCAGCGGTTTTGCCAGATAGTTTTGCTCAGGAAGCGGTCTGTGTCGTGACTGTCGAGCATCGTCCAGAGCGCATGTTTGATGTGCTCGCGGTAACCGTTCAGACGAGTCTCAAGGAAGTTCTGCGCGGCGCTGGGTGTGAACTTGTTGCGCTGGTCGGGGTTGATGAACCAGCTCTCGGCCAGAGTGCGCGCGCGATAGTTCATGATGCCGTCGGCTTGGTCGCCCTGCAGCATGTCAAAGCCGTCGTACCAGTCTTCGGCGATGATCAAAGCGTCACGCTTGACGCTCTTCAGATGCTTTCTGAAAAGCCGCCAAAAAGACACTGGGACGTCTGCGTACACGTCGAGGCGAATTCCGTCCACGCCGTTGAACTGAATTCCGTCGATGTTCTTTGGTTCAAACCAGCGATCCACGACTGCGAAAATATGTTTCTGCAATCCGGGATGCAAAGCGCCGTTTGGAAAGCCTTGACGGTGATTGATCAGCGGACAAAAGCCGGCCCACGAGTCAAAGCGGATTTTGCTTGCAAATGGAAACTCGCCGGCGTCGGGGTAGAATTCGGACAGCTGGCAGGAGCGTGCATAATAATTCGCCTCACCTTCGTACGAAGTGGCAAACCAGTCGTAGTACGGAGACGCGCGGCCACGCCGTGCAATGTCCTCAACCAGCGGCCCGTCTGTGGCCGAATGGTTGAAAACTCCGTCAATCACAACACGGATGCCATTTGCCTGCAGTTCGGTGACCAGCGCCATGAATTCCTTGTCGGCGCGTGTGTATTTCCAGGTCGACGGGTCATCGAGTTTTTCAGCGGCAAGCAGCTTTTTGTCGTCTTCGTACAGATCGGGTTTGCCGTCTGCGCCAACCGTCATTGGCCCAAGTTTCGGGTCGACATGGCGGTAGTCTTTAGTGTCGTAGCGATGCAGCGAATCCGAGTCGAAAACCGGATTGAAGTACACTCCGGTGATGCCCAGCGCCTTCAAATAGGGAAGGGCGTCCTTCACACCGCGCAGGTCGCCGCCATAGCGGCGGGTAAAAATAATCTGTCGTTGAATCTCGCGCGGGTCGAGCTCAGGCTGGGTTTGCCTGACGATGCGCTCCATATTCTTTTCGACTGGAGTGAAGCTGAACCAGCTTCCTGTCCATGGAGAAATCGTTCTGTCGAGGCGCGAAAGCGCAGGACGGCTCTTTTCCCATTCCGTCGGAAACTCGCCGAGGACGTCGTTCGAAACATCTCCGTTACGGAAACGTTCTGGAAAAATTTGATACCAAGTCGCATCGACCGACCACAGCGGCACTTGGTAGAGGTCTTCCCCGTTGATTTGTTGTGTAACGGAGTTGTAGTTGAAATCGAAGGTGTTTGGACGCTGCGCAGAGGAGAACGGGTCGCCGGTGATGATTCCCGCGCGGCCGATACGGAATACATTTTCGTTGTCTTTGGCTTTCACCACGAAAGACGAACGGATCGAACTCTCGGGCAGCGTCAGCAAGCCTGAGTACACGGTGTAACGCAGCGAATCGACGGTGTAGGAAGATTGCGGAGCGAGCGCCATCTGCTGACCATCCGAGAACGCGACAGACACACTCTCAGCGTCGCCTTCGAACATTTTCAGTTTGAATCTGACAACACGCTCACCTGCATCAATCGCAGCCACCGACTGCATGCTCAGGTCAATGGCCGCCTCATCAAGCAGGCCATCTTTCTTGCCGATAAACGACTTGGCGAGCTGTGCCCGCGGCGAGAGAAGAATGTTGTTGTTGTAGGGTGCTAATCCACTTTGTGGCTGACTGCCGTCGGCGAGCCAAGAGAACGTTTCGTCTTCATAGCGGACGACAAACTTATAGAGGACCTCATGGGTGCGATCGAGCAAAACCGTGCGCTGAAATGAGCCATCCGTCTGCGGTGTCAGGCGATAGTTGTCGTCGAATCCGGTCGACCAGCCGCGAAATGAGCCGGTGACGTAAACAGCCTTCACCTGTTTGCTCTGCGGCGGCAGTTTGCTCAGCTTGAAATCGGCACGTTTGGGCGTAACGATTGCCGAACGCAAATAAGAGGCCACACCGCGTTGATCTACGGCGATCGCGCGGACCAGCGTCGGCTGCGAGATTCTTTCATTGGCATTGAAAGTTTTCGTGCTTCCCTGCGGACGCATGCCGGTGACAATTGGAATGGAGCCGTCGAGCGTATAGAATACTTTCGCTCCTTGGTGCGCACGAAAGCTCAGTTCCTGCTCACCGCTTTCCCCAATCATTTTTGTTTGAATTTCAAGTTGCGGAAGTTCTGCGTTGTTGTTGACATTGCCGCGCTGATTTCGGCGCAGTCGCTGCAATTCTGCAGAGGGTTCGGCTTCTGTCGCGAGCTGCCCCCAAAGATACGTGGGCTCGCTCGTAGCAGCCAGCTGACTCAGCCGCGCACCCGAGATCGGTGCCGACGACGATCGGCAGCCGCTCAGGGCTGCGATCAGTGTCGCGACAATAATTGAAAATCTGAACCCTGACTTATGCTCGAGAGTATTGTTAAACCAATTCATTCACGCGTCCGCCTTCTTCCGTGGAGTCGAACCAATGCAGTGCTTTGCGATCAATAGTGGTTGCAAGTTCCGAGCCGCGTACGGCTGTTTCCATGACTTGCAGGCGTTTGGGGTTTGCTGACCGAATGATCACCTGCTGACCCCCAATCGTGGCCACGAGATGAGTCTCATGCCCGTGCGGTTCCACGAGCAATACTTTTGGCGTGCAATCGGTACGCCCTTCCGACTCACGTCCTTCTTTGGCCAGAACTTTAAGTGATTCGGGACGCAGACCAAGAGTGTAGTTGCCCGAGGTTTTCGGGGTCGGCGCATCCGACAGGTCGAAACTCAGACCGTTGAATGTAAAGGTTTTGCGTCCGCCCGAAACGTCCAGCTGTCCTTTGAAGAAATTCATGCTGGGGTTACCGATAAATGCCGCAACGAAGGTGTTCACTGGGTTATTGTAGAGCTCAAGCGGAGAGCCGAGTTGTTGCACGCGGCCCTTGTTGAGCACTGCGATGCGGTCTGCCAGCGTCATGGCTTCCACCTGATCGTGTGTCACATAGACAACCGTGGCGCCGACTTTTTGATGCAGTGCAGCAAGCTCGATGCGGGTCTGGCTGCGCAGCTGAGCATCGAGGTTGGAGAGCGGCTCGTCAAACAAAAACAGAGCGGGCTTGCGGACGATAGCACGGCCAATGGCCACGCGTTGGCGTTGTCCGCCCGAAAGTTGGCTTGGTTTGCGATCGAGAAGATGGTCGATGTTGAGCATCTTGCCTGCAGTTTGAACGCGCTCATCGATTTCGTCTTGCGGTCTTTTCTTGATGCGCAGTCCGAAGCTCAAATTTTCGCGCACTGTCATGTGCGGATAGAGCGCGTAGTCCTGAAATACCATTGCAATGTCACGTTCAGCGGGGGCGAGTTCATTCACGACCCGATCGCCGATTTGGATGTTACCCGACGTCACATCTTCGAGCCCGGCAATCATCCGCAGGAGTGTCGATTTGCCGCATCCTGATGGCCCGACAAGGACAAGAAACTCTCCGTGCGCGGCCTCGATGTTGACGTTTTTCAGAACCTCAACTTTGTTTTCGTAGACCTTGTTCAGATCCTTGATGACCAGCTTGGCCATGGTGACTCCAAAATCTAATCAGTGAAATGAATTTATATGCCCAAATTTGGTACTTGACTGCCTGCCTGAACGCAAGTCACCGAACCTCCTCCAAAGTTGTCCGGATCGCATTTAAAGCATTAATGGAACCACATTTTGAGTTTGGTGCAGCCAGACGGTTCTTGTCCGAACTACCACAAAGGATGTCCTCCGTTGCCTTGATTTGTTGTGCGCGTGACCATTCGGGGTATTTGGCACGCAAAGTTCCAAAAACAAGTGCACCAACAGAGGCCGCAATCGGCGACGCCATGCTAGTGCCCGATTTTTCGCCGAGACGACCATCGGGCAGTGTGCTCAGGATGTCTGTGCCGGGTGCAAACAGATACACGGAGTTGACACCCCAGTTGCTGAATCTTGCGCGTGACAGTTCCGCCGACGCCGCTCCGATTGACAAAATGCCAGGGAATTTTTTCGGCACCTGCGGGAATTTGTCGGTGTTGATTGCATCGTTGCCCGCCGATGAAAAAATCAGCATTTCTGAAGCCCGTGCTGCGGCGAAAGCGTCCTTCAGGACTTGAGTTTCGGGGCCGCCACCCCATGAGCAGTTCATAATGTCTACCCGACTGCGGATTGCTGCCGAGATTGCACGTGCGAGATCGACGCTGTTGCTTTTTCCTTTGGCATCAAGGGCGCGGAAAATTCTCAGCTCTGCATTGAATGCGCCTCCGAGAATTCCTTTTGATGACCAAAGATTCCTCAGCAAACCCGCCACATGCGTGCCGTGACCAAAGGGGTCATCTGGCGATGCTTGTTCACTAATGAAGTCATACCCAATGACGTCATCGACAAGTCCGTTGGCGTCGTCGTCGACACCGTTTGCAGGCACCTCGTCTTGATTGATTTGAAAAATGCCCTGCAGAGCGGGGTGGCTCGTGTCGGCACCGCTATCAATGACTGCAACAGTCACCTTTTGGGGCTGGATTTTGTTGCCTTGCAACTCGAGGACGGCTTGTTTGAATTTCAGAGAATCACTCCACCAGCTGGTTTGCGGCGGTGTCGTGAATGAGCTGCGTGAAGCTGGTGTCCACTCGCTGGTCATTGTCAGCGGAGCGAATTCGACCTGAGCCTCTGCGGCGGCCCAATGGGCGGGAAGTCTTTGTGGAATCTTTCCTTCAACGACGATAACGTCACCTTCGAGTGCGTTGCGCTCGCCATGGATGTTGTAGCGGAACAACGGCTCAGGCAGACGGCTTTCGCCCGCAAATTGCTCAGCCAAATCGCTTACTCGACCTTTTAACCAGACGATGTACCTGTTTGGCCTCAGGCTTCTTGATTCGTTCGTCGCGCTCATCCGGTGTGAATGCTGCCGAAAGAGAGTCACTGCGGCAGGCAAAGTTCCGACGTCCGCCTCGACGTCGCCGATCAGGAGATAACCGTTACGTGCGGGCACGAGCGCCACTCCGGGGCTGGTCGAGTCGCTCATGACGAGCGGCACATTCAGCCGAGAAAATTGCTGCCCCAGTCCCGAATAAGTGCCCCATGAGCCGGAAACGATCCATTGACCCTCGGGAGAAATCCATGCGCCACAGCCGCCCGACTCTGAGCAAGGGCTAATGCTGATTCTGCTCAGTGCAGTCCATGCGGGATTTTGTTCCCCTGCCTGCAGCGAAGTGAGGCTGACCTGCGATTCGCCCGCTCTTAGGAGTTGCCGGCCATTGCTGGAAAGTGTGTCGTGTGAGTCGAGCTCGCTCCATGGCGATCGGATAAGACGAACCTGTTGGCCATTTTGTGCGGCAGCCTCGATAGCTGCTGCGGCTCCAGTATCTGAGAAGGCAACATACATCTCGCCGACGTGAACGACATGAGTCCAGCGACCGGAAATTTTTGGCAGGTTGATGTTCTGTGTAACGCTTGAGCCACTGGCTTCAAGGGCAAATAAACGCGCTGCCCCGTTTTTCAGATTCAGTGCGATAAGATTGCGCCCTTTGCGGTCAACTGCGCAGCGCAAATCGCGCGCGCCCTTGAGGCCGAGGAGTTTTGTCAACTCCGTCGAACTTGAGGCCGTGAGTCCACCTTCTGTGACCATCAGTTTCGACATGTGAGTCTGAGAGCAAATGTATGCAGTGGTGGCACTCTCCTGCGATTTCGTGCGCTCAAGCAGAGCACCGGTGACGACGGAGGGCTCGTTCGCAAAGACTTTCGGAAGACGCAGTGCGTATGAGTTTTGGCCGCGACTGATGAGGATTTTGTTGTCGCCTGCAAGCAGTGAATCACCACTTGAGTTGGAGTCGGCCAATGCGCGCGAGCCGGAAGTGGTATAGCTGCCGGAATCAAAAGCATGGGCGTTCGAACTTGCAACAATGCAAATGAACAACGCTGAGAAGAATTGAGTCGACTTGCGGAGGAGCGGCAAAGCGTTCATTTTCGTTCTCCGAAACTCTGCGTGTTTTATGGAACAGCTCGGTATTCGATAGTTCTGGGATGCACTGTGCCGTTCTGGCGGTTGTTTGACCGTCCGGCTGCAAGCCAGAAGAGGCCGTCGGTCGAAAATTGGAATGAATATTCGATCTTTCGCCAAGAGTATTTTGATAAGAATTCGCTTGGGATAGTCCACCGGTAGCGGAAGTTTTGTCCGCTTCTGCCCGCGAAAGTCAGCCACACGGGCTGTTGCGTCACGCCATCCAGCGACCAGCGGACTTGCGCCTGTATCGCTTCGGGTGAGGTTTCAACTGCAGTGGTCAAGCCGGGGACGAGTACTTCAGCTTCGATGACCTTACAGGATTTGAGTTCTCCTTCTGAAAAGGTGACTTCTTCAGGCAATGAATCAAACTGACTTACAGACTGGCACTGTCCGGTGCTGCGACCGAGACGCCACTGGCCCGCCCACGAAGGCGAAGATGCAACATCGGCGCGCAGGCTGAATTCGTAGTTGCGGCCATAGTTGCTGTCCCATACGGCTTCACAATTTCTTCCGCGGGTTTTGAACCAGACTTGTGCATGGGTCGCCTCCGCTGGAATTTCGAAGCGGGCGGGGGTGGCGACCATTTTGCCATTCTGCAGGGAGTTGAGTGATGCGCTGTACTCTTCGCCGTTCGGGAAAAATCGGATTGAGGCATCGGTCTGCCATGCCGGAAGTCCGTTATAGCTGGATGAATGGCACTGTGGCAGGCGTGCAAGGTCATATTCCACGACGAGTGAATGGCCGGGTTGTGGAAGGCCGCGCTGGTCCATTGTCCAATTTCCCAAAAACCTGAGAGTTCCCGAGCCACGTCCAGCGGATGGGCACAGCGTTGGCGGCGTATTGATGCTCCATTTGTTGGAGGAGTCGATGACAAGGCTGTCGGAGGTCGACAGGCTAGAGTTGTGATCGAAGATCCTCCGACCATCGGCGGTTTGCAGGAACGGAATAATATGGAGTTTTTTGCTGCTGCTGGGAAGTGCTGATGGTCCGGATGCTGCTGGCAGTGTGCCTTCATGAATGCGGAAGGACAGTCTTTGCATACCCTTAGGTGCGCCTTCGATAGTTAAGCCCGGGGCAACATGCCAAAGCGGATCTTCGGAGTTCCGGTAGAGCAGGTAGACAGACGTGCCCGTCGACAGCGGGGCGATGGCCACGTCGACCGTGCTTTCAAACACGTACCAAGTGACTCCTGAAGCATCAGTCTCGGTTTGCGGCTGACCATTTGAATCGCGCTTCAACTCTGCCTGGCGGAGTACGATTTGGCAGGAATGATCCGCACTGTCGCTGTCAAGTGATTTGAAGGTATCTGCCCGCGCGTCGGCAGCGGCAAAGGACGACGTCACTGAGCTTGTCAGAACGGTCATCCACAGACCCGCAAGGAGTTTTTTGGCAAGTATCAGTCGCATGAAAACGACCTCCGAGGTCAAAAGTCTTCTGTTTACCCGACTGGTAGCACACTTTGCAGGGGCCGGCAAAATGCCCTCGGGTTCTTGCAGCTGCAGCCAGAGCAGGGTTACAGGACACAGTGTTTGTCACTGATTTTGAGTCTGGAGGAGTCGGCCATGATTTTGGGTTCTCATTTGGAGAAAATGCTTGAAGCTCGCAGACGTGAGCGTCTGCCCAGCGGGTCGGGAACAGCGAGTCAGACCTCTGCAGCAAAAAACTTCCCGGCACTCAAATCTGCAAAGCAATACTACGAACCACATCGATACTGCCGACAAATTCACCTGACTCTGGCAGGGCGCTTCAACTTCGATGACGACCAGTTCGAAGCCTATGCGTATGTTGTTGTTAGGGCGATGTCCGAAGGAGCCGCTCAGGCGACGTTCGATGCACGCGAGATGCAGATTCACGACGTTCAGTTTGCACGGGTTTCTGCATTCGACATCAGTGCTCCGCACGCCATTGAAGCCCTTTCATTCAAACCCGTCAGCTTTGAATATGACGACGCAGTGCTGGGAATGCGTTTTGACGAGCCCTTGCGGCAGGGGCAGCTCGTGGTTGCAAAAATTCATTATACAATCACCCGTCCCAATGCTGGTCTGTATTTTGTCCACAAAAAGAGAACGACCGATGCGGCCTACGATTGCATCTGGACTCAAGGGCAGGACACTGATTCACCGTTCTGGTTTCCTTGTCAGGATGATCCTCGAATGAAGATGACCGTTCTGCAGCGGCTCAGCTTTCCTGCGGCATGGAAGGGACTCGGAAACGGCCAATGCGTCAGTGATATGGTTGAGGGCGGCTGGCGGACGCAGGAGTGGATTCTGCGACATCCTCACGCGCCGTATCTGGTTGCATTCGCCTGCGGTGAATTTCATGAACACAAAATCGCATGGCGCGGTCGTGACGTCAGTGTGCTTGTTCCTCAGAAATTCTCCGAGACGGCGGCGACGCTCGCCAACGACACGGCGAAAATGATGGAATTCTACTCCAACTACTGGGGATATGAATATCCGTGGAGCAAGTACGGACAGGCTTTTGTTGCCGATTTTCTATACGGCGGAATGGAAAACACGACTGCCACGTTCAACACCGACAACGTCATTGGTCCGCAGGAGTTCATGGTTGGCAGTGAGTCGCGCCACTTTCTGGTGATGCATGAACTTGCGCATCAGTGGTTCGGTGACACAGTGACGTGCGAAACCTGGTCGGAAGGCTGGCTCAACGAGGGTTTTGCGACGCACTCGGAAGTTCTTTGGGAAGAGCACTGCAACGGAAAGGCTGCCGGGATTTTTTATCTGAAGGAAAATTTTCAAGAAGGATATCTTGAGGAGTCCAAAACCTATCAGCGGCCGATTGTCTTCAATCAATTTGAGTTTGTGTCTGAGATTTTCGATGCGCATCTGTATGACAAGGGTGCGCTGGTGCTCAATCATCTGCGCGACACAATCGGCGAAGATGCATTCCGAAGAGCGGTCGGTTACTACCTGACGAAACATCAGTTCAGCCCCGTATCCACTCAGGATCTCATTCGCTCCATCGAAGAGTCGACAGGATTCAATGCGCGAAAGTTCTTCGACACATTTGTTTTCCGTGCAGGTCACATTGAGCTTGAGGCAGAGGTCAGCAAGTCGGATTCAATTTCCAATGGATTAGAGGTCGCTCTCGTCCAGAAGCAAGTCCGTGCCGACGACAAAGAACCGGCTGAATTTCAGACAAAGATCTTCATTCAGTTTGAAGATGGAACCGGCGAGGAAAGAAATCTGCTGGTCAGTAAAACAGACGAGAAAATTCTTCTCAGTTGCAAGCGGCCTGTTTCTTTTGCAATCGTCGACCCAAATTGCACGATGGTTGGTTCTGTCAAACAAAAGATTTCCAAGGAATGGGCGAAGGCAGTGCTTTCGACTGGCACTTGCACTGGGCCGTTGAGTTATTTCAAGTATCTCGCTGCCAAATCGTTGGTTGACGGTTACGTTCCGGCAGGAGTCAGCGAGCTTGTTCTGAACTGGCTCAAGGGTGAACAGCTGTGGCGTGCACGTGCCAGTGCATATCTCATGCTTGCGGATACGAATCCGGATTTCGCGGCAGAAGTGCTGACGGCATCTGTCGAGCGGCATCCGATGGCGCGTACCTCTTGGATTACAGCTGTGAGTCAGAGTGCGCTGCGCAATAAAGTTGAGTGGCTAGATCAGTTGAAAGAAATTGCATCGCAGGCTGCCGAGCCTCTGAATGTCCGTGACGCTGCCCTCGGTGGAATTGTCGACCTGTTGAAAAAGTCACCAACGCTGCGGCAACAGGATTCACGAAAGGCATTGTCTGCCTGGGCCTGGACACTCGCCGGCGGGACAACTCATTTGGGCATCGTTGAATCTGCGGCTCTGCGCTTGATTGGTGAATTGGTGCAGCCTTCCGATCTGAGCGGATTGCAGGAGATGGTCGATAACCATCTGTTGCCCTACCGAGTGCGCAATGCCGCCCTCAAGGCTGCCGGCACACTTTCGGCGCGCTTTCCCGAAGCGCGCAGTGAAACACGGCCGTTGTTGCAACAATATGCTGATAGAAAGCATCCCGTGCGTCTTGTTGCCGCGCTCCCGGAAATCTGGGTTGAATCGCAGGATGGTGCCCTGGCCGGCTCATTTGAATCGTACATTCACCGAAAAAATTATGGTTTGCTGTCGATGTTGATTCCGCGTGCCCGCCGCAGTCAGGACCGCTTCCTGCGAAAACTCTCTGCTCAGGCTGGTTCGGAAAAGTTGAGTGAATTGGGCGAGCTGCGTGAAAAAACCGTTAAATTGGAGAAGGACTTGGCTGAGCTTAAAGAGCTTTTGAAGCAATCCTTGCCTGCTAAGCCCGCTCCGGAAGACGCTCAGGCAAAAGTCTGAAAAATTTTGCCTACCGCCGATCCTGTGCTGTGTGCGATTCTCTGAATGATTCTGTTCGATGGACAAAGTCTTTTCGGGATTCGGAGGGCAGAGGCGAATGAGCAAAAAAGTCATCGAGTCACTCGCGCGCGAGTTGGAAACAGAGCGGCTTGGTAATGTTCGTCGACTTGCTGCCATACGGCTTTTTACCGTCTCTGTTTTTTTTGCTCTGCATTTGATTATGGGTTGGGGCTTTGGCCTGCAAACCTTTCGCGGCAAGGAGCTTATCTTCTTGCTTTACTCCACGGTTGCTGCGCTTCTTTGGATTGCATCCAGACAAAGCCAGACCGTGCGCAATGCGAGTACCTTTGCGATACCGCTTCTTGATATCCCATTCACATTTTTAATTCTCGAAACGTGGGCGCAGGGCAAAGGTCTTCAGGGTCAAATAGCCACGGGGCTGCTTGGCTTGTCTTTCATGCTGTTTTTCATAAATCTTTCCGGATTCTATTTCAGCTTCCTGCAATCCATCGTCACCGCGGTGATGGCGATCACCCTGACAGTTATTCTTCATGCCGAAACGAGAGTTCCTCCCGATTCAAGGTACATTGCGGTTCTTTTGATTATTGTGGCAGTCGTTGCGACTCACGTTAAGTCGAGCCGGCTGCACGTTTTGGTCAGACGTTCATTCGATGAGCATATGAGACTGGAAAAGTTGTCGCGTTATTTTTCGCCCTCAGTCGCTCAGCACTTGCAGTCCAATCAGGAAATAAACGAATCGGGCAAGGAAATGGAGATAACCGTGTTGTTTGCCGACATCCGAGATTTCACAAAAATCAGCGAGTCGATGTCGGGTCAGGATGTTGTCAGGCTGTTGAATGAGGTTCATGAAAAATTGGTCGCTTGTATTTTCGAAACCGGTGGCACACTCGACAAGTATATCGGTGATGCAGTGATGGCCTATTTCGGGGCACCCGTTTACAACCCTGCACATGCCGACCGGGCGGTCGATTGCGCTCTTCGCATGCGCAAGGCGATTGCAGAACTGAACGCAGTCCGTGCGCAGCGTGGTGAGCCGTCGCTCAACATTGGAATCGGTCTTCATTCAGGATTGGCTGTAGTCGGTGATGTGGGTGCGAGGTTTCGCCGTGAGTACACTGTCATAGGTGACACCGTGAATACGGCTTCCAGGATTGAATCTCTCACGAAAAAGCATCGTGTCGATATTCTCGCCAGCGAGGCTGTTTACGAGCGGCTCAGTCGCCGTGACGGTCTTCATTTTGTGTCTGAGGATGTTCTTCGCGGCAAGAACACAAGTGTACGCACGTACGCCATGTCTTTTGGGGTGTGATTTTTATTTGTATTTTCTTCTTTTGTTTGATTTTTGATGTAATAATGATCAATAGTATCAATTTGTTGTAAAAAAACTCAAGTTACGAATTACAACTCCGAAAAGAGTAGTGAAGGAAGTGTTCCAACTCTTGAAGGAGAATCGCGATGATTAACAATGTTCAGAAAGTCGGTTCGGTTGCCAGTGACACTCTTCGGGTGACTTTTGGATTTATCATACTGGCAGTTGCAGTTTCTTTTATCTCGGATTCAAATCAATTGGAACAGCTGCTATCGGGGCAGCGCTTGCCTTTTGTCTCATTCCTTCTCAGTCATTTAATCATAGCTGCGCATTTGGCGGGCGGTGTGATGTTGCTGTTCGGATTCCTGACTCGGATTGCGGCCGCCATGCAGCTGCCCATCCTGCTTGGCGCATTTGGTTTCTACATGTTCGGTCAGGTGTCTGCCGAAGAATATACAATCCTGCAATTATCTCCGGTGATGTTGTTGGCTGCATTCAATATCTATGTAACTGGTCCAGGGCGTTGGTCGGTCGACAACCTTATTGGTTACGAGAATGTATCGGAGTCGTTCTCTGATGGTGAGGATGATTTTTCGGGCGCCGGCGCAGTCGAGGTTGGTCCTGTTCCTGCGCTTGGACGCAAGCTCTAATTTATTCGGTATCGAGATTCAGTCAGGGCTTCGATTGTTGCGCAATTATCCCCCCTGTTGTCGCAATGATTTTACTCTCTCTGTGTCCCCCCCCCCTAAACAGTGAGTGCTTGGTTCTGACTGAAAGGTTCCCGCCGGCCACATGGAGTGGCCGGCATTTTTTTTCTTAAAATAAAAATTACGGTTTTGATAAATGTTTTTTACTATAATTTCGATTAAATTACTGTTTTAATTGTATTTAAGTCAATTTTAGGAAGTTCGGTAAAGAAAATTGAAAGTACGCCGATACGAACTATGGAAGTTGTTTTCCGATCTCATCGAGGAGGATTTTCATGAGGTTTCCATTGTTCCCATTTGTGGTGTGTTTTTCTGCCATTTTGGCCGTTTCATGCGGCACGGATAATACCAATTCGCAAGATGCGGTCGCTAGCCTTGCTTCTGGCACTGCTGATGAGCAACTTGAGCTTGGTAAGAAGTCAGGTATGAAAACAAAAGATGGTCAGGGAGCGACGACCAAACAGAAAGGCAAATCAAAAAAACAAAAGAACGATGAAGACGACGATGAAGACGACGATGAGGACGATGATGAGGACGATGATGACGCAGCGGTAAATGATGGAACGACCCCTCAGCCGCCGGCACCACCGGCTCCACAGCCGCCAGCACCACCTGCTCCACAGCCGCCGGCGCCACCAGCTCCTCAGCCGCCGGCGCCACCAGCTCCACAGCCGCCGGCACCGCCAGCTCCTCCGCCGCCAGTCGTTGATCCGATGGCAAAATTGCAGGCTGACTATAACGGAGGAATCAAAGCGATCATCGACACAAAGTGTCAGACGTGTCATGTGGGCCGTCAGTCGAATATGAAGGACTTCGTGTCGGTCAAGCAATGGTCATCGGCGGCTGCATCGGAAGTATCGAAGGGAAGCATGCCACTCGGCTCTGCACTTTCGGCTGCAGATAAAACTTCGCTACTGAATTTTTTGAATGCGTTGAAAGTTCTGCCCTGAGTCTTGCAGATATAAGTCAAATAAATCTCAGCCCTCGTCTTTTCTAGACGAGGTTTTTTTAATTCGCTGACCCGACGCCATTTGCCCAACAGCCGATGCTGCGGGTACTATTTCTTCAAAGACAAACAAGGAAATATTTTTCATGATGAAAAAGCAGCTGTTTTGCATTGCCAGTTTCTTTGGTGCTTTGTTTGCTCTGTTGCAAAGCCTACCGGCACAGGGACAGACGTTGACAGCCTCGGACGTGAGTGTGCTTTGGCCTTTAAAGTCATCCGCCGCTCCGGATGCATTATTTAAAAAAGCGGGCGATGGTTTTTGTAATGCATTGTCTTTGAGTGAGGGAACCATCTTTCCTCAGCCGGCCTTCGAAAAATTCTCCGAGCTGGCACTCAATGGCAGCAAAGGTGAGTGTCGTCGGGATACTGCTCTTGAAGATCAATTCTTCTTTGTTAGTGATGAAGAAATTATTCGTCAGGATGTTCATCTCGCTCTCGTCAAAGGGCTGGCCCCCAGCGCCTGCCAATACAGATCATGGAAAATTACCGGCATGCGTTTTGACCCGTGCCGTCCAGCATCTGGTCAGGCAACTGAGAGCCGCAGAGCGTGCAACAACGTTCTTCGCCTTGTGGCGCAGCCTTTTGAAAAACAAACCAATGGCCTTTGGGCTGTGCGCGATTTTACAATTCACCTTGCATATATGATTACAGACCTCTCTGGCTTTTTAAATGACATTCAAGAAACAAGCCTTGTTGCGCGGAAGGTTGAGGCGAGTGAGGCATGGGAGCCGGCATGGGACGGCAATCCGCAACTCCTGCGTCCTCATCATGCATTGCGCAATGAGCTTGGCAATTGCAACGGAACCTACACAGCTGCTCTGCGCCGGCTGATAACCCAATGGGCTCAGCAAAAGAATTTGATTTTGGTTGCGTGGATGACGAGTTCGCTTGGTGTGAAGGAATGGACCTTCGGTCATGTGGCCGTCTCCGGCAATGGAGAAAAATTTGAAACAGGAACATTTTCTGGACGAAAGTTTTCGAATTTCAATGACACATTGTTTCAGGAAGGAAAACCATCGACGACCGCAGGTGTCCTGAGTCCTTCAGATATCAATCTAACAAAGCAACTGGCTCTTGCCGGCATGGCGACGCTGCCTGATGCCGAATCGTCGGCAGCAACGCGAACGGCACATATTGATGCCGTGCAAAAAATTCTTCATCCCAAAAAAATATCGCAATCCGATAGTGACTGTGTCGCGTGTCATCTGGCTCCGCAGATTTTGGATCGTCTGCGGACTCTTTACAAAACTCCTGCAGCCGTCGGTTCCGGAGAATACAAAGCGACTGTCTGGCATGGATTTGTCAAAGAACCTCGCTCTTTTTCGCAGCTGAGAAATTTCGGCTACGGTCCGCAGTTTCACCTTGCGGTCAACCGCCGGACAATCAATGAAACTCAGGATATATTTGAAATAGTCACTCAGCTGACGAAGAAGTAAGGAAGCGGACATGCGTTTCGAAATTCTAATCCTGTTGTCGTCTCTTTTGCTTTCCTGCAAGCAAAGGACCTACAATGCCCAGCCGACGGGCGTGGCAGTCAAGAAAAACATCGCCACTGTCGATTGGCCGTGTTCCGGAACTGGCAAGCAGCATCCGGCAGGATTCAACTCTCAGGAAGAATACTGTGAGTGGACACGCAATCCAGTAGTATTCAATGGCCGCGGCCAAAAGCTCAGAGACGGGTCGCAGGGAGCGGTGAACTTGCAAAAAGCATGTGTGTTCACCACCTCGTTCGATCAGTCGCGTATGTATTTCCTGACGCAGCGTGTGGTTGGCCAAGACAAAGGTCAGGGCGGCCAGTTTTGGGCTACGCAATTCAATTCTTATGCATACCTTGTCGGTGGCCGCGAGCCCGACACGGGAATCGAAAGAACCGGAATCGTCCAGCATTGCATGAGCGGACAAGATTGCTTTGCTCCGAACTGCATTCCCGATCGTGCTTCTGACCCGCAAATTTGCCGAGCTTTAAATCAGCTGGGTAGGCGAATGTGCAAGGTGGACATCAATCATGAGGTTGCGCCTGTGATTACAGCAAAGCAAGTTGCGGCAGGACGTCATGGCGACAGGGTCATCAAACCACAATTGTCGGTTCGTCCGACCATCGCCCCACATTGTTGGTTTGTAGATGATCCGATTGTCCCGACGGGCCTTGAAAGTGCAAAAGGGGAATCATTCAACTCTGCGCAGCAGAAAACTTTGCTTGCCTGCGATGCGAGTGCTCTGAATGTTTCGAACTGTGACTCGCTCGCGCCTGATGTCGCGGCTGTTGTCACACTGAAAATTGCAAATGAAGAGTGTCTGGGGTCGGGTGGACAGACGAATCCAAATCCGTCGCCGAGCCCAGCTACCAATCAAGTTCTCTTTGGTGCAAGCGGAATCTACTGCAAAATAATAGCTGCCGACGGACCTGCAAATGTGCGCGCCGAGAGCAACTCGTATTCTTCGGTTTTGGCCAAGCTCGAATCAGGCTTCGAGGTCTATATCCGCGGGTATCAGGTTGTAGAGTCGGGCGGTGTTGCTAAGAAGTGGGCGAGTGTTCAGTTTGAAAAGGGCGGTAAAAAGTTTGGTGCCGGCGACGGAGTGCCCGCCTTCATCCATGAAAGCCAATTCGAAAAGCAGTGCCGCAAGTGACGAAAACACGTTACACAAAATCAAATTTGCCGAGCAAACCCTGTGAGGCCTGCGGTCGTCCATTCAACTGGCGAAAAAAATGGGAACGCTGCTGGGATGAAGTGCGTTATTGCTCCGATCGCTGCCGCACCGAACGCAAAAGGGCGAAAAATAAAGAGGGCTCTTAAGTCTTCCAAATCAACGGCAAATGCTCCGGAAAAGGCACTTCTTCGAAATCAATTTTGCCTGCGAGTTCCGCGTCTGTGGCGTATTTCCGAGACAGCTTCAAAAAGGGCGTCAAATTGGCGCTGAAAATCCACAAACCGGTTCTTTAAATCGCTCCAGACGACCGTCCTTGAAAGCGCCATCTTCTCTTGCTCTGCCATGGTCTCTTTCAAAGTCGTTTGCCCGATCGCTCCAAAGGTTCCTTTGAGGTTGTGCGCAACTTTTGCAAAAGATGCGGGGTCGCATGCGTCCAGCTGAACCCTGTAGGATTCCTTGAGCGAGTCAGCTTCACTGAGAAATGTATCAAGCACCTCGTCCAGAATGTCGCTCATGCCATCCTTGGCGAATTTATCGGTCACCAGCTCAAGTTCGCGTCTGATGAACTCAATCTCTCGCGATTCGTTTTCGTGTTGCGTCATAGATGGCGACTCCGCAATTGAAGCAGGCGGTGTTAATCTTTCAACACCCGAGTTTAGCGGGAGCACAGATTGTAGAAAAGTCGCCGGCAGGGGATTTTTTGGAAAAATGATGCGTGGAGAGAAATATGTTGCGGCAGAGAACCATAGTGTTGCTGTTTGGCTCCTTGATAGTGGTGTCAGCAGTTTTATTGAGTGTGCTACTAAAGGGCCGTCTGGACGGCAGGACGAACGCCGAATCTGTGCGCACTTTCAAGATTGTTCACAGTCAGCCTGAGGATTCACCTCTTCATCAATCACTCGAGTCTCTGGGACGCTTGATTGAAGGATTGCAGCCAGAAGTCAAAGTGACCATTGGTTCGCGACAGTCGGCAGGTTCAGACGAAAAAGCTGTCGACCGGCTACTTGCCGGTGAATTTGATCTTGTTGTCATCCCAACCCCACAACTGTCGCATCTTTACCCTCCCATTGAATATATTGACCTGCCGTTTGTCTTTCAGTCACGGGATGACGCCAACTCTCAGCTGGATGGAAAAATTGGTTCCATCTTGCGCGCCGAAATTGAAAAAAAAGGAGTCAAATGCTTTGAACATTTCGACGCCGGTTTCAGGCACTTTGTGGTAGATAAAGTGATACGAAATCCGGATGATCTTCGCGGCCTCAAGATCAGAACAGCCCGTTCATCCATCATGTCCGAACAGATGCGGATGTGGGGTGCACTTCCGGTGCAGATCGATGCGCACCAGACGGCTCGTGCAATAGCAGACCATGCAGTCGAGGGCAGTGAAAGCTCCCTGCTGGAAATCGAACAACTGGAATTGATTCAGCCGCAAAAGGTCCTCAACATCAGCAATCACAGCTACTCGGCGCAATTGCCTTGTTTCAACAGCGCGAAATTCTCTGCTCTGCCCGACTCTCTGCGTCAGGGGTTGATGCGGGAGCTTAAGAACACCGTCAAGGCCCAGAGAAATTTGTCACAACAAAGGGAAAAGGCGTTGCTCGAAAAGGCCGCCGCTTCTGGAATGCGTCTCGAACGGCTCACTGAACTGGAGAGGCTGGAATTTGCGAGGGAAACTATCTCGCTTCGGAATGATAGCATCCTTCGCTGGAATCGCGAGTTCTCTTTGAGTCTTCCGCAACCGTTTAATCTGGATGACAGCCTTCCTGAAGAAAGCGTCTCGTCACGAAACGAACTGGTTGTCGGTATCAATGCAGATTTGAGTCTGGGCGCTGCTACTGCAGGTAAGTCGATTGTCGCAGGAGCAGAGTTTGCAGTTTCAGAGATCAATGCAAAGGGGGGGATCCTCGGACGCCCTCTCAGGGTTGAAGCACTCGATCACGGCGGAATCAATTTGCGTGGGATCGCAAACCTGCAAAAATTGGAGAAGACGCCCGGTTTGATTGGTGTCATCGGCGGAATACACAGCAACGTCGTTCTATCTGAATTGGATTTCATTCACGAAGAAAAGATTCCATATCTGATTCCGTGGGCAGCAGCGGTCGACATTGTGGACAACGGTCGTTCACCCAACTTTGTGTTTCGTTTGGGAGCCAGAGACGAATACGTAGCCAGATTCCTAGTCGGAGAGGCCGTTCGCTCAACAAAGAAAATTGCATTGTTACTCGAGAATACGGTCTGGGGGCGTAGCTGTCTGCAGGCGATGGAAAAAGAGCTGATGAATGTGGGTCTCAAGCCTGTGTCCGTTCAGTGGGTGGATCGCGGCGCCGGGGAAGTCAATGTTCAAGCGTCGGCCGTGGAAGCATCGGGCGCAGAGGCCGTGTTGATGGTTCTCAACTCCCCGGAGGGTGCGCTTGCGGTCAATACATTTGCGGAGCGTCGTGCGTCGATTAAGATTCTATCGCATTGGGGAATTACAAGTCATAACTTTTTCAAAAATGCGGCCGAATCTCTCAAAAAAATCTCGGTTGAATTCTTTCAGCCGTTCTCATTTTCACGCATTCCGCAGGAGAATGCGAAAAATATATTGAGGTATTTTGAAAAGACACGCGGTTCAGTTGTCCTCAATCAGATTCAAGCACCTGCGGGTTTTGCTCATGCGTATGATCTCGTCATGATTCTCTCCGAGGCAGTGAAAAAGGCAGGCCGGGTCGACCGAGAGGCCATTCGCGGCGCGCTTGAGGTTCTTCCTGAGTATCGTGGTCTGAGCAGAACATTTAATCCGGTTTTTACTCCCAAACGACACGAGGCTTTGGATCCTGCTGGTTACTTTTTGGCTAAATTTGACGCCGATGGCATTGTCGTCGCGGTGGAGAAAAAGTGATGTGGGTCGGTTTCGATGATCTTCAGTTTCGTGGACGGCTAGGCAGAAAGCTAATGTGGCGCTTCGCCGCATTCGTTATTATTTCGAATCTTATTGTTCTGATTGTCGTCGGTGGACAGTCTGCCTTCACGCTCAACAAGGAAATTGAACGTTCATTAAGTCTGCAGGCTTATTTATCCATGCAGAGTTTGGAGCATCGCCTTCAGTTTGGTATGGATTCGAGCCGCCAACTGAGCGAAAATCGACTCGTAATTAACAGCTTCGTAGACCCCGAGGCTGCACGCACTTATCTTCCAGAGCTTGTGCGTGAGTTCGAACACGGGCACGGATTTTCAACAACTTTAATCGTTGGATTCGACAGCCGGATTATTTATTCGAGCACAGCTGAACCAACGCCTTGGCTGAACAGTTCGTTTCTCAGGCCAGCACTCACCAGCGGAAATAGTTTTGTTTCCATCGTCGGTCAGGGCAGTGACTTCATTTTTGTTGCTCCCATAATTTACTACGACACTCCGCAAGGTGTGGTTATTACGCACTTGAATATTGAAAATCAGAGAAAATACATTCGAACTCATGAAAAAGGAATGGTGTTGGGTGTCGAGATGGTTGGCAGGCAATTCATCTCTTCCCGCATGGCGAATAACGGTGTCGAGGGAATCACACAAAGCTATTCGGCGGACGAGAGTTTTCCCTTATTAAAGTCACTCCAGGCCAAGTTCAACGTCAGTGTTCCGCGTGAAGAATACTTCAAGCCTCTTGTGAGTCTGGTTGGTCAATTATTGCTGTTGACTCTCGCATTAACTGGGTTCGCGCTGTTTCTTGCCCGTCGATTCGGAGAAAGAATCGCACTTCCAATTCTGACGCTGTGTGAAAAAGTCACGCTTCCGGTGGAAAGCCCGATTGCGTGCTCACCCACGGGGTCAAATGATGAGATCGAGCAATTGGCGATTGCCTTCGACAGGGCGCGTCAGCAAATGAGAGAGACCAATGCAGAATTGGTGGAGGCTAAAAATGTCGCGGAAAAAGCCGTCAAGGCAAGGTCCGAATTTTTTGCCATCATGAGTCATGAGATACGGACGCCCATGAACGGTGTTATCGGCATGACCGAACTTCTCTCGACAACGGAAATGAACCAGGAACAGCAGGAATGCGTTCAGACAATTCGTCAGTGTGGAGAGGTGCTGCTCAAGGTTATTAATGATGTGCTCGACTTCAGTAAAATTGAATCCGGCAAATTTGAGATTGAGATGATACCGACAGATCTTGAAGGTTGCGCAACAGCTGTTCGGGATGCCCTGCAGACAGCCGCCACTCGCAAGGGTTTAAAAATCAAGTTTCAATCGGCACCAGATGTGTCTGGATTGTGGATGGCCGACAGCGTCCGATTGCGACAGGTTCTTCTCAACCTCATCAATAATGCCATTAAGTTCACTGAGCAGGGAGAAATTGGAATCTCGATCCGCAGAGAGAGCTCAAGTGCTTCAGAATGCATGGTCCGCTTTGCGGTTTCAGATACTGGCATCGGACTAACAGAAGAACAGATGAAGAAGTTGTTTCAGGCTTTCACACAGGCAGATTCAAGTACAACCCGACGTTACGGTGGCAGCGGACTTGGTCTGACGATTTGTCAGAGACTTGTTGAATTGATGGGCGGTAAAATTCACGTTGAAAGTCAACTTGGGCGTGGATCGGAATTCGTATTTGTTCTTCCCATGCGTCGCACAGAACACGCCACTATGGATGTTGTGCTGGACTTGCGTCGCGAGTCGGAGTCCAAAAGCACCATAAGTGATAAGCCGAGCCGCGAAGCTCAAGGACTCATTTCGAGTTCAATGGCGAGAGTCGCTGGCTCAGATAAGGCAGGGGCAAGGGCTCTTCGGATCTTGGTCGCTGAAGACAATCTGGTCAATCAAAAGATGATCCTCCTGCTGCTGCAAAAGTTGGGTCATCTGCCGGTTGTCGTGAGCAATGGAGTCGAGGCCGTTCACGCAGTTCAAAGCGGAAATTTCGATCTTGTTTTCATGGATGTTCAAATGCCCGAGATGGATGGGCTCACCGCAACACGGCACATCCGTGAGGGCCAAGCGGATGCGCAACCAAAAATCGTTGCCATGACCGCCGGGGCTCTGACTGTCGATCGTGACGTCTGTTTGCAGGCTGGAATGAACGATTTCATTGCCAAGCCCATTGAATTGGATGCTCTTCGGGCTTGTCTCAAAAGGATACTAGACGCCATAGACGCCTCGACGTGACTCACTTTGAGAGGTCTGCAGCTCACAATTGTTGCATCAGCCTGCTTTTGCAACAGTTCTTCTTGTGATTTCTGCAACAATAAGTGACGCAATTTTACTGAGCGGACTGACGACTTGAACTGCACCGAGTTCAATCGCTTCGCGTGGCATGCTGGAAACCACGCAAGTGGCCTCGTCCTGAGCGATGTTATGACTGCCTGATTGACGCATGCGGAGAAGTCCCTCCGCACCGTCCTTGCCCATTCCTGTGAGAATTACTCCGATGGCTCTGCTTCCCATGAGCGGCGCGATGGACTCGAACAAAGGGTCCGCAGCTGGTCTGACACCATGCAGAAGTGGATTCTGATTGAGACTGACACACAAACGGCCTGCCGCTTTGATAACCGTCATGTGAAAGTTACCCGGCGCAATCAATGCAACACCATCCTGAAGTGGATCACCATGACGTGCTTCGCGGACTTCAAACGAGCAAAGTGCATTTAGATTTTCGGCAAAGCTCTTGGTGAAAACCGCTGGCATGTGCTGGACGATGAGGGTCGGCGGAATATCGGGTGGCAATTGGGTCAAAACAGTCTTGAGGGCCTCTGGTCCGCCTGTGGAAGCTGCGATTGCCAACAGAAGGGGCGAACGTGTGCTGGGTAAAGCCGCCTTCAATTCGCTAAATTTTGTTCCCGCCGCTGCATGGATTCGTTCCAGAAGGTACTCACTGACAATCTGAGCACCACGTGCCAAATCGAGTTCGCTCTTGGGAATAACATCAACAGCTCCCAGTGAAAGTGCCTTGTTTGCAGTTTGAGATTCTTTTGCGGACTGGCCGCTGATAATGACTGTCCTTGTAGGAAAATGCCGCATGACCTTCTCAAGAAAATGAAGGCCGTCGAGTTTCGGCATGCCAATATCAAGCGTCATGACATCAGGAATATGCGTGACCAGTAATTCCCGCGCGACGTAGGCATCCGGTGCCGCACCGACAACTTCTATCTGAGGATCCGTCGACAAGATCTTTGTTATCAACGTCCGAATCACGGCCGAGTCGTCGACAACCAGAACCTTTATTTTCCTGCCGGCGTTTTTGTTCATGTTTTTCCCAGCCGCCGAGCGAGTCGCGGACAGTCTTTTCCAAGTTGTTTGATGCTCAATGCCTCACGACATTCAGACACTGTTCTTCCTCCGTGGCCCACCGGAGGAGGTATCGGTATTAATTTGAAAAAAACACAGGTCAAATTTCCGACAATCGTCCCGGAATCAACCCCCTGCCTTCAAGGATTAAATTTTTGCCGGTCCGTTCAGTTTCCAAGGCTCCGCTGAGGAGAGCCTTGGCGACTTCGCTGGCGTGGATAGGTGCATTGCGGGCAATGCGAGCTCCAAGATGATTGCGCATCAGGTGCTGCAGGTGGCCGAATGTTTTTGCAAAAAAAGCCTCCGCAGGGCGAAACTCGGAGCGTTCTCCGAGCAGCAGTGATGGACGCGCGATGACATACCTCACGCCTGCCGACATGAGCGCATTTTCCAAATCAGCCTTTGTCTTGAGATACAATCCGAAAGGTGCGTTCGCGCCTACCGAAGAAACAAGTGCAAAAATAGGTTTTGAGCCTTTGACGGCATCCAGCAGCATCTTGGGGTAGTCGAAATCGACGCGCCTGAATTGCTCTGCCGATCCTGCTTTTTTAATGGTTGTGCCCAAACAACAAAAAACAAAATCGAAGTGTTGTTTTTCAAGCGCTTCGTAATGGGCTGGATTTTCGAAATCAAAAACCAACTCATGCGTGCCGGATAACTCTTTGGGCAAAGCGCCGGCACGCCTCACCAGCGCCGTCGTGGCAAACTCGCCACTTTCCTGAAGTGCTTTGAGCAGAAAAGAGCCGACGAGTCCGGTGCCGCCGGCAACCAATGCCTTTTTCATCCGTCCTGATTCCAAATATGAGAATTTTGTGGGCCTTCAGCGCCCATAAATCTGCGCAAAAGAGTTTTTGAACAGGCTGAGCCAGCGCGAGCTGGTCCGCACGAAGACAGGACATTCACTCCAGCGGTCAATCTGCTCGAGCGAGTGCCCCGCCAAAGTGCGTCCGTTGTTGAGGCAAAGCCATTCTCCTGAAGGAAGGTAAACGCGACGTCCGCCTTCGGCAGTGAGATAGGGCGCAACCACAACGTCATCGGAACCTGCGAGGAACTGATCTTCGATGGTCCAGCTGAGTGCATCCTGCGGATTGAGCATCCACAGTGGTCGCACAAAGCTCTTTTGCTCGCGTACACACTCCGCGGCGCACGCCACCCAATAAGACTGCAGGGCATTGCGCAGAGCAACGTCCTTGCGCACTTGTTGCATGGCGGTTGCACCGAACTCCCAAGGTTCGCGCGGCGAGGTGCCGTGCATGCGTGCATGGCTTCCCCACAGACCGACCTGAGACCATCGAGTGAACAACTCGGCATCCGGACTGGGTCCGTAAAATCCGCCGATGTCATGCGACCAGAACACAGCTCCACCCACAGCCTGCGAAAGTCCACCGCGCAGCGATGCGCGCAGTGCTGTCCACGAGGTCTGGCTGTCGCCTGCCCATTTGACGGGAGTTTTACCCATCTTTGCATAGCCCGATCGTGCCCAAAGAATTCCTTCCTCGCCGCACTCTTCGCGCATCACTTCCATGACGCACAGGTTGTATAAATCTGAGTATACGTTGCGCAGTTGAAGGCCAGTGCTTCCATCGGCAAACACAGCGTCGTGCGGAATTTCCTCGCCAAAGTCTGTTTTGAAGCACGTCACACCGGCACGCAAAAACGGACGGTGCTGTTCTTTCCACCAGTCACAGGCTTTTGGATTTGTGAAGTCGACCAATCCCGCAACGGGCGGCTGCGGAAAACCTTCCAGACCGGTTGGGACCCACTGATAGGGATAAACATCTCCCGATTTGGTCTTGGCAAAGTAGCCGAGGCGAGCGCCTTCTTCGTAGAGTTTTTCCGTTGCCGAAGAAACGTAGGGATTCTCCCAGAGGCAAACATGAAAACCCTGCTCCCTGAGCCAAGGAATAAATGTCTGATAAGGACTCCAGCGCGATGTGTCCCAAACAAAATCCGTGCGCGTTTGTGCACGCATCCACGCACGCGCGTCGAGGTTTATGACACCTGCTCCCAGCTTGTGCGTGCGGTTGCCTTCAATCACTGAGCGCAATTCTTTTTCGTCTTTGTAAAAACAGCGCGACAACCAGAGCGCAAAACTCCACTCCGGAACACTGCTGACGCCACCCATCAGAGCACGCCAATTCTCAATAGCCTGTTTCGCATTGGTCGGCATCGCCAAATAAAGCCCGAGCGTTTGACCATCGGATGAGAAGGTCGTCATGTCATGACGGCGGGAGCCGAAATCGATGCGTGCCGGTTCACACTGCAGTGTTGCAAATGAATGGCCACGTTCGGTGATGAAGAACGGAGTGCTTTGGTAGCGCAGGTGGCCGTTGACGCCGAGAGCGTCGCTGTTCATTACGTCATAAATTCGTCCGCGCAAATTTGTTGGGCCGAACTGTTCACCGCCGCCCCAGATCTGTTGCGTGTCTGCAAAATCAAAGGTCATGCCGAAACCGTCTGCGTGCCTGAAGGCAGCAAAGCTCATTGGCACATCACCGACAAAAAGATCTTTGCCGACCGATTGCCATACACATTGGCCGAGTGAATTTCTGATGCACAGCGCTGCTGATGACTGGTCGATGTCCACTGTTGCAAACGCCGAGCGCAGGGTCCAGCCCGTGCGTGATTCCTCCACCCTGATTTCGTTCGAAACAACCGTGTTGAGAAGATCATGGCGGCGAGGTTGTTCACCCATCCAAATCACCCAGGCTGCCGGCGTAGTGTCGAGCGCGCCGATGTACAGTTTGCTTTTGCTGCTGTCCTTGAATTGCAATTCAAACTGAACGAACTGATTGCGCTCTCGCTGAGGCAGCAACCGACACCCTGTCACTGGAGTCATGCGCACGGCTCCGCGTGCCCGCGCCGTCAGGCTCGGCCATTCGGGAGTCAATGCAAAATTGATGTCCTGTGCAGATTCTTCTGAGAGTCTCATATTACGCTCCCTTGACTCCGCCCTGCGTGGGCGAGGCAATCATGTGTTGATGAAGTTTGAATGACAGCGCAAAAACAGGAAGAAGCAAGACGCACGCCCCCGCGCACAGCGGGCCCCACTCAGTGCCAAAGCCCGTGACGTATCCGTTGAGTGTCAGCGGAGCAGTTTTCACGGCCGATCCGGCGAGTATGAGCGAGAACAGGAAATCGTTCCAACTCATCAAAAAACAAAACAAGGCGGCGACAACCAATCCAGTCTTGTTGACGGGCAGCACCACATGGAGAAATGTTTGCGCACGGCTTGCACCGTCCAGCGACGCAGCTTCTTCAAGCGCGCGCGGCACGGAGTCCATAAATGGCATCAAAATCCAGGTTGCGAGCGGAAAGTTCAGCGCCGTGTGCGCCAGAATCAACCCGCCGTGCGTGTCGTGCAATCCCAAGCCGCGCAGCACGAGAAAAAGCGGCAAGGCCAGCGCGACCGGAGGCAGCAGCCGAGCCACCAGTAGTGTCGTCAGCAGATGCTTGCGAGCCGGCCCTTGCCAGCGTGTGAGTGCAAAGGCCATGAGCGAGCCGCAGCTGACGGAAAGCAGCATCGAACCAAATGCGATGCCGATTGAGTTGAGCAAGTCGGGTGCGAGGCTCTGCTCGACAAAAATGCGGTGAAAGTTTTTCAGCGTCCAGCCGTCCAGCGAAAATGAGCCGCTCTCGAGCAGACTGCGTGGTGTTTTGAATGCCGTCTGAATGATGATGAGAATTGGCGCCAGCTGAACAAAAAGCAAGAACGCGACAATAGCCTTGGCATAACTCGGCAAAGGGCGCTTTTGTGCATCCATCATCGGCTCGCACCTCCTGCGACAGTTGGGCGGTTTTGCATACGGGTGACCGTCCAAGCCAAACTCATTCCCAGTGCGAGCAGAAGAATAGATGCGGCAGATGCAGGCCCCACTTGAAAGAAATGGAAGGCCTGCTTCACAACGAACAGTGAGAGCAGCGAGGTCGATTCACCAGGGCCGCCGCCCGTCATGACGTAAACTTCCGTGAAGACCTTCAATGACTCCATGATTTTCAAACCAGCGGCAATACCCAGTGTCGGGCGCAACGCAGGAAGAAGGACATATCGGATGATCTGAGCTGTCGTTGCGCCGTCCATGCGCGCCGCTTCCTGAGCGGAGCGCGGCAGAGCCTTGAGGCCTGCATAAATGATCAGGAATAAAAATGGCCACATTCTCCAAATGTCCTGCACAACGATCGACCAAAAAGCCCAAAAGGAATCGGCCAGCGGAGCCGCGGGTTCATAGCCCAGCCGATCAAAAATAAAAGACAGCGGCCCGTCGTTGGGATCATAAATATAACGAAAAGTCAGCCCCGAGACGACTGGCAAAATGAACATGGGAAGAATAAGAAGAATTTCGACGACACGCGGCAGGCTGCGCTGAAAATAAAGAAACAGCGCGACAGCTAGGCCGATGACGAGTTCTAATGAAGTGGTCGTGATTGTAAAAAGAGCCGCCAGCCACAGCGCATTCCAAAATGAACTTTGCGAGAGCAGCGTCTTGTAATGAGCGATTCCGGCAAAGGTATCGCTCTGTCCGGCTGTGTTTGCAGAGACACTCAGCGAACTGACGGCACTTTCAAGTACAGGCCAGCCAATCAGCAAAGTGAGAAGTGCACAGCCCGGGAAAAGGAAGACAAGCAGCGAGCGCTGCGATTTTGCACTGAGCATCAGCGTGATTCCTTTCGCGCTGTGCGGCCCATGGCCAGTTCATCCATTCGTTCGAGAGCACTGCGTAGATATTGCGCTGCCTCTTGATCGGACGTCTGACCCGCCACCCAGCGGGTGAACGCTTTGCTGACTTCATCAGATGCCGCACGGTACTGTTTGTGGCGCGGCCGCAGAAAGGCATTGCCGAAGTTGATGTGAGTTGTTGCGAGCCAAGGGAATTGACGCGAAAGAGTCGGGTTTGTCAGCACATCGGAACGCGCGCTGCTGAGTCCTTTGCGCACCAGAGTTTCATTGACTGTGCGCGAGGTCCACCAACGGATGAACGCACTCGCGGCAGCTGTCTGCTGTGAGTTTTTACGCACACCGGCAATCCACGTTCCGGCCAGACTCGTAGCCGTGGAGCCGGGTGATTTTGCGTAGCCCGTGCGACCGACGACGAGCGACTTGTATTCATCTTCGAGGTCGAAAAAGAAGCTGTTCCACGTCATCATCTGCGCCACTTTGCCTTTGGCGTAGGCCGACATCCGCTCTGTGTGGTGCCACGCACGTGCCGCTTTCGGAGCTGTCTGCATCAGTTGTGCATAGGTGGTAAGAGCCGAATGAATGACAGTTGTGTCGGGCGGTGGTGACCGATGCCCGAGTGGATGGCCCGCAGCGGCAAGAAGCCATAGGAATTCGACAGTCGTTCCCTCAGACATTTTGGTGAAAGGCGCGAAGCCGTAAAGCTTGGGAGGACGATGAAAGAACTGCGCCAGTTGAACCAGTTCCGATAAATTTTCGGCTGGTTTCAGCACGCGCTGAAAGCGTTTTTCAAAGGCCAACTTTTCATCCGGCGATTCGAACAGATCTTTACGATAAACATATTGGTAGACATTTCCGTTGACCGGCAAACCGATCAGCGCGCCATTGACAGTTGCAGCCTCGACGGCCTTGCCCTCGAATTTCCCAACCTCATCAGCTGCAGGTGCATCGGGCCACTGCGCCAGCGGCAAAAGTGCCTCATGAAATTGAGGGATGAACGGTTCATCGACGGCATAGACGTCATAAGTCCCGCCTGCTGCGAGGTCGGTCATCATTTTTGTTGCGACGGTCGATGCCGGAATGTCATCAAATTGCACGCGGACTTTGTGCTCCGCCTCGAATGCGGGAATGGCTTCGCGCAGAGCGGACGACTGCCTGTCGCGGAAAGTCAGAACTTTCAGCACCGGTTTCTCGTTGTTTTTTGTGCAGGCGGCTGCCAGCACCACGAGTGCCAAAGCAAAGCGCCCCAAACCAGCCTTACGGCACATCGTGACCGACCGATGCTTTGAGCAGACGGAACCAGTCATCGTGCTCAAGCTCTACCTTAAGCGCGTTTACGGCAGCTTTCAGTCTGTCTTCCTGACCTGTCCCCAGCACGGGAACAACTTTGGATGGATGTTTGAGCAGCCATGCATATGCGATCGTCTCGGGAGCTGTGACACGATATTTTTTCGCCAGCTCGGTGAGGCACTCCCGCACTCGAGTTGAGCGTGCGTCGTTCTGGCTGAAAAGCCGGCCGCCAGCAAGCGGTGACCACGCCATCGGAATCATGTTCAGTTCAACGCATTGGTCGAGCTGACCGTTGTGCATGGGGTCAGTGTGCAACAGTGAAAATTCGATTTGATTGGTGACGATCGGCATGCTCAGCCTGCTTTGCAGCATGCGCACCTGCGAGTGCGAAAAGTTGGAAACGCCAAATGATTTGACTTTGCCCTGCTTGTGCAGGTCGCTGAACGTTTCGTTGACCTCAGACGGATTCATCAGCGGATCGGGGCGGTGAATCAGCAAAAGGTCGATGACATCGGTGCGCAGGTTTTTAAGCGACGTTTCGACCGAACGGACGATATGTGCCCGCGTGGTTTCGTAGGTCTTCAGCGCATGCTCTGGACGGTTTTCCGAGACAAGCTTGATGCCGCATTTGGTTACGAGCTGAATTTTACCGCGCGGAATGGAGTGCTTTGCCATCGCCTGACCGAATAGATTTTCGCACTCGTAGTTTCCGTAGATGTCGGCATGGTCGAAGGTCGTGATACCGTGTTCGAGTGCCATGAGAATTTTGCGGGCAACCGCATCGGGCGTGGCTTCGGATTTGTTGTCAGCCAGACGCCATGCACCAAAGACCATGGGAGAGAGTTGAGTATTCATCATTGACGGACTCCGGCGCCGAGCGGCGTGTTGGGAAGTGATGTGGGAATGCGGCCTTGGATTTCCGCCAGCTTGCCTCTGCGGAACCGCGGCAAAACGTATTTTCCGACCAATCCGCATTCATCGAAGTGCGGGTATCCCGAAAGAACAAACGAGCGGATCCCCATGTCGATGTAGCGGTTTAGTTTGCTGACAATTTGATCGGGCGTGCCGACCAGCGCACAACCGCACCCCGAGCGCGCGCGTCCGACACCGGTCCAAAGCAGGTCTTCTGCAAATCCGTCGTCATCAGCCAGAGTGCGCATTTCCGCCTGCATGGCAACACCGAACGATTTGGAGTCGAGTGCGCGGCTGCGGATCTCGTTGCCCTTGTCGTCATTAAGTTTTGAAACGAGTTTTCTCGCAGCGGCGCGGGCTTCTTGCTCTGTTTCGCGGACAATCATGTGTACGCGCAGGCCAAAATCGACCCTTCTGCCATAGGTTTCGGCACGTGTTGTCATCTCTTGCATGTGGGCACGCAGACGATCTTCGGTTTCTGGCCACATCAGGAAAACATCACACTCGCGAGCACACAGGTCCAGCGCGTCGGGAGAGAGTCCGCCGAAATACAACAGCGGCCCGCCGTTTTGCTGATAGGGCTTGCACGGCGCCGCTGGCAATTTCAGCTTGTAGAATTCGCCTTCGAAATTGATTTCCTCGCGAGTCCAGCACTGGCGAAGAATCTGACAGACTTCACGCGATTTTGCGTAGCGAGTTTTCGAGTCGAGTGTTTCGCCGGGAAGGTCGGATGAAATGATGTTGACCGTGAGCCGCCCCTCGAGCATGTGATCGAGCGTGGCAAGTGTGCGTGCGAGCATCGCAGGATGCACTTCGCCACAGCGGATGGCAGCCAGCAGACTCATTTTTTTCAGTTGTGGAGCCAAAGCAGCTGCGAAGGTGAGTGTGTCCTGTCCGACCTGATAGCTGCTCGGACAAAGCATGTTGTCGAATCCCTGCCGCTCCGCCTCCAGAGCAATTTTGGAAACATGAGCCCAAGAACTTTTCAGGCGGGATTCTGGAACTCCCAGATACTCGAAGTCATCCGAGCAGATGGGTGCGAACCAACTCATTTCAACAATTTCGGATGAAGATGTGCGGGGGATGATACCCGCGCTGAGAGTCGTTGCGGACGGGCTGCCTTCCGTAGGATTGTTCATTCTCTGCGCTCCTTGCTGAGAATTAGGAAACTAGGGCTGAAAATCCCTCCCGTCGGCAACAAGCTCACCCGTTTGAGCATTCAATGAGAAAGTATCTGTGGCCATAATTGTGCCGGTCAGACCTTTCGCCTTGAAGGCGAGATTGAACTCCAATGCCGCGATGGGGTCCTCAATGGTACCGCAATTTCTGGGAGCGAGCGAGAGGGAGTCGGCCTCGAGGTGCCAAAGCGGATCGAGGACAATTTTCATCGGAGTGAAAAGAACGTGAGGAATGTACTGTCCTTTGCCGTTGTTATCAGCTCCGTATGAATAGGCGATTTTGTATTCGACTTCGACGAGCTTGAAGCCCAGCAGGCTCTTGAAAAGTTTTTTGTAGGACTTCCCCGAGTACTTGCTGTTTTGCAGAGCCATCGGCTCCAATCCGGCGGGGCGCGCCTCCGCGATGATGTTGCCTTTCATCAGGGGCGTGTCGGGTGCAACGACCCGCTTTGCCAAATCCGCGAACGCATTCACGATGCGCACGATGGTGTCAATTTTGTCTGTCGAGGTGTTTTCGAGCACACGGCCGCCGACCGTGGAATTCGTCAGTTCGCCCTGAGTTGCGCTGATGCTCTGCTGCGAGAGAGCAGCGCGGATTTCCGCTTCCGCTTCGGCTGCAGAGATCTGCGGATTTGTCGATGTTTCAATTGTTTCGATTATAATATCGCCGCGTTGGATGGTCGAAACTGTGCGTGAAGTGGTGGCGGTCGGCGTTCCGCAGGATGCCATGAGGGCCAGAGACAAGACTGCAACGGACACTGTGCGTCGTTTCATAGTACTCCCCTTGAATTTCGGCGGACAATACGGAGAGATACCATGCCGGTCAAGGACAAAAACTCAGATGTAGCCAGCCCTTTGTGCATTGAAGAGCAGCTCGTCGCGCATATCCGGATGAGCAATACGAATGAGAGCTTGGGCGCGTTCCGCGACCGACAAACCAATCAGCTCGGCCACACCATATTCGCTGACCACGGTATCGATGTCGTTGCGGCTGATGGAAACTTTGGCTCCGGCTTTCAGTTCGAAGGCGATTTTTGAAATTTTTCCGTCGTTTGTGGTCGAACGCAAAGCGATAATTCCGCGTCCGCCTTGGGAGCGTTGTGCGCCGATATGCGTATCCGTCGCTCCGCCGACACCGCTCAGTTCTTTGTGCCCCACCGATTCAGAGCAGACCTGTCCTGTGATGTCGATCTCCACGGCCGTGTTGATTGAGATCATTCGGTGGTTTCTGCAGATACGGTTCGGGTCATTGACGATCGAGGCGGGATGCAATTCGACAGCCGGATTCTCACCAACAAATTTATAAAGATCCGCCGAGCCATATACGAATGTCGAAATCATCTTACGCGGCCAGAGTGTTTTTTCGGACCCGTCGATCACACCGTGCTCATAAAGCGTGCGCATAGATTCGGTGAACAATTCTGTGTGCACGCCAAGGTGTTTTTTGTGGGTCAGGCATTCGCCCACGGCATTTGGAATACCACCAATGCCGAGCTGGATTGTCGCTCCATCAGGTACCAAGTCGGAAATATAGGCAGCAATCTGCCTGTCGACAGGGTCTGTTTTTTCGCAGGCCAGCACGGGCAGCGGACGCTG
Source organism: Pseudomonadota bacterium (assembly GCA_039799905.1). GTDB lineage: Bacteria > Bdellovibrionota_B > Oligoflexia > Silvanigrellales > Silvanigrellaceae > RFOM01. The sequence continues at coordinate 91,515 of JBDLRP010000026.1, read as the reverse complement.
ACTCTGCAGAAATAAATCGACCTGATCGACGGGCACGAACGTGTCGCCATACACCACGGGCATATGGGGGTTAATTTCAAGAATCACAATGCGCGCCTTGCGCAGTAGCTCAGGTTCGTAGCAGGCGTTCACACCCAGACTTACGAATCCGTTGGCGGTCGGAAGGCTGCACGTTCCCCAAAAAACATCAATGTTCCGTCGACGGGTCAAATTTTGCGACCAGCGCGAAAGATGCTGTGGCACATAGTGCACGAGGTTGTGACCTTGCAGGTTTCGAACTGCTGCGGTCAGGAACATGACGTTGAAGTGAAAGTGTTCTGTGAGACCTGCGTCCGTGAAGCATGGATAAGGCTTCGTCGGGTTTGCGCAGTGGATATGCAAACCCTGATGACGACGGGCAGATAAATGCAAATTCTCAAAAAACAACTCGGGTTCTGCAGCAGCCATCGAAAGAACCACATTGCCGCTGCTGGGCAGAATCGAGAATGCCTTTTCAATTTTACCCAATCGCGAATTGATTCTATTATCTGCAAATTCCACAGCAGAACTCCAATCATTAAATCACGACAATCGCACAGGGTGAGTTGCGCACAAATCGGCGCACAATCCTGCCGATTTGGAAACGGTTTGTGCCCTCACGTGCGTGCCGACTGAATATAATCAAGTCAATTTTGTTGTCGACAGCGAAATGCCTGAGCTCGTCCTCCGCCTGTCCAACCAGCAGGTGACCCACAGCTTTAAAACCATCGTCCTGCAAAACGCGCGCGCGGTCTTCAATTGCTCTTTGCAGTCGTGATTCCGCGAGGTCGTATATCATTTCAAGTTCACGGTAGGTTGCGTATGCGTCGGTTGTCTCGAAGCCGCTGTACGCGGGACCAACTCGTTCAAAGCAGTGTGCAAGGTGGGCTGTACGCGCCCGAGTCGGATCAGACTCAAGCATTTCCCTGAGCAGATTTTCACCGCCGTGGCTATCAGGGCGCATGGTTGTTGCCAGCCCAATGTTCAAAAAATTGAGCTGCAGTGCCGAAGCCGCCAGTGGCAAAACGAACACTGGAACCAGACTTTGTTCAAGAATCCTTTGTGCGACACTGCCGAAAATCGCCGAATAAAGTCTGGAATGGTGGTGTCTGCCGACAATCACACCGGCAAAGCGTGAAGACTTGTCGTTGAGGACACCGAGTATCTCATTTTCAGCGTTTCCGAGTTTGACCTGCACGTGGAAGTGATTGTGCTCATCGCGCAGGGGAGCAAGCGTTGTTTCGGCCCGCATTTGTGTTTGTGCGAGCAGCTCACCGCGGTAGCGTGTTTCCAGTTGTTCCCATTTTTGTCCCTCTTCAAACGGCATGGGCCCCAAAAACAAAGGGGCATCCTCGAGAACGTGAATGAAGGTGAGCGCGCATTCCAGACTGTTTGCAACAGCCAGTGCATTACGCTCGGTACCCAGCTGCGGGTGCGACAGGTCCGTCGCACAGAGAAGTCTTTTGCCGCGTACAATGCTCATATCGCAACCCTCCGGCAGGCCAACAGCAACTCGCACGCAAAAGTATAATCGCGCGCTTTTTTCTGAAAGCCACTTCTCGCACAACATGCAAAGGGTTGGTGGCAATGAGGTTGGGGGATGTGTTTTTATATGTGCATACCGAAAAGGAAGATTTTTTGCTTTTTCATGGTGGCGTCTTTTTTTGCTTCCCGTGCTGATGCCGCATGGAATCTGCCGAGTGTCAGGATCTCAGGCGGCGAGTGTATTCTGCGCGATCGGCGGATCGATGAAACGAAGCTGATGCTGAGATTTTTTGATTTTTCTGCGCAGACGGCGCAAGCCGCGCATTTGCTTCAGAATGCGCTCGGGAGCTGCGGGATGAACGTGCAGTTCGTGATTCCGTCCGGATATCGTCTCAAGACGTTGACACACAGGGTGCAGCTGCGGGCCCACAAAGGTAAGCAAACAGAATTTGCCATGACTGCTGTTGTAGAAATTTTGGGACGCCGCCTTTCGCAGAGCGGCCGTGTTCCAGTCAGCGCGGCAATCGACGGTCGCTTGCTGCTCTACAAGGCACACGATATTGAAAGCATTTCCGAATGTGCGAGTGTTGAACAAAGGGTTGAGGTCAATGCTGATTGGCAGCTTGAATTGAAGTCATTTTATGATCCGGCACCTGCACTGGTTGATCTGAGCGGTGCAGACGATGGAATTGATTTGTGGCTCGAAATACAACGTTGCTGATCAGCGCGGCAGGTTTGGAGTTCTGCATTGCATCACCGCAGCTTCTGCGGCGACGCCTTGCGAAGTCTTCCGTTTGAAACAATCGACGGGTGCGCTCGATGTCGCTCGTTCGCAAAGTTTGTCCTGCAGCGATTGATTGACCGTCAACTGAGCGGCACGGTCAACGCAGCGTTTTTTCGAGTCGGTCGAGAACAGCTCAGAGGGTTTCGTCGCCATTCCTGTTGAATTTGAGGTATCAACTTTTCTGCAACCGGCGATTTCTGCACCAGCGAGTGCGAGGAGCGACGCGAAAAGACCAACTTTTGTCGAGCTCAAACGTCTCACAGCCTCACCCTTATATTCTTCATTATAAATGAATCTACCAGAGTGCACGCTGAACCGACAACCTGCCAGTGATGGGGAAAATGTCACAAACTTCTTTTTCTGTGTTTCCTTGAAATACCGGCTCTGTCACAGATTCGCTTGCTTCCGAGAACGGCTGCCTGCTAAGCCCTGAGCAAGGGATGTTCCGGAGGGGCGGGTTGGCTATGCGCATGGTGAATGTTCAGCGTTGGGCTTGGTTTAATCTTTTCTACATCACGGCGGTCATTCTTTGGGGTGCCTTTGTCCGCGCCACCGGTTCAGGCGCGGGATGTGGCGACCATTGGCCGTTATGCAATGGTGTTGTTATTCCTCGTGAGCCTCAAATTGAAACTCTTATTGAGTTGACTCATCGTTTGACGAGCGGGTTATCGCTAGTTTTTGTCGTAATGCTTTACATTTTTGCCCGTAAGGCAAGCCCAAAGGGTCATCCTTTGCGCAGTGCCGCGGCTTGGTCCGTTGGCTTTATTATTGTCGAAGCTCTGATTGGTGCCGGATTGGTTCTTTTCGAATTGGTCGCCCACAATGCCTCGCTCAAGCGAATGTTTTCGATGTCGGCCCACCTCCTGAATACATTTGCACTCATCTCCGCGATTTGCTTGTGCATTTGGCGAGCAACCGAAGATTGTCCCCAGCGGCGGCTTGCACCCATGAATCAGATCAGGCGTTTGCCCTTCCTGTTGACCTGCGGAGTGCTGTTGACCCTCAGTGGAATGACAGGTGCCATCGCTGCTCTTGGCGACACTCTCTACTCAGGTTTTGGTGTTCTGCCGCTTCAAGCTTATCTCGACGGAGAGGTTCCTCTGCTTTTGAGGCTTCGGTTGATTCACCCAGTGGTTGCGATACTTGCAACCCTAGCGGTGGTTGTTCATCAGGCAAAATTCTGGAACGACTATGAAAAGCTACCCGGTGCATTGTTGGGATGGGGGCTGACCGTAGTTACGCTGTTGCAGGTCGGACTTGGTTTTATCAACGTTCAGTTGATGGCTCCGGTCTGGATGCAGCTCGTTCATCTGGGAATGGGGGTGCTTTTGTGGGTCATCTTTTCGTTCGTAAGTTTCGTTTTGCTAGATAAGAATTTGAAATAAATATAAAAATACATACTTATTCAAACCTTTCACGGGCTCTCCGATTCTCTTTCTCGGACTCAGTCGTTGATTGCGCTCAAACTGGTGAATGAGGGCCAACTAACATGTCGTATCGACACACCCGCGTAGACGAGCTCGTGTTTCAGAGACAGTTTGAAGAGGCTGTGAACATGGCTATGAACCATGTGGGAGTGAACTATTCCGAGGCACTGGAACTTGTGTTTATGCCCCTCAAAGACCTTGGCGGGATGTCTGTGGCCGAATTCGTGAGACGCGGTCAGTTGGCCCAGGCCAAGCGGGCTCTCTCGGAGTTGATAGACGACCGCAAACGAGACCTGGGAGCAAGCAGATTGACCGCCCCTAATCGGGCCGGCTAGCTTGACCGGAACCTGACCCCAGGCTGCTTCTGATTTTTACTTAAGTGATTTCGGTATCGTCCGATACCTCTGCAAATCGTTGCCGAGGTGCACTGTGTCTGATTTTTTGCAGCGAATTGGGATGGCGTGGACAAAATCTGTTGGATTTGTCCGCCCCGGAGCCCTGACTGCACTGCTGTTTATGTTCATGACAGCAATCGTTCCCTCGCGGGCGATGGCTGAAGAATACGAGATACTAAAACAGCGCAAGTGCACGCTGCTCGTGACACCTTCTGCGGGCTTGGCAGTCGGGCAAACTGTTCAAGCCGAAGCCAACGACGGCAGGCGTTTCACCTTCCGTGTCACAAAAAAATCTAAAAGAAACGCGACCATCGTCCTGCGTAGCAGCAGATGCCCTCCGATATCGGGCGGATTTTCGACCGGCGGTTCGTCGGGTCGCGGTGGCAAAAAATTCTATTTGGGCGTTCTTGGCGGTGGCGGGTTATTTACCTTTAAGCAACCATTCACGCCCGAGGGAGAAGTCGCGCAGGACGGCAGTGTGGCAGATGCGCCTCAGCCTATCAATGGTCTAAGCGGAGGCGGTTTTACTGCAGGTGCGATGATGCGTTTTGCTCCGTCCCAGGTCTTTGGATTTGACCTCGGAGTGTCTTTTCTGTCAGCGAACACAAGCGGAAAAACAGTGCTGTCGAATCAGGATGACTATCTAGTCAACGCCAAGTTCACCGAAGTCGTGGTTCTGCCGGCTCTATCGATCATGAGATGCATCAGCAAGCGCCTTTACTGCAAGGCGGGCGGGGTGTTTGCAATTCCTGTCGGCTCAAAGATTTCCATAAAATCGTCTAGTCTGAGCGTCGATACTGCGATGAAATACAATCGAGTTGGTGGCGAGTTTGCAGCTGGTTTGAACCTTGGGAGTGCTTTTACACTCGCGGGCGGTGCGCAGGTTTCCATGATCAAGGGGTCCTTTTTGATACCCGAGCAAGCCGATCCCATTCTGTTGCAAAATCCCCTGACCGTGTTTGTCTTTGGCGGATTTGTCGCGGCATTTTAACATAGATGGGGAGCCAAAGCGCATATGAAGATATCGCCCGGCCGCCATACAAAAAGTAAAATGCGGTTGTTGCGGTTTGAGAAAGTGCTGCTCGGCAGCATTGTTGCGGCATCGAGTGCCTGTCTCTTTTCGGCGTGTCGCAGAATGGGCGCCACGGTCGCGGGCACCACTCTATCGATTGACGCTGTGGACAACGAGCAGCGGGATTATGTCCGCAGTGCGCTCATGAATCCACTTCCCGAAGAATCGAAATTCATGACTGACATCGCAACACTGTTTCGCGAAGGCACTGTCGAGCTTGCTTCAGCGGGAGAGAACTTTTCAACTTCACAAAGCGAGTTTTCATCGATCGTTGCCATCAATCCAGCCTACCGCTTAGGTCAGCCTACCCAAGAAAAGCCGATAAGACTTGAAATAATCAAAATCAACAAGTCGCTTCCTCCTGTCACTCTCAGTGCTTCCGGCCCAGTTGTGGCGCTTCAGCTATCAATGAGTGCCGGTACGATGATCAAAGTCTTTCGGCAGTTTGCAAATACGAAAGACGAGCAAAACACTCCACGTTTCGAGATGTCCGCACTGCCTATTACCGTGGCGAATGCAGAGGCAATGCGAGTCGGCGACCTAGTTGTACTTCCGTTGGACGGCCAAATGATGACCAGCATTGACGGAAGTTTTTTCAGACATTCTTGGTCAGCCGGGCGATCTATCGACAGCGTTCTGGGAAGCAGTCTTGTCGGACACGCACAAACGGGTTTGCGCGCAAATCTCGTCGTGGACGGTCGTTTTGAACTGCATATCTTTAAGACCGATAAAAATTCAGTGAGAGTTCGCATTTTTCAACAAAACGAAAAATCGTTCTCAACAGGTGCGTCGGCGGGTGCTTCTGTTGCAGCAAGGGTCAGGGTGATTCCATTCTCGAAGATTCACCAGATTGGTGAAATCATAAAATCTTCCGAAGTCCGTTTTTCGGGGAGTCAAAAAATTCAGCTTCCGCAGCAGCTGCGGAAATTTTCAGGCCCGTCCGTTCTTCAGGATCTTGGGCAAAACAGTGCGGCGGAGGCCGCAAATTTCAATCGAGAGGTCGAGAAGAGGCCCGATGGATTGAGCGAATTTTCACTGTCAATCAGACGTTCACCCGAGCAAATTCAAAACCAGACAAGCGCCCGAATAAAAAGTTTCGTTGACAAGTTGAATCCGCAGGCTACAGCGAGAATTCGCAAAGCGGCAGAGGCAATTTATGACTATACTGATCAGGAGCTGCGTTTTGACGCAAGCGTAAGCTGGAGCGAAGCGCGCAGCGGTAAGCAGCAGTTTTACGCGGACTACGTTTTTGATCTGCGCGATGCAGCCGCCGCCGAGGCGTATCTGCATGCGGTCAGTGGTGGTTCTGTGTTGCTCAGTTCGCGCGCTGACCTGGACAAGTTTATCTTGAAAGGCCGGCCATTGCATAATCTTGTTATGACTGAACGTCTGGCGGCAGCTCACGCCACGAAAAATTCACCTCCTGTCACGAAGCTTCTTTCGGCCAGTTCAAAAACTGAAGTGCGCGAATCGCAATTTCAGATTAAATTTTCAAACCATGTTGCCTACGAATTGTCCGAAACGTGGCAACGAGAACAATATCAGATGTCGAAGAGAGCTTCTGAGTCAGACATCATAGGTTCACTCATCCGCTGGTCGTTCCGCAACTCTGTGATGTTTGGTTTGGTAGGAGACAAACGCGAACGCAGCAGCGGCTTTATGTCGGATGTCATGACACAGCCGGGATTGCAATCCATGTACTGGTATTCGCAGGAGGTGGAATCGCGAACGCTCGGTCAATCACACTTGCAGCAGTTTTTAGTCCAGGCTCACAACATTCTTGGCCCAATTGCCCGGTCGCTGGGTCTTGAAAAGTTGTATGCGGGTGAGGCAGAAGGCCGTTTCAGAGGACGAATTGTACTTGGGTTTTCGCCGCAATTACTGGATCTCATTTTTGACTCCAAGAGCGTCAGCGATGAACGGGTTTGGCGCGCTGCGGCTGCAGTTGCCGACACCTTCGACAATTCATTTGGGCTGCCGTTTTTGGTGATCCCCGCCGGCATACCGGCGGGCGTTAGCGGAACAGAAAACGAGACAGCTTGCCAGCGCATCGCGTATCAATGGGGAAGTTTTTACTGCCATTTTTTAGCCCAGGAATTCCTACCGAAGCTACGGGTAGCGCAATCGCAGGGCACCGCCGAATCCAGGGGGCATTTTTTGGAAACCTTCTTTGGCAGAGGATTTGGGGCCAACAAGGTCGGTTCGGACCTTCTAGCACGCCTCATTCTTCAGCTAGCGATCGACATCAAAGGGCGACTGAGTGGCGATGATGTTATTGTGACAATCGAGGGGCGGCATCAGGGAAGTTCCGCTCCGCAATTTAATCCTCGGGTTTTATACGGAAATTCTCAGTTTGCTCAATTTATGGAGCAAACGCTGCCTGCATGGTGAAAAAAATATTTAAAAAAATGGTTGGAGGTCCTCGAGAGGCGTGCTAGGTTCACGGCGCCTTTGGGGTGAAGCTATCTTACTTTGTTGTCTTCTTCCAAGGCTGAGGTGTTTTAAGGAGAAGTCATGGGTAAGAAGTTGTACGTTGGTAATATCCCTTATACTGCTACTGAAGATGCGCTGGCTCAGGCATTTTCTGAATGTGGCCAAGTGGAATCGGTTCGTATCGTAACCGATCGGGAAACGGGCCGTAGCAAGGGATTTGCTTTCGTCGAAATGGGCACTGATGATCAGGCTCAGGAAGCTATCTCGAAGTGGAATGGCGCTCAATGGGGCGGCCGTTCTATGACAGTCAATGAGGCTCGTCCTCAACCTGAGCGTGGCGATCGTCCTCGCCGTGACTTCGGCGATCGCGGTCCTCGCGGTTTCGGTTCAGGTCCACGCCGCTAAGAGCTGCGTAATCTGAATTGATGTGTCAAAACTGAGCGGGTCATTGACTCACTCAACGCAGGCACCGCTCAGTGGAACCTTCTGTCCGTCTCCGAATTGAATCGAGGGAAGTTCGAAGTCCAGCTGTGTAAAGTCAATTTCAAAAGACTCGGGGCTTTGTCCCGAAGATGGTGCGGGTGTCACAAGACCCCGCATTTTTCCGTTTGTAGGATAGCAAGAGTCGGTTGTTGTAAAGACGACCGCTTCAAAACTCACCTCGATCTTCGTTCCGTCGGGGCGTGTCGTTGTGATTGTGCCGCTCTCGATCGTCCGGCTTGTGATGGCGCCGGTGTCTCGCGAACGGGCCGTGACAACTTTGATTGGTGCACCCGCTGCAGTTTCGCTGCTCGACTCGGCAATTGTCTCGCCTTGGGAAGTCGTTTGAAAACTTGATTTTTTGAGTGACCATTCGTTTGTTTTTGTGACGAGTAAGCTGTCGTTTAAAAGCGAGACTTCGGCAAAGTTTGTTTTCCAAACACCCTCGGATGCAAACCTTGCGCTCGAATACTCGGATTCAGCCACTGCAGCAGAATTGAAAGTTCTTGTGATTGTGCGGTTGACGCTGCCCTTGCGGGTTTCGCTCGCACCCTTCAGCGAACGCAGGTTCTTTTTCAGATTTTTTCCGACACAAGAGAGTCCGCCGTTGGGTGAGAGCCATTCCGTGGTGATTTTTCGGTATTGACTGACCAACACACTGCGTCCCCGCTTGCTGAACTCTTTTTTGTTTTCTCTGGTCTTCTCGACCATCGTGGTTGCTGCAGTGCCGCTTGACGAGCATTCGGCAACCTCGGCTGGCACGTTCGCGGAGTTTTTCTCAGCTGCAAAATTGAACGCGACATCGTTGCTTCCCTGTTCGCTGATGCTTTCGGAAAGCTCTAGTAAATCGGATTCAACTGTATCTTGGGCGACCGTGCGCGGTGTGGTTGGCCTTTTAATAACAGGATTTCCGGTTTCGGTGCCGCACGATCCGAGCACCGAGGCTGCAACAAACAAAGACACATAGAGACTTAATTGTCGTGTCGCTTTTCGAGAACCGAGGATGTGAATAAGTCCCTTCATTCGTTGTTACTCCTTGGTCCTGCGTGTGAACGGAAAGAATTGAACATTTAATTGATAAACCCGGTCCGGAGATGCGTCCTGTTCGGAAATCTCGAGAATTCTTTTGCGAAAGGCGGCAATTTCATCGGCGACTTTTTCGAACGTCTTTTCCGATATCGACAGAGTCACGGCGCTAACATTGCGCTCGGTGTGATCGAAATTCGTGATCGACTCGCGTCCAATTTCTATTGTCCTCTGATGATAGCGAACCACCGCATGGCTGGCGATTTCGTCGCCGGTGGAAACATGTTGTGAAGTCAGTTCGAACCCGTCGCCGGATTCCTTTGCGCGGATTAGATTGAGTTCTTGAAGAAGTGCCAGGCTTTTGCGCGCCTGTTCCGGCAGTACACGTGGCTCAATATGATCAACAATCCAGTGTGGATCGGCTTTGAAGCCCTGCATGCCAACAAGCTCGCGGATCACCGGATGATACCATTCCCGATAGTACTCAAGCTGATGCTGCTCGATGGGAGAAGACAGGCTCTTTGATTTTATTTCCATCAAGCGACTAAAAAACGCCTCACGGTCCGACGACAGTCGGGCGTTCTGATATTTCACGAGAGTCTCAAGGTACATTCGCTCGGCGCCGCGGATGTGCAGTGTTTCCGTGATGCGCGTGACTCCCTTGGGACTCAGGCGACGTTTTCCGCGAATCATCAGGTGAATGACGTTCGTTTTGGAGAATCCGAGATCATCCGCAAACAGGATGTAGGAGTAGTTTTTGCTGCGTGCCTTGACCCACTGAAAGACGTCTTCAAGGAAGGCTGCGTACTCCAAATAAAGACTTGGTTTGATGTGCTGACACACTTCTTTGAGAAGAGATTTGTGGTCATCTTTCATAGGGCACCCGCCTGGAGTTTCGCTGCATCTTGTTAAAGAGCATATCGGAACAAAATTAAGCAAACTTAAAATTTTAAAAAAAATAATTATATTAGCACTATACAATGCTAATGGACTCTGTGGTGAAAAAATTGTGCAAATGTCAGAACCCTGCCGCCACGGGCTGTCTGATGTCTGCTGTGACTGTGTTTTAATGTAGTGTTTTCAGAACTTAAGGAGTGGCGTTTATGTGTGGGATCCTTGCATTGCTCGATCTGGCTGGTGACCCGCAGCAGTTGAGAAAAGATGCGCTGTCGCTGGTGAAAAAAATCCGTCATCGCGGGCCCGACTGGAGCGGTGTCTATTCAGATGATCGTGCGATTTTGTGTCACGAGCGTCTGGCAATTGTGGACGTCATGAGCGGTGCACAGCCGTTGGTGGATCAAACAACTGGAGCGGTGCTGGCAGTCAACGGTGAGATTTACAATCACGTCGAGCTCAGAAATCAGGAACTCACAAAGAAGCATGACTTTCAGACTCAATCCGACTGTGAGGTTCTGCTCTATCTTTATGATGAATATGGTGCAGACTTTCTCAATAAAATTAATGGTATTTTTGCGTTCGTGCTCTATGACAAAGCACGTGGAACTTATTTGATTGCTCGCGACCACATCGGAATCGTCCCACTGTACATGGGTTGGGATCAGCACGGAACACTGTATGTATCGTCTGAACTGAAGGCGATTGTTGACGTATGTAAGGTGGTCGAAGAGTTTCCTCCCGGTCATTATTACCTGGGACAGGACAAGAAGTTCATCCGTTATTACAAGCCGGAGTGGGACAGGATTGACGTCCTGCCAGCAGTTCCTGCGTCTGCCGAACTGTTGTCGGGCGCTCTGGAAGGAGCAGTCCGCAGACAGTTGATGTGTGATGTTCCGTACGGTGTGCTCATCTCGGGTGGAGTTGATTCTTCGCTGGTCTCGGCTCTCGCTGCAAGACAAAGTGCGCGCCGTGTTGAGAGCGATGGCAGGGAACCCGCATGGTGGCCGCAGCTGCACTCGTTTTCGGTCGGACTCAAGGATTCGCCCGATCTCAAAATGGCAAGAAAAGTGGCCGAGCACATTGGTTCTACTCATCACGAAATCAACTTCACCGTCCAGGAAGGTCTGGACGCAATTTCAGACGTTATTTATCACCTCGAGACGTTCGACATCACAACAATTCGGGCGGCGACGCCGATGTATCTTATGGCGCGGAAGATCCGAGCGATGGGTATCAAGATGATTTTGTCGGGCGAGGGTGCCGATGAGGTTTTCGGCGGGTATCTTTACTTTCACAAAGCTCCGAACGCGCAGGAGTTCCATGAAGAACTGCTGCGGAAATTGTCGATGTTGCACAAATACGATTGCCTGCGCGCCAACAAGGCGATGTCGGCGTGGGGTATCGAGGCGCGCGTTCCGTTTCTCGACAAGGAATTTCTTGATGTTGCTATGAGTCTCAGGACAGCAGACAAAATGTGCGGCAATGGAAAAATAGAGAAGTTTATTTTGCGTGATGCGTTCCGCGGTCTGATTCCCGATGAAATTCTCTGGCGGCAGAAGGAGCAATTTTCAGATGGCGTGGGCTACAGCTGGATCGATTCTCTCAAGGCGTTTGCCAATGCAGAAGTCAGCGATGCCATGTTGGCCAGTGCAAGACACCGGTTTCCCGAAAAGACTCCGATAACGAAAGAAGGGTTCTGGTATCGAAGTGTTTTCGAAGGCCACTTCCGCAATCCCGCAGCAGTTCGTTTGATTCCGGATGGCCCCAGCGTTGCCTGCAGTACTCCCACGGCCATCAAATGGGATCAGGCCTTTGCACAAATGGCTGACCCTTCGGGCAGAGCTGTGCGTGATGTGCACAATTCAACTCACTAAAATGCCATGAGAAAATAGATAATCTTATTTTGTTCAAGTATTTTTCCGTGTCCGCCGATAGTCCCGGTATGGACAAGAGGCACTTCATATTTTCTGCGTGTTTTTTGCTGGTTGCCTGCGCAGCCAGCACGGGCACGCCGAAGGATTGTTCAGCCGTAAAGTCGGTCGCGGTGGCGAATTCTTCCATCGCTCAAGAAGTAAAGTCCGGAACTCTGTTGCCCGCGTGGGGTGGAGTCATTGATTTTCTCGAGTCTCCCGGGACATCCGACAACTCAAAACGCTCACGCTGTTCTGTCATGATGGACTACGTCCCCGTTTCGGCCGGTGGCATTGTGAATCCTGCGAGTATTGCCTTTTGGACTGCAGATCACTGTCTCGATTTTTCGAAAGCAAAAGCTGCTGAATTGAATATTTTTGACCCGCAAAATAAGAAGTATATCAGGATCAGGGTTGCCCTGCCCATGCTTGAAAAATACAGGCATGGACTGAAGCTTTTTGAAGACAGGGCGAAGACGGCGGGCGTTGATCCTCTGGCCGCGGACGACCTCGCGACGTATCTTGCTTCTGCTCAACGCAAGTCATTCATTCTCAATGACGTACCCGTCATCGAGCGCGGAGCCGAACAATGCAAGGCTGATTCTCAGCAATATAAGGCAGCGAATCCGGCGTTCACATCCGTCTGCAGCACCGTTTTGGACATGGCAAGAGTTGAAGCAGAGGTGGTCGATGAAAGCTTTGCCCGACCTGAGGTGAGTGAGGCGCTGGGACGAATGGCGGCTGAGTTGAAGTCGGTGGAGGAAAGTAAATTCGCGGAAGCAGAGGCGGTCATTCCGCTGTCTCCGACTGCAACTGGCACACTGCGCAGCGATTTCATATTTTTTCTGAGGCAGTGGCGTGTGCGCATCGGAGTGATGACCCGCTATCGCAATTTTGAATCGCAGTCTGCGTTGATTGATCGTGTCGCCGCCTGCGCGGATGGTGATAATGCCGGAATTTGTGCGCAGGAGTTCCGTGACTTCTTCAAAGATGCTGTGGATGAATACAAATTTTGGGTCAAAGATGACGCGGTTGGCAATGTGAGGAGCTTTCCGCAGGCATTGCATGACGAGGTTGTCAGTCCGGACCGGTTCAACATCCAGTGGCTATTGATGGGACAAGAGGACATTGGCAAATATTCCTTCATAGCCTCGTTTGAATCCTCCAAAATTTTCTTTGCGAGCAATATTCTGCGCACGAGTTACAAAGCAAATCTCTCTGCTGCCGAGCAGACCTTGGGAGATGCCGGTCCTTTTTTCTTCGGTCTTGCCACTCCGTCGCAGATGATTCCCAAGTCGCCGAATTCTCCCAATTCAGAGAGCGATCCGACATCGAAGCTCTTATTTAAAGAAAAGACACTTTTGGTTTCCTACCGGACCGATTCCGCCTCAGCCATCACAATGCTGCTGCAACCCGGCGACTCGGGTTCGGTTTTGTTGATTGGCAATACACCGATCGGTGTTGTCGCTACAGTTGATGGTGTCGAGACTTCGGGCGGAGCCTCGGTGAGTGCATTGCCAGAGTATACCGAGGAAGTCGAAAGTGAGGCTGGAACACAGGCCGGCAACGGCACCAATTCGGGTGTGCAGGTCAGCTGCAAATGACTCGAGGTCGGCACGTTGGTCTCAGAGAGAATCAGATTATCTCGCCGCATTGATGTAGTGCTGCAGGGCATCCGTTTCGACGACATTGTACGTCTCAAAATTTATCCATTGAAAAAGTTTGCGCGGACCCATCCCCAGCGTCAGCCCGTTGATTGTTGCAGACTGGCTGCGGTGAGCAAACGCATCGGCCGTCTTGACTTCTATGAGCGAGTCGCTGAGCGGAAAGACTTTGTTGCTGTCGGTGAATTCTGCAGGAATGCGGCTGGGCAAAAACCACGCGAAGGGCGGCGGAAGGACCGACAGAAATGCTTTGCTTCGATGGGGTTGTTCCTGCAGACTCAGAGCGACAGACAAAAACGCCGCACGATGGTCAGAGAGTCCGTTCAATCCTGAAGGTTCCATGGTGAGTATTGCGTCTGGCTTGAATGATGCAATCTCCTCGCCGACAAGTTTGCTTGCGCGGGTGAGGTGTTCCATCAGTTTCGAGTCGGGAAGCAATGGAGTCCTGACGTTGCGGACACCAAGGATTCTGGCTGAATCACGCAGCTCTCTCATGCGGCAGTCAGTGATTGTTTCCAGCGCATTGCAAACTGACAAGTCAGATTGTGGATTTGCGGCGCCGTCGGTGAGGGTCATCAGAGTGATCTCGCTGCCAAGGTTCGCCCAATGGCGGAGGAGTCCTGAGTTGGTGACTTCGTCATCGGTGTGCGCAAAGACCACGAGCAGACGGCGCGGAGGTTGAAATGCATTCGCATCAGTCTTGCGCTGTGCAAAAAAACGGGAGCTCAAAAAAAATACGCTTGGCAATAGAATGATTGTCAGCAGCGTCAGGAACACCAATGCTTTGAGGAGTGGTTTGGCGCTGAATAATGATAATTTCATTTCGTCGTGGACCGTCTCAGCCGGCGAGGACACATATGATGTTCCCTGAAAAACCGTTTCACCGAGCTTTGTTCTATTTTCTTTCGTTTGCAACTGCCGGCATTGGATTTTTACTTCCGACATTGCCTGCATCGCTTGTTTCAACGGGCCTCCTTTTGTTGTTCGCAAAAGTTCTTTTCGGCGTGGGTATGATTGAGTCTTTGGGGATACATCTCAGTCGCAGGTCTCTCGGTCTGTTTGCAGTCAGTTTTCTAGTCGCGCTTGTTTTTGCTTTGCTGGTGATTCGCGCGGCAGTTTCGCATGCGGCGATTTTTGTCATTCAGCCTGCAAATGTATTGTGGTTGTTGCTTTTTACGGTTTTATTTCAGTCGTTCTGCGAGGAGGTTTTGTTTCGCACATACCTGATTCGCGATATTCTTCCGAAGCTGACTGCCTCGCGTGCGTTGCAGATATTCATATCAGGGTGTTTTTTTTCTTTTGCGCACTGGCTCAACTACCGGCTGAGCGAAGCGGTTAATCTTTCACCAATGCCCCTGCTGACGCTCTTTTTTTTGGGTGCATCCGGAACGGTGTTGTTTCTTGGCCACAAAAACATCATGGCGGCGTGGGGTTTTCACATGGGTTGGAATGCGACGAGATTTGCATTCGTGTTGATGACAGGCGGTAAACCTGCCGCTGAGTCGGTCACATTCGAGAACATTGAAGGTCATCCCCTTTGCCTTCTTCTTGGTATCTCTCTTTTTCTTTTTTTACT
The DNA here is from genome assembly GCA_039799905.1 of Pseudomonadota bacterium. Taxonomy (GTDB): domain Bacteria; phylum Bdellovibrionota_B; class Oligoflexia; order Silvanigrellales; family Silvanigrellaceae; genus RFOM01. The sequence continues at coordinate 76,348 of JBDLRP010000026.1, read as the reverse complement.
TCATCCGCCCGAGGCGGCAAAAGCCATTCTGTATGCCAGCACGCAAAAAACCGAGCCCGTGAGTCCGAGTGATATAAGCCCGCCGAGGAAATAGAGCCTGACTTTGAGGCTTTTGGCGATGAGACCGATGGCGCCAAGCACGAGGCTGATTTGCAAAAATAAAGTAGCCAAGTCGAACTTGTCGCCCGATTCACTGAGCCTGGTCTGCAAATCTTCGATTTCTTTGGCGCCAACCACGACACCCATTTTGCCGTCGACGTCCTGAGCGTAATTTTCCGGACCAACGGCTTTTGAGCCCCGGAGAATTTCGTCTTTTTCTTTTTTGTAGCGGACCACTTCCTCTTTGAGTTTGTCTTTGAGGGTTGCCATCGCGGCGGCCTTGTCTGCTGCAATGGCCCCTGAGTCGCCCAGGACCTGCAGCAGGTCGACCTGTCCCTTGGTGAGGCTTTCTTTGATACTTTTGCTTTGGTACCACATGTAAGATTTGGTTTTTTCGTTGCCGAGCTGAATCTCGTCGTCACCGAATTTGCCACCGCCGAGTTCGTTGATGGCAAGGATGGCCGCGAAAATGGACAGGGTCAGACCAAAAATGACGTCCCACTTCCCTGATTCATTGTTGGTTTCATTGCTTCCTTCTGCCGTCATGATGTGACCTCCCATAATCCTGATTCAAGTGTCTGAATTTTATGCAAGTGCACGGAATCTATGGAATTTTATAGATCATGAAAGCTGCGTCAAGAGTTGGAGATTCATTCCTCCGCCATCCGCGTCTATTCTGCGAATACGAGCTCAATCCAGATTCACGTCTTGCGGAGATGCTGATGATTAAATTCCTGCTGGCTGCACTTGTCGGTTTGTCGATTTGCTCTTTGTCTGCTTGCAAACCGGTGGCGCGCACTGATTCCGCTCCAACGACCACCGGATGCCCATCGTCCAGCTCAGGGCAGGAGTTGCGTCGCGAGGCGGCAATGCCAGATTTTGTGCGGGTGTCGATGCCCATTCTGACGCGGATTACAGAGCGTGCACAGAACTTCAAGAATGGTGTGCAGGGCACTGCTGCCGCCGAAACGTTCGCGCAGCGAGTCACCATTATGTTGCGCAACATGGTTGACAGCAACATCCATCCGCTCGCGTTTTTTGCCACCATTGCCGACTATGAAACCTACCAGACTTCGTTGGGAGGATTTCCGTGGGCTGAGGTTGGCAAAAGAAAATGGTCGGGAAGCGACCTTTACCGCAAAGGCTATTGCGGAAGCGCGACGTGTACGGGCGTCTTTCAGGTTCTTGTGTATGGGGATTGGTACTCGTGGGCTCAGGATTCGAACGGCAAGGGAATTGGTATTTGGGGCCTCAAAGGCGGACCGGATTGGACGTCCACTTTGTGGTGGTGGACCAACGAGCGCGACAACAATTGTAAATGGCTGACAGGCAACTGCAGGTCACCTGGCAGCGCCAATCCCTGCACGACTCCGGGTTTTACGTGGACTGTCAAACAGCATGTGGGCAAGGGGCGGTGCGCCTACGGCCAACAGAAGCAATGTGGCGTGGAGTGGGACGCGATGTATTGGTCCTACATGACGGCCATGAAAAACTCCTCAGATCCACTGGTGCAGAGTGTGACCGATGTGCGGCAGTTTGCCGAGAAGATTGGCTTGTTAACTGGAAATGCCCAATGAGTAGGCAATTTTTCAAGATGTCTGCTTTTCAGCCTGCGTTGGCTGACTTTATATCCGAGCGACAAGGGGTTTAAAAAAGTTCGAAAACTGGCAAAGGTAAATAAAAAAAAGCCGGTTCTCACCGGCTTTTTAGAAAGATGGTCGGGGCTGTGGGATTCGAACTCACGACCCTCTGCTCCCAAAACAGATGCGCTACCACTGCGCTAAGCCCCGACGCGACCCCGTTGTTGCCATAGTTTCAGATCGAGTGCAAGCTCCCCTCCTGAAAAAGGGGAACCCATCGTGTCTGTTGAGCTGACCGCACTTTTGTCCAAGGTCATTTTCGCGTCTCAAGACGGAGCCTTTGTCGTTGCCGAATTCGTTGATTCTAAGTCAGCCAAACGCTTTCGTGCCAGCGGCAAGGGCCTGACCGTTGGAAAGTTCGATTCCCAGCAGCAGTACAAACTCTTTGGCGACTGGGCGACGTCACCCAAGTACGGTGAAACCTTTCAGGTGATCTACAGTGAGCCGCTGCGCCCACCGACGCTCACCGGCGTGATTCCCTTTCTAGTGAACAACGTGAAGGGCGTCGGCGAGATCACTGCCAAGAAATTTCTTGAGGCCTTGGATGTCAGAACCATCGATGAGCTGGTGGACGTCTGCAAAAACCAGAAGGAAAAAGTGTTTGCTTTTTTCAAAGGCAAACGAGACAAGGCTGAGCAGGTGATTTCGTTGATTACAGGCGACGAAGTCTATCGCGCGATCATGGTTTTTTTGCACGAACACAACATTCCCCCCAATTTTGCGAACCGGATTTATGAGCGCTACGGATCGGACGCCATCCGATTGCTCAAAGAGAACCCCTATCGGCTGATCTCTGATTTTCGCAACGTCGGTTTTTTGCGTGCCGATGCCATTGCTTTGAAATTGGGAATTGATCCGCTCTCGCGTTTTCGTCTTGAAGCCGCCTTTGTTTTCACCCTCGAAAGAGCCCACGACGACGGCCACTGTTGTTTGCCGCGTGATGTGCTTATTGAAGGCGCACGTGATGTACTCGGTGCCAAGCGCGACCCGCGTTTCACCTTTGAAATGTTGCTCTTGGAACTGCGTGCGATTTACAAAGACAATCGCGAAAAGGGTGTGCAGAGCTTCATTCTTCGTCTGCCGGAAGCTGCGGGAAGCGATGAGAAATCAGCCCAGCCGCTATTTTATCTTCCTGAGGTTTTTGCTTTGGAAAACGCAACGGCGGGCGAATGCGCGCGCCTTCTTTTCAAAGCTGGTCTTGGCAACGATCCGTTTGAACAGAAATTCAGCGCTGGTGAAATCACTCTCGAAGAATTGGTTCCGGATATTCCATGGAATAAACTGTCATCCGAACAGGCTGCTGCCGTAGAGATGTCGGTGGGTTCAAGATTCATGGTGCTGACGGGCGGCCCAGGGTGCGGAAAGACTTTTGTTCTTAAAGCTATTTATCGAATTCAGAAGGCCCTCAAACGGACTGTCGTTTTGTGCGCTCCTACGGGACTTGCTGCAAAGCGCATGACAGCCTCCATCGAGGCTCAAGCCTATACCTTGCACAAAACGTTGCGCATTGGGCAGGGGGACGACAGTGGTACTTCGGAGGGCGGAGAAGGTGCATTGAAGGACGTCGATGTAGTTATTGTCGACGAAGCCTCGATGCTGAGCCTTGACCTGTTTAACACCCTATTGGAGGCCATGGCGCCCCAGACACGGCTCATCTTGGTTGGAGACGTTGATCAGCTTCCGAGTGTCGGCGCAGGCAATTGTCTGCGCGATGTGATTTCCTCGGGTGAAGTTCCGGTTGCTCGTCTGACAAAGATTTTCCGTCAGTCGAGTGAGAGTCCAATTCCGACAGCAGCCCGCTCGATCATCGAAGGAGCAAAGCCGGAGTTCAGTCTTGTCAGCCGCACTGCTCACTTTGCTTCTCCGCAGTCGCTCGTGCTGTTGCCTTGCAGTATTCAAACCTTCGCCGAGCTGCTTTTGCCGTTGCTGAAGGAAACCATCCCGCAGATGTACGGGCTCGATCCGATCCGTGATGTTCAGATTCTTGTGCCGATGCGCCGCGGCGATGCAGGACAAGAGAAAATCAACAAGCTCCTGCAGGCGGAGCTCAACCCTCCGCATCCCGACAAGGATGAAGTGGTCGTTGATGAAACAGATATTTTTAGGGTGGGTGACAAGGTTATCCAAACGCGCAACAACTACGACAAAGACGTCTTCAATGGCGACCTTGGATTCGTCCGCGCTATCCGCGTTGTGCAGAAGAAGGTTGAAATGGACGTCGCGTTCGATGACCGAATCGTCAGGCTTGAAGATGAGGATATCGACGATCTGAGTCTGTGCTACGCGATGACAGTCCACAAATCGCAGGGTTCTGAATTCCCGCTGGCTATCATTCCGATGTTCAGCGCCTACTATTCAATGCTCGATCGCAATCTTTTTTACACCGCAATTACCCGTGCGAGTAAGCATGCCTTTGTGATTGGCGAGGAGTGGGCGATGAAAAAGGCTGTCGGAACGCAGGTTGCCCTCAAGCGGCACACTGCGCTGGCGAGGCTTATCGGACTGGCGCGTAGTCAGATTAATTAACAGGAACGGTGGGCGTTCCGGTCATTTTAGCTTCGATGGCATCAAAGACGTTCGAGCAATTTTTGCTGGACTAACGCATCAAAAACTCGTTCTCCCCACAGCTTTGCACCACTACCTTGCGGATGCAGGCCCATAGGGTCCGCAGACACCGATTGCCGCATCAGTTGCAGATCCGCAGGTGTCCTAAGCACTTCTTTACCGACATTGTAACTGTCGATCAGCGTGCATGTTGAACCGTTCGACTTCTTTATGTCTTCCAGCGCAAGCTTGATGTTCGCCATCAGATTGCGCTTGTCAGCAAAGCGTCCGGTGCCCTCGGTTGGAGTGACGAACGCGCACTTTGAGCCGGAGCTGAGAATCGGCCGCACTAATTTGGGCAGATCAGTCCTCACCGAGGCCGGATCATAGAAATGGTTGTCGCCGAACGTGAGTACGAAGAGATCTGCGGCTGCAGGCTGCCGTAAAATTGCAGCGATAGACTCTGTGCGTCCGGCAGATTGCATGGATGGCGAGCAACTGCGGCCGTCTGAACCCGACGCGCAGCCGAAATAGGCACCCGCCGGAATTGGATTGAATCCGCCGGCAACCCAGCTGCCGATGCGCGCAGAACTGGCGGCACCAAAATAAACGAGCCGCTGTTTGGACGAGACGCGAATCAATTCCGACAACCTGCGCCCATAGCCGCCTGTCGACTGCGAGTCGCCCAGTATCGCGACACTGGCAATGCCTGCGTTCTCCCGGACGAATACAGCCGAACTCGAATTGGCCTCCGATTCGCGCTGACTATTTTCAGTTGTTTGGTCGACATTCGTTCCGCATCCGATAAGGCCGCATGCAAGCAGTGAAACTCCGAGCTGCGCAGATGCTCTTAAGAGGACTTTGCCGAGTGGGATAAGCGTATTGTCACTCTTCATTGTGGTTTTCCTCCAACGTCGGGGCAACAGCAAAAAGTGCTCCGGATGTAACACCCTAAAAATTCAAATCACCCAACTGTCAGACGATTTATCACTGTCAAAAGATTGGGCAGCAAAAGGGACAGGCGTGAGCTATTTTTTTTGAATGCGCAAGGAGACCCGAATATGCCCGGTCCGAAGTTCACTCGGTTTAAAGTTTTTCAGCAAGAAGACATCTGCATTCGATTTTTGCCGGTGTTGCTTTTGACCCTGCTTCCCGCTCACGCCTATTCTTTCAGCCTGTCGGCCGGCGCTGCAGGCGGATTTGAGGTTATGAGCTACCGAGATTCTCCCACCGACCTAACTGGTGGAGCTGTTCAGGCTGGCGATGCCTTCGAGCAGAAATCCTACACGGGTGCACAGGTCGGAGTGGTGTCGACCGTGGGAATTGTTCGCATTGATGCGCTGGAGCCGATTGTTGGGGTCGACATTCTTCACAGCAAATTAAAGAAGTCGGCTGTGGAAGACGGTTTTGATACGACCGGTGTGTTCGACTTCACGCATGCTTCGCTCGGGCTTGGCGCGCGTTGGTGGCTAGGTCCAGTCTTTGCAGCCGGAGCACAGCTGCAGTTCTCAACGGCATTTGGTAATAAGATGATCAACCAGAAAAAAGTCGTCGCCGATGGCGCTTCCTTGGGCGAGGTGAACTTTAACCTTTCTGGCCACAAAAAGACCTCTCTTTTGCTTGGCTTCAATGTATTCCCGCTGGACAACGGACTCTCGATCGGCGTTGATTTCAAGTTGGGCAGTGGTTGTTTTGATTGTTCGTCATCGACGACAGCGCTGCAGCACCGCAGTTATTTGACCCGTTCGGGTGCGCTCACTCTGGCATGGAATTTTGCAGATGAACGAGCAGATGATCGGCTCGATGAGAATGGCAGGAAAAGAAACGGCTCGAGAGTGCGACCCAGAGATGATGAAAAATATGATGCAGATTTCCCTTCTGAAAGTGTGAACAAAAACTACCCGCCAAAGAAGACGCCCCCCAATCGGCAGCCAGCTAACAAGCAGCCGCCAAACAAGAAAAAACAGCAACAGAGGTTCGACAGCGAGGTGTTTTCAGATGAGTAAGAACATCAATCGGAATTCCTTTATAAGGCAACGGCAGCGTTCAGTCTTGCTGGCACTTTCAGCTTCGGTCTGCGGCGGACTTCTCTCGCAAAGCTGTTGCGAGGTTTCCTCAGTGGGTGAAGCTGAATTGCTCGCCAACTCCGAGGTTCAAGGATGCTCGGCGAATCATGCGCAAGGCAAGATGTCGGTTGTCCTTTCAAAAAAGGTTGAAAACTTCGAAAACAAAACACTTCTTTCGGTATGGAATGGGGCTTTGCGCACATTTGTGAAGCCGTCGACTTTAACGTTGAAGTCTGTCGATTCTTCAACGGGTGAAACCGACAGTGTGCGCTTCCTTGAAGTGGGAGGAAAATTCGGTAAGGGACTTGGTGTTAAAAGCCGAGTGCTTGGGACTCTTTTCAAAGAAGGCGGTCGTGGCAGTGGACTGATTGGCAGCAACACAATCACGCAGTTGCAGGAAGCGCTTGAAATCAAAGCTCCGCCGAGCACAGTTGAGTCAAAGAAGTTTAAACGCATTGCCGCGTTTGACGGTCTGGTGGATTTGGTCACACGAGAATTGCCTGAGAACGGATTCTCCCGCTTTGCCGCCGATTTCAATTCCGAAGAACAGTGGAGTCTGGATCAGACGCGCTACACGGACTCAGTGGGTTACTTTCAGGGCAAGGCTGATCCCAATCGTGTGATCCGAGTCGCTGTGCTCGATACGGGCGTCGACGTCAAGCATCCTGACCTTGTAGACGCCATCGACAGTTCCCTTGGCTACAATGCACTGACCGGCAAAGAGGGCTTGGATCAGGTGGCAGATCGCGAAGGTCATGGGACACACGTTGCGGGCATCATCGCAGGTCAAGGCAAAGGATTCACACAAGGGAAGACGGACGCAAATATTCTTGGGGTTGCCGGCAAATTCAACGTAAAAATTGTCCCAGTGAAAGTTCTTGGTGATGATGGAACCGGATCAACTGCGGCTATGTCGCGAGGCATTCGCTGGGCGATGAAGAAAAAAGTTGACGTCATCACGATGAGTCTGGGCAGTGGATCAAACTATGATTGTCTGAAAGAACAATCATTGAACGACCCCACTGTACAGGATGCAATCGAGCAGGGAATTATCGTCATCAGTGCGGCCGGTAACGAATCATGCGAGCTTGGCGGCAGCTGTGCGTACAATAACACTAACTACACGAACTATACGGTTCTTCCGTGTGCTTCATCAAACATGCTGTGCGTGAGTTCGAACGATTACAACGAGGTTTCTTCGAGCTTCAGCAACTATGCGAATCCAAGCGTGACGTCGGCGGAGTACCGTGTGACTCCCGACATCAGTGCACCCGGCGGGAGAATTTTATCAACCTTTCCCACCGGCGGAGATTTTACTGATTACAATGGGGTCGCATTGCTGAGCGGCACCAGTATGGCCACTCCCTACGTTGCAGGTATTGCAGCAATTTTGAAGGCCACCGAGGACAAGGCCAAATATCCGGTCAATCAGGAAACCTTCAAAAAGTATCTGCAGGAAGCAAGCTACTCAAGCGCCGACTACCAGAGTAAATTCCGTGTCGGGCGTGTCGATCTCAAGGCTCTCGCCGATTATCGGGAGAACAAATACATCGGCGGGAATGCCAACTATACAACGCAGGTGCAGGAACGGGTTGTCGACAACTTTAAATACAAGTGAGCGAGTTGCGCTGAACCACTTCATTTAATGGACCGTCTCCGCCAGATTAGCGGAGCGGGCCGCCGCTGAGAAGCTTGCGCAGGACAGCAGATCCTTCCTTGACCATTTGAGTCGAGCAGCTGAAAGAGAAGCGGATGGCATCGGCGCAGGTGGCACCGAATGCGTCCCCGGGTGAACTGCCCATGCCGAGCTCTGCGAGTGTGTTGGAAAGTTCATCGGCGTCTTTGACTCCGAGCCTCTTGTAGATGCTCGGTGACAGAGTTGCCCAGACGAAGAAGCTGCCCTGCGGCACAAAGGGTTTGAGTCCGTCGATACCGGTCAGTGACTCCACCATGATGTCGCGGCGCTCATTATACTCGCCCAGCATGTGGTGGATGTGCGCGCGATCGCCTTCGATGGCCGACAGTGCCGTCCACTGCGCGACGCTGTTCACGCCGTTGATACTGCAGCGCATGATTTTGTGCAGTCGCTCCATCAGGGTTTCATCGCTGGCAGTGAGATATCCCGTGCGCAAGCCACTCATGGCGTGGCTCTTCGAAAAGCTGAACACGGAAATAATTTTGTGCTGGTATTCGGGTGCCAGCGAGGCGATCGAGATGTGTTGATGCGGGGCGAAAATGACGTCTTCGTATGCTTCATCCGAAACAATCCACAAATTGCGTTCCTTTGCCATGCGGATGATTTCAAGAAGCGTCTGCTTTGGCAGCACAGCGCCTGTCGGGTTGTGCGGCGTGTTGAGGAAGATGGCCTTCGTGCGGCTGGTGATGCGCGCCTCGATTTCTTTAGGCAGATATTGAAAGCCGGTTTCTTCGCGCAACGAGACAGGCACCGGAGTACCGCGAGCAACCTTGATGTTCTCTACGACTTCGGTCCACATCGGGTCGGGCACAATCACTTCATCGCCGGCTTGAAGCAAACACTGAAACGCACAAAAGAGCGCGTGCATCGCGCCGTTGGTGACGAAAATATTTTCAGCGGAAGCGAGTTTGATGCCATTTTGGTCGGCGAGTTTCTTGACCAAGGCTTTGCGCAGTTCAGGGATTCCGGCGTTTGGTATGTAGTGGGTTTTGCCCTCGTCGGCCGCCTTCTTGAGCGCTGTTGTCACGTGCGCCGCGAGGCTGAAGTTTGGGTCGCCCGACTCGAAACGAAAGACTTTTTTGCCGTCAGCTTGAGCCTTCAGAATACGCTCACGAATCTGAACGATTTTTCCAAGCGAGAGCGAATCGAGATAGTGGGTCCCGTGCTGCATGAAAGGCCTCCTGAATCTGATGGGCTACTTAGCTCGATTTGTTGGCCGATGTGGGCGGTCAATGTCAATGGGGTGACTACAGATTGTTTCAAACCTGGTTTTTTATGATGGACTTAGCAGCAGACGGTCGTTCTTGGAGGATTGCAAGATGTTGGCCATTGGTGCGTTCATCAGATGTGCTTCAACCTATTGTGTCCTGTCCTGTGGGCTGATGGTTGCTTGCACTGCACCGAAGGAACGAGAAACCATCGTGTCGCCGCCAGTTGCGGGGCCTACATCAACGCCAACTCAGGACACTCCCTCGCCGGCCGATTCGGGAAGCCCCGCGGTAAATCAGCCCGACGTTCCATTTGACGGAGGACAACCAGAGGCCGTTGGAACCGCGCTGCCACCTGCTGTCGGCGAGCCCGGACTTCCGTCGTCTGCCGGCGCATCCTTTGATATCTATGCTGAGCTTTGGAAAGGGGCAGTTGTGTGTGCGGAGGACAAACTGTGAAGAAAAAAATCCGCACATCATTGCCGATGACTTCACTGTTCTTACTGATGATATTGGCGACCACATATGGCTGTACCGAGAAATCCAAAGTCAAAACGATTAGTTCAAACGATTGGTTTCGCAATGGTGTGGACCGCTTTTATCTGGCCACCGCCCCGTCGCCGCTGAAACTTCCCGAAAGTGCGAGTGTCAGGGTGGGGCAGGATATTCTGGTTGGAGTCGGCTGTTTTGGCGAGCCCAAAGATCCGGCCTCGAAGGTGATGGTGGAATCTCCGAGCTGTCCGCAAAACAAAGCAAAAATAGCCTTGAATGAAAGAATCCGTTTGCAGGATTTTCCGATGGCTGAAGATCCTGAAAGACCCAAGGCGGGGCAGTGCGTGCTGTTGCTGGGTCCGTCGGAACTTGTGAAAAAACTGAAGAGCAGCCCAGAAAAATTCCTTGCCCCGCCTCTTTCAACCGCTGCTGTCAGTGCCGCCATAGCGACCAACGCATGTGGTTTATCGCTCGCCCTCGGGTCTTCTTATTTTTTGGAGAAAACTGCTCTGAAAGGGCAGATTTCGGGCGAACGTGAGAGTGTGAACTTTGCCAGAAAAATGCTGAATTACTTTGGTGAAAATAATCTTGCACCGTCGGTTTACACCAACGAGCATCCTGTTTATGCGCTGAAGGCAAACGAGAATCTGCAAGGAAAAACACCGGCTGAACTCGCGAAAATGGAAAAGCTTCTAGTCGGTCAGGCCGTGCTGCCGTGCAGTCAGTTTTCCAAGTCGGTCTGGGAGCTGCTTGGTGTTGCCAACAGCAATGACGTGCGAAAGGTTTTTTTCAATGCGATGGCGGAAGCCGACCGCCGCACCGCATTGCGCGTTCGTCAGGGAGCTTATTTTGCAGAGTTCGCACGCGCTGTTCAGCAGGGGCAGTTGCGAGTTGCCGCCGGAATTTACAATCCAATTTTCGCATACGAATTCAACCGTAATGTTGATGCGAAGGCATCGCAGGGTTGGGGCGGATTTGGCGCGCAGAAGTTTTTTGATGAGATCAGAAAAATCAACCTTGAGCTGAGCGAGATTTGAGAGGGCGGATCCTGACGACAGGTGTTCCGCGAACGATGCCCATGACCTCTGCGGTGAAATTTTCGTTTGCATGTGTGCGGAGTTCTGCGAGTTGGTCGACTCCCTGCGCTGTGAGGTCTTTGAGGAGCACGAATGCCTCACCATTTTGTGCAAGCGAATAAAAGATTGCTTCGCACAATTCCACAAATGAACCCTCGATCAAAAAATGACAGCGGTTTCTGAATGAGGATTTTCCCAGTGAGGCGGTTTGTTCTCTGAAATAAGGTGGGTTGCAGACAATCAGATCGAATGCTTGACGAAAACTCTCAAGACGCGGCAGGTCGCGGAAGTTGGTTGTACAGATGGTGACGTTTTTGTCTTGCGTTTGAGTAATGTGGCGGTTTTTCTGCAAGTGGACGGCGTATTCCGTCTGCATCTCGACAAATGTCAGCGAGCTGATTTTTTCACGCAGCCAAAAGTTCAGTTCAAAGCCAAGAACTCCGCAGCCTGCGCATAAGTCGAGCACTCGCAGCTGAGCTTTACCTTGAACTTCTTTCAAAACCATTCCCAGTCGCCACATGAACTCAATCGAGTCGAGTGAATAGCGGTATTCGTCCGGTTGTGAGTACAGGTAGGTAAATGGTTTTTCACGCCAGTTGAGTTCAGCGCTCCAGAATTCGGACTGCTCTGTCATGTGGTGCCTAGTCAAGTTTAAGAGAAAATCGCATCGCCACACCGCCGTTGAGGGTCGGGGATACACCTATGTCGTATCGTTTTTCGGGGGCCGGTGGAAGCTCGGCAGCACGCCGCCGCGGTGTCCCCGAATCAAGATTGATGAAGGCGTCAATGACCCCGACCAGATAAACGGCTCCAGCACCGATCATCATGTACTGAAAATAGCTGTTGGTCTTTTTTAGGAATTCTTCACGCTGGATCTCTATTTCCTCGAGGGCTGCGACATCCTTTTCTTCCTCGGGGATTAGGGCTTCCTGTTCGCGTTCTGCTGCGAATTTTGCCTGCGCATCGGGAATCGCCTTCAACTTCAAGTAGAGGCCATAGCCAGCAAGCCCGGCTTGTGCCCCCAGAAAAAGCACTCCTTTGACGTTGTCGCCGTTTTGAAACTGTCCGATTCCCAACGGCAGGATTGCAAGAAAGGCGTTACCTTCCTTGCCGCGTTTTCTTCGCGAGCGGGAGCCGGACGCGCGACTGGGCGGCGCACCGATGTCACCGGCCTCAAAATCCTCTTCGTAAGGATTCGGGGCTCCATAAGCCGGAGGCGGGGGCGCCTGATAGGCGGGAGGTTGTGCGTAGGGGTCCGTATATCCGTAGGATGGTGGTGGTTGTGAGTAGGCCGGCGGCTGGTAGCCGTAGCCAGGCGGCGGCGCGTATTGCGGCGGCGGTGCGTATTGCGGCGGTGGCGCATATTGCTGAGGCGGAGCGTACTGTGGCGGTGGCGAGTATTGCGCGGGGGGCGGTTGTGAGTACTGCTGTGGCGGCTCCTGAAAATATTGGTCTGTGTAGCTCTTGGCAGGTCTGCGGGCGTTTTTGGGCGCCGGCAGGTCCTGATTGAAATTCAGACTTTTTTTCGGCTGATTCGATTCCAATCCGCCGCTCTTGCTCGGTTTGTTTTGTGCAACAGCTCCTGTTGAAGCGGGCCTTGCGGCAGATTGCGGCGGGGCTGCGCCGATTTTTTTCAAGTTGAAATTGAGCTGCAGCGTTTTGCCTTTGTCGATGCGAACTTTACGTTCTTCGGTGACGTAACCTTCGGCACTGGCTGAGATAAGGTGCGTGCCTGCATCCATGCTAATTTTCTGTCCTGGCGCACCAATGAAGATGCCGTCGGCGAATAGGGTCGCACGCGGTGCGTTCACGGTCACCTGCAAACCTGTAAACGCCGCATTTCCCTCTGGCCGAGGGCTCTCTTGACGCGGACGGGCGACCTCGGGAGGCGGAGTCGGGCGTCCGCGTGACGGGCTGCTCTGTGCGGGTGCTGGCGCTGGTTGCGCAGTTTTTTTGTTTGCAGCCGGCGCACGCGGAGCAGTAGTGCTGTTGCTTTTTTTCTTTTTGAGGCCTTCAAAAAAGGGCTCGGCAGCCGGATCGAGCAGGTATCTTCTATCGAGTCTGGCAGCAGAATTTGCGGCAATTATTTGTTTGAACACCGACTCGGCCTTGACCTTGTTGCCGAGCATGAATTGCGTGATGCCATATATGTTTCTTGCTTCTTCGAGTTCTTTTCCGCGCAGGCGCGCCTTCGGGAAAAGTTCGGGTTCGAGAGCTTTGACAACCGTTGGAAAATCACCCTGTGCAAACGAGCTTCTTGCGTTGCGCAGAGAATTTGCGAGTGCTGGAACTGAAATAAGCAAGCTTATCAGTATCAACATCAAGTAGAGCATCACACGCTGTGCAGCAGCGTGCACAGCGTGTGATGCTCTACTTGATGTATCAACCATTGGGTTCAAACTATCTATCCTTCTTCGATTCAACGGGACAAGGCAGTTGTTGCGTCTCGTCACGAATGTCAAACTTTGCTTTGGCGCGTTCGGTCGTTCTGCCCGTGGCTTCAATTTCCGCGGCGGCGCCTACGGGAGTTTCGAACGCGAAAACGCCACCGCGATGATTGATTTTCCTTCCATTCAATCTCACAAGCCGCACGTCGGGCGGACACATAACGGAGACCGTTTTGAGTTGCCGCAGGGTCATCGGCGGAAGTGTGAATTGTTTGCCGGCCTCCAGACGAATTTGCTTTTGGAAACCTTCGAATTTCATTCCGTCCACTTCTTCGGTGGGAATATTCAAGGTGACCAAACCCGGTTCAAGTCCGTTGAACACCCGCGGCGCGTTGCCGGCCGGACTCAGTCCTAGGAATTCTTTACGCCGATTGCGGATGAGCTCGATTGTCCGCGGACCCGGTGATGTCTGGATTTGCAGATTGGCCTTTGCCGACTCGCCATTTTTAGCCTTCGGCTCGGCTGCTTTGACTGCCGGCTGAACACTCACCACAGGCTTTTGTTTCGTAGGCTCTTTAACCTGTTTGTTGTTTGCAGGTTGCGGCGTTTTCACTTTCTGCGCGGTCGGCGCAGGAGTTTTGCGCGCGGGCGTTGCCGCCGGTGCAGGAGATTTTTGTGCCTGTTGCGTCGCCTTGGGTTCTGGTGTCCGCTGAGACGCCGGCGATCGTGTCGGTGCAGGAGTGGGTTGCATCGTCGCGGAAGCAGTAGGCTGAGGAGTGGGTTGTGAGGTTGGTTGAACCGTCGGTCTCACCGCCACGTTTTTTTGTTGAAAGTCGTTGCCATCCCTCTCTCGGACATAGATCGCCGCAGCTGTCAGGAGCGCGGCAAGCAGCAGAAAGCTTGAAAACCAAGGAAGGCTGTTGTCTTGTTTTTTACGCAGCAATGGGTTGCCGTGTCTTTTGTTCAGCTCGCGTTTCAGTCGATCGCTCTGAATAGGCTGAGGAATCGGTTTGCGCACTTCGCCTGTGGTGGCTGTTTCAACCGCTCTTGGCTTAACGGGTGCCTCGGCAGGCTGCTGTTCGGTTTTCACAGGATCCGGTTCTTGGCGTAGCTCACTTTTGATCTCGATCACTTCCGCGATTTTCGTCTGTGTATCTTCAGTTTCATTATTGATGGGCGATCGGCGTATTGTAGAAGAGAACAGCAACGGATTTGCAAAGCCGTCATGAATTGCCTGAGCGGAGGGAAGCACTTCGTTCCTGGCAAGATAAACATAGATTTCGCGGACAATCTGTTCGGCTGTCTGCGGACGTTCTGAAGGGTCTGCGCGCAAACATTTTCTAACGATGGCGTCCAGTTCAAATGGAATGGATGTGCGAATCTGATTCAGCGGAGGCACTTCAGCCTGACTGATTTTTATCGCAAGGTCAGTCGGGTTTGTTGCACGAAAAGGTGTTCTTCCGGTCAACAATTCAAACAGTATGACACCAAATGAAAAGATATCGCTGCGCGAGTCGATTTTTCCGCCATGCACCTGTTCGGGTGAGGCGTAGGTCAGTGAGCCGATGAACTGTCCCGCCTGAGTCATCGAAGAATCGAACGGGCGTGCGACGCCAAAGTCTGTAAGCTTGACCTCTCCTTTGTTCGAGACAAGCACGTTGTCGGGCTTCAAATCACGGTGCACCACTGAATGCCGGTGTGCGGCATCAATTCCGCGTGCAATCTCGTGCGCGACAAGAGCAGACAATATTGGATTGAGAAATGGGCTTGCCCGGTTTGAATATTGCCGCGAGGCAAGAGTCAGGCTCTTGCCGTCGATAAATTCGCTGATGATGAAGAGCTGTTCTTGCGCGTTTAGACCGATGTCGTAAATACGCACGACATTTGGATGGTCGATGCGCGCTGCGAGTTTCGCCTCCTGCTCGAAGCGCAGGCGGAGTTCTGAGTTTGTTGCGAGATGTTCATGGAGGATTTTGAGCGCAACAATCCGCTGCAAGCGCTGATCGTAGGCACGGTATACCGTTGCCATTGCTCCCGATCCTATGCGCGCTTCGATTGTGTAGCGTTCATCTTTTTGCCCGAGCTCTGCGCTCAACCCCCGATCCCTCCTGCTACTGCAAGCTCCCAATAACAATCGGAAGAAATTCGAAGAACTCAAGTTTGTGCAAAAAAAAACGAAAAAGGTAAAAGTTTGCCGGCAGGGAGCGGGTATGCGTATTTCAACAATAACTGCAGTTTGGATGCTACTTCCCGTAATTCTTACAACATCTGCTTGCTGGCCGCGCGGGAAAAGCTCTGAAGAATCTGAGTTGGATGCCATCTCAGCAGCGAGCAAGCGCCTGTTTGGCAACAACGTCCGGGGCTACATGTGGGCACTGACGACCGACAGTCCCGCTCTTTTTGCGCAGGCTCCCAATGCGTTTGGGAGCTCCACGGGCGGCATGGCATTTGACCCATTCGCAACACCGTCCGCAAGACAAGGAAACGCGGATCCACAGGTGGCCGACGCTTCGGCTGTTCCGACAGTTGCACCGCTTGTGGGCCGCAAACCGATGCCGGTTAGTAAACTCGACCCTCTGAATTCGCCACTCTTTCAATGTTGGTACTACGCGGAAACTCCTGTGTACGTCCGTTTGGACGGCGAGGGTTTGCGCAAGCTTTTTATGGATAAGTCAAAGACCAGGAAAATTAACAACAATTTTATTGATGTCAGAAATCTCGGAATGGAATTATCGAGGAGCGAAACCTTTCGGCACTTTGAATCATTTGCATTGTCCGCTCTCCCTGGAACATGTTTTCTCTACAGCGCTGTTGGCCCTTTGAAAGGCACAGCGAAAGGGGCGCTGACCAACGCGATGTGTTCGATATCGCTGGCGTCATTTTCAAGTTTCCGAAAGGTTTCCGCCGACGGCTGGGGAAGTGACAAAGCCCGTGTGCAGATCCAAAACCAGCTCAAGGCCAAAGCCGACGAATTGGAAGAAGTGAATTGGGATGTGTTGTCCACTCTGAAAAACAAAGTGGCCGAGTATAACTCGGCCGACAGATTCGATGAGACAACTCAGGTTCAGTGCCCGCTCAATGAGGGGTGGGTGGCAGAACTCATGGGCGATCGATAAAGATCAACCCTTCGCTGTGCTCTTGCTGCTTTCCTCGCCGGCCTGCTGCTGTGCCGCTTTCTTGATTTCGGACTGCAGGTCCTTCTTTGCGTACTTCTTGATTTCTTCCATGATGAAGTGCTTTGTTTGGTATTGAGCATCCTTGACGATGACTTGCTTACCGGTGCGGTTCTTCAGGTTGAATACCAGAGGAGCCTTGAGGTTTGCGCTCATCTTCTTCGGGTCAGAAGGGATGGTGACAATCACGGAAATGACAGCGTCATCGGGTGATTGCAGTTTGAGGATTGAAATTTCCTCTTCAGTCACCTCTACGGTGTAGTCGGGGCGGAAGGTCAGCGGGCTGATCACAACAAACGCCATGGTTCCGTCGTCGAGCGACTGCAGCCACTTGAAGGGCGAATCAGCGTCATGGTCAAGCAGCACATAGCGCACTAGCTCGGGAAAGCCGACCAATCCCTCGGGAAGCGTGATGACGTCGGCATCATCGACTTCAATTTCGCCAAAACGAGATGTCTGTACTTTCAAGAGACCTCCCCAAAGCCAAAGTGTCTGCCTGAATCAGCGGGTACCTCACCGTACCCAGCTGCAGAAAGCCTCTGTTTTGTACAGAAACTTTACGGAGACCGACGATTTTCATCACTTGACTTGATTTTTCACTTCCCAGAATAAATGACAAAATCAATATTCGCAACATCTCCAAGCAGACTGTTCCTCTGTCAAAGATTTGTTGGTAATTTCAGGGACCAAGCCAGAGTGACCCACCCTGAGCGGCAAGGATTCGTGGTACCGACTCTGCTCGACCGACCACAGTGATCCCACCCTAGGTCATCACTGCCGACCTCCTGCATGAATCCAATGGCAACTGATAGTGTTTCTTTTTTAAGCATATCGCGCTGCCAATTGACTTGCAGCGAGCCGATCTGGCCTCTCGTACCCGGATTGATCTCCATGGGCAGGCGCGCTTGCGGCAACGCCCCGAAGGGCGCTTCAAAAAACTGAACGTCAGCGATAGCAGTGATCATTCCGCTGTTCAGCTGAACGATTTTCTCTCCGGTCAACGTTGCACTCCAAGCAGGGCGTGTGCTTTTGCCGATTGAATTCGACGCGCGCTGAAGTGTTGCGGTCATTGTTGTATCGGCAGGTCCACGTAGTGAATTCTCGAGTTCGATCGAAAAGAGCCGCCAGCGCCTTTCGGCGGCTGCTGAAAGAAGAGTTTTCTGCGCCGAAATCTTTTTACGTTGCGCAATAACCTGTCCGAGGAGTCCGGCACCGTCTGAGTACCACTCCAGTGCGAGAGTGCCGCTGCTTCTCCAGTTGTATGCTTCCTTGGCAATGTTCAGTCGCGGACGAGTGCGTTGGATTTGCTCCTGCGAGGAATATTTCCTTGAGTCCGTGCGGAAGGTGTTCCAGCCGTGTTCCAATTCAAATTGAACGACAGAAGTGTTTGGGTCGTTCATTTGCGAAAGCGGATGGATGACCAGCGAGACTGACGAAAAAACAGGTTGAGTCTGACGACCGCGCAAAAGCGGACGATCATCCAACAAGCCAGCCTTGACTTCAACGCTTCTGTTGCGGCCGTATGACAGCGACAAGTGGTTGAGCGACGGAATTTCAGACGGTGTCTGCCTTTCAATACCTGCGTTGTTGCCAAAATTGAAAGTCGAAAGCCATGCGAATTCAGTTTGCCAGTTGCTGGCAAACTGAAAAATTCCATCGAGCCTAATTTCGGCTGATTTTGCCCTGCCACCCGAGGAATCGAAAAATTGTTCAGTCGCAAGTTGCGCCGTGGCCGCGAAATCGGGTTGCTCAAGGACTTCCCGATATTGGCGGGACAGTGCGGTCATACGTGCATTTTTTTCCGCCAGCATCAGCGAGTTATTCTCAGCTGCAGCCTCGCGTAGTAAACGCAAAAGCTTTTCGTCTCTGGCTGTTCTGAGTTCGCTGGCCGAGATTTGGCTTGGCCATAGCGACAATAAAACAGAGAGCGGAAAAATTTTTCCTGACCATTGAGTTTTTATTCTTTGCGAGGCCTTCCGATACAGCTTGAAAGCATGGGAGGGTGCGCAGTTGGAAAAGAACGTGTCATCTGAGGAAATCGCCGCAGAGCGGGATGAGCTTCTACGCGCGCTCAAAGAGTTAGAATTTTGGAACGCCGAACGTGTCGAACGCTTCAGAAAACTGCAGACTGACATCCAAAAAGGGCTCCGTTCGGGACGAATCACAGAGTGCCGGAAAGAGGGAACCGGAAAAAGGTATCTGACTCAGAGAATGATTGCCACCCTCGGAGTCGACCATAAGCTCGGACTGCGTGTGTTGCTGATGATGAACATACGTAAAAGACAAATGGAAACCCGTCTGAACGCGCTTAATCTTCTTTTGGGTAAGACGGGCAACACGGCCAGTGCCGAGCCGGAAGCGGACGCACAAGACAACACGCGAGAGCTCGAAAAATCAGCGTGATTAAGGTTTTAGATTTTCCGGCCTGTGTGTGTCCTGTGAGTTCAATCCACTGGAAAGAACATCCTTGAGAATGACACGGGGCACTCCAAGACCGCGCAATGCAGCTGAAACGACGTTGGCGATCGATTCCTTGAGGGCAAGCACCCGCTGCCCGCCGCGTTCGACGTAAACGGGTTGGTGGGCATCAATCAAAACAATCGCGTCTGAGCCCAATTCCATTTTAAGATAATCAACACTGGGTTGAACATTTTCGATATAAAATTGAAAACGGCTGAGTAGCGACGCCTCGTCGTCGTCGGCGCGCCCGCGGTGTGTGGCGCGCTGGATCATTTCCTGACGCGATATACTAAGATGAAGGACCTTCGTGACGGGTATGTTCAACCGCTTGAGAAATTCGAGCAGATGTTTTGCTGCGGCGACCGTGCGCGGATAGCCGTCGAGGATGAATGGGCGGTGACGCAGACCTGCGGAATGTTCGATGTGTGCAGCGATAAAATTCTGCGTCCAGCGGTTTGGCACAAGCAAACCGTTCATGGTGCAGAATTCAAGCCATTCCAACTGACTTGTGAAAGTGTCCATGCCCTTGCGGCCGAAATATTTTTCGAGCTGCGGCAGATAGTTTCTGACCTTTCGGCTGAGGTCGTCGGTTGTGTCGACGCATTCGAAGATGTTGGCGTCCGAACTGATTTGGTATTGTTTGGCGAGCAGCTCCGCATAAGAGGGATCGTTTTTCGCATTTTGAAACGCGCTGCGGAGAATCTCTCCCATCGAAAGATGATCGGAGGGTGCGATGGACATCACCCTGCAGAGTGCGGCTGCGACCTCTCCCTTTCCGCAGCTGGACGGACCGGTGAGAATGACCACACCCGGATTGCGCATGGAAATTTTGTCAACTCGTATGCATGAATTGTAATCGCTCGGGGTCGGCATTCTAAGATCTCGCTCCATAATTTCGGCTCGCGCGGGTGGGGTGCCGGCGAGGTTTGTTCACCTCAGCAAAACGATGCCTGACTTTCGCGTCTTTTCAAGTGCCTCGGCGACGAGCGCGCTCTCGCTCTCTTCGAGCTGGGACATGGGTGGACGAAGGACATTTTCGCAGCAATTGAGCTGCGCGAGGGCCCATTTCAGCGGAATCGGATTTGGCGCACAGAATAGGTGATTGTTGACAGGATAGGTGTCCTGTTGAAGGCGCATGAGTGCCTTGAAGTCGCCTGTCTGTGCCGCTTTCCACATGGCGAGCATCGCTCCCGGGATGATGTGGGTGCTGACACTGATGACACCCGCAGCACCGCACAGAAGTGCAGGGGCAAAGGTGGGGTCGTCGCCGCTCAGAATAGTGACCTGATGACCGAGTCCCGCAGCCTTGAGGGCAATACTCATTTCGGTAATGACCCGGACATCTCCCGCCGCTTCTTTGACCGCGACAATGTTCGCCGCCTCCTTGGCGATCGCAACGAGAGTCTTGGGCTGCAGCGTGCAGCCCGTGCGGCCGGGAACGTTGTAGACGCAAACGGGAGTCTGGGGAACGGAGCGGGCGATAGCCAAAAAGTGTTCCTGCAGCCCACGTTGGGTTGGCTTGTTGTAGTAAGGGGTCACGACCATCACGCCTGCGGCCTTCCGGCCATGAGCTGTGAATGCTGCGAAGTGTTGGGTTGCCTCGATTGTTTCCGCGGTCGAGTTTGTGCCTGTTCCGACGAAAATACGGAAATCGTCGGATTGGAATTCGAGCGCAGTGGCAAGCAGCTGCTCCTTTTCCGCTTTCGAGAGGGTCGGGCTTTCACCCGTCGTTCCGCAAACCACCACTCCGTGGATGCCGGCCTCTTTCTGAATCTGCAGCAGTTTTCTGCAGGCGGCGAAGTCGATGGAGAGGTCTTGGGAGAACGGGGTTGCCAAGGCTGTGAGAACGCCTGTAAATGGTTTGATGGTCATAAAATTATCCTCGGATGCCGTAAAAATGAGTCCTCTGCTCTTTAGTGCAAATTCATTGAAAATGCATCCCCGATTTGCCGGGGACGGGCTCACGCTGTTCCGGCGGAGCGTGTTGCCGGTTCTTGGTGCTGATGATGGCTGGCGATTTGGCCTTGACGACGAGCTGAGGGAAGTCCTCTTGGACGTTCGCAGTGCCGAAAGAACCGCCTATCCGGCCCATCTGACAACATCATGCGTTCTGCTGGACCAAAGTCTGCGGCGCGTTCTCTTACTTTTTCACAGAAAAATTGGTGAATGGGTTTATCCCGGCGGGCACGCGGACGGTGACTGGCACCTTTTGCGCTCGGCCCTGCGTGAATGTTTCGAAGAAACTCTGGTTCCCGAAGTCGAGGTGCTGCCCCCGCGCGCGCTGTCTGAATTTGCAGACGCGGCTCTTTGCCCGCATTTTTTTCAGCGGTTTGAGATCAGGGCAACGGCAGGCACACCTGCACACATTCACTACGACTCTGTATTTGTTTTTCGGGCGGCCTGTGATTGGGAAGCTGTCCATGATCCTGATGAAGCCGAAGGGGTTCGATGGCTTGAGCTCGGTGTGCTGGCTGGACACGTTGCCCGTGGTTGCGGGATTGTCGATGGAATTGACTCTCTGACGGCTCAGATTTGCGTCCGTGCTATGCAAAGCGCCCTCGGAAGCGTGGCTTTCGAGGGCGCTTGAATTTGGTGCGAGGTTGACCTGCCGGACCGCCTGGTTTAGCTTTCCGAGCAAGGGCCTGTAGCTAAATGGTTACGGCAGCGTGCTCATAACACGACGATTTGGGGGTTCAAGTCCCTCCAGGCCCACCATCTAGAAAAGTCGAATGCGCCTCTGCTTACTTGGCAGCAGGCGCTGTTTCTTTTTGGCTCTGGGCAGTGTCGTTCTTGCGGACGACTCCGGCAAAAGACTGGGTCAGAACGTCAATCAGCACTGATGGGTTGTTGGGCGTAACGATGCGACGGCCGTTGGCGATGTAGGTTGGTGTTTTGTCGCTGCCGGCAGCCTTCAGATTGCTGACCACAGTCTTCAATTCATCCAAACCGTCTTCGCTTGTCATGCACTTCTCAAACGACTTTGCATCGAGTCCGGCTTCGCCTGCAATCTTGATTGCCTGTTTGCGCACTTCGTCTGCTGTCGCGTTTCTCTGCAGAAGGTAATAGGGCGTGTTGTATGCGCGCTCAGAATACTTCCAAAAAGCATCGTTGCTCTGGCGCTTGGCGCAGTATGCACCGGCAGCGAGGTGTGCGATTGGAGCGTTGACGTCTTCGGTCGTGATGACTTGCGTATACCGAATCGAGTCGCGGTGCTTGTCGAGGAAATTCTCCAAATCGCTCTTGAAGTAGCGACACGAAGCACAGAAAAAGTCGCCGATTGCCACGAGCGTTTCTTTGGCGTTCGCATCACCGCGTGTCGGCATTTTGTTGAAGTCCATCGCAACGCGCGGTCCGCATGGGCTTGGCAGAAGAAGCTGATAGGCCTTTTGGTCGCGCAGCTGAGCCATGGTCTTGCGGATACCATCCTGATTGCGTTGTGTTTCGAGGTGAACGCGCAGGTTCTTTTGGATGGACTCGAAAGTCATGTTGGGAGGAAAGCTCTTTTTGTTTGTTTCGTAAAACTTCTTGATGTCCTCTTCGGTGACTTTCTTGTCAGCAAGAAGTTCAGCAAGCTGTGGAACCTTGGCAGGATTCACCATCCCGCCCTTTTCTTTGGCGAGAGCAAGACGGGTCGCATAAGCCTCAAGAAGCTCGCGCGCGCGCAGATAGTTCTGTGAAGTGAGTTCGTACAATTCGGCACGAACGTCCTCCGGAAGCTGAGCTCCAGCAACAGCCTGGTTGCCTACCGCGACGACCGGACCTTCCATGCTGGCGTTGAGGTTCGCATCGCACTCACTTGGTGCATCCGCGGTTGTCTTGCCAAGTCCGCCGGCCCATGGGCCGCGTGCCACACCGTAACCGATTAAACATCCGACGACGACACCACCGATACCCAACAATGCATTCTTATTCATCTGTACACCTCACTTTGTCCGAGTCTGTTACGACGCTAGTCTATTCCATTTTTGCAGCAGAGTGGTGGAGAAGTGTTAAGAAGAGCGATTATTCGAGTCAAAATATCGTCATTAACAAAAAAAACGGGGACCACTCGTGTCCCCGTCATTCAATCAAACTGTCCGCGTGCTCAATCGAGATCCGAGTAGCTTTCCTTGCCGCCGTGACCAATGTACTCGATGGAGTCGAATTCCGGCGAGTCCGAACCCAATCCATCAAAGATTGTGAACGCAGGATTGCGCTTAACGCGGCCGGGCTCGACTTTCACGTTGCTCGATGCGGCGCGCTTTTTGAGCTTTTCAACAAGAGTTGTGCGGTTCATCGACAACAGCTGAGCAGCACGGTTCTTGTTGTGATTCGTACGGCGCAGGGCTTCCGCGATCAGACGATTCTCGAATTCCTCGACGACGCGGTAGAAGTCGATTCCACTCCCGAGGTCGATGTCCTTCTTGATGAACTGCTCGATTTCAGTCCCTTCTTCAAACTGCGACTGAATGTTTGAGCCGTATCCTGATGTGCCCGAGTACATTGGGTTGTACGCAGACGGGTTGCGGTTTTGCGAACCGTAACTCATCGTCGGAGTCACAGGAATGTTCTGCTGAGGCTGCGAACGGAAATGAGATTGCTGTGACTGCTGCATCATGCCGTTGTTTGGGTTGCGGTGCTGACCCATTGGCATGCCGCCGCCATTTCCGCCGTTACCTTGCTGAACCTTCTGAGGTGCCTGCATCTGCATGCGCTCGAAGAAGGTGTCGATGTTGTCGGTCACCAGATTGCGCAGGCGGGGTGGAAGGTCGTTGACCTCGATGCTTCCCGCGTTCTTCAGCACGACAATTCGCTCGATCAGATTTTCAAGTTCACGCAAATTGTGCGGCCAAGTGTGCTGCAGCAATGCGCTCATTGCATCCGGTGCGACGCCGAAGATCGACTTCGCCTTGCTCTGGTTGAACTTCTGTACATAGTGCTCAACCAATGGAGCGATATCTTCACGTCTCTCGCGCAGCGGCGGAATGTAAACAGCGCAGCCTGCCAGACGATAGTAGAGATCTTCGCGGAAGTTTCGCTCGCGCACGGCAAGGTCGATATTGACGCTGGTCGAGCAGATGATCCGCACATTGGCAGTTCTGCTGCCCTGCGAACCGACCGGCGTATATGTGCCGTCCGACAAAACGCGCATCAATGCCATTTGCAGGCGTGCGGACAACTTAGATACCTCCTCGAGGAAGATCGTTCCGCCGTCAGCAATGGCCAACCGCCCTTCGCGCGACTGATTGGCACCTGGGAAGGCGCCTTTCTCATGCCCGAAGAGTTCAGCCTCGAGGAGATCTTCCGCGATCGTACCGCATTTCACCGGCACAAAAGGCCCGGAAGCGCGAGCGGATTTCTCATGAATGGCACGTGCGACCATCTCTTTTCCGGTTCCGGCTTCGCCGGTAATAAGCACCGGAGCTTCAGCCTCGGCCACCTTCATAATAAGATGTTGCACATGGCGAATGACAGTGCTTGAGCCTAATAGTGCGGACACCACGCTCACGAGAATCTCCTCATCCCCGCTCCCTGCGGACTTAAAGGTTCCTGATCCACGAATGTCCTCGACTCTTCCTTGAATCGGGGAACACTCTTCAGAAATTTTCTATTGTTTGGATTGCTTCGTGAGTATGACAGGTGGTTGGCCGGATGACAAGCGTGCATCGGGGGAGGGTGAAGGGAATTTTCATTTTAGAAAAAAACCACTTCACCTTTTGATAAATCCTGCTCTTCATTGTTTTGCGAACTAACCGGTGGTGAAACCCGTGTTGACGCGGGGTTGTCGGTACCTTTCAGGGCAGATTGTGCCGCTGTCAGACTTGTGACGCCCGGTGCGGGTGATGATTGTGATGCGCTCTGAGGATTGCTCCGCAGGGTTGTCGGAGTCACCTCGCGTCGTCCGTTTCGGGTCATCAACTCTTCAACGTTTGTTCTGATTCTTTCGAGCGGCTGCATCGCATGCTCAATCTGCTGTTTTGTGATGTCTTGAAATTGCAGACTCAATACGATTTGATCGATGCTCTTTGCAACACTCTCAGAACTGGTGACGGCATTCGAGATAAGTTTGGTGAAAACCTCTGTGCTCTCTTCGGCAGTTTGCACCAGTTCGGAAACAGCCAAGTCGACGTTGGCCTTCTTTTCGCTGTTTTTGCGAATATTTTCGAGAAGATTCTTGCTCATGTCGCGGATGCTGGTGTTCACCTTGCCGACAATCTTAATGATGCTGTTGGAGGCGACACTGGTTCGGTCGGAAAGTTTTCTCACTTCCTCCGCCACAACTGAAAATCCGCGGCCGTGCTCGCCCGCCCGGGCAGCCTCGATGGCCGCATTCAGCGCGAGGAGATTGGTTTGGTCTGAGATGTATTGGATCTCGTCGCTGATCTTGTTGATCTCGGCTGTGCTGACGAGGATTTGGTCGATTGAGCGAGAGGATGCTCCGTTCAGTTGGGAGTTTTCTTCGAGCATCGAAATCATTTCGCGCAAAAGTCCAAGGCTCTTGCGGATGACGTCGCTCAGGCTCGTTCCGGCTGCTGCCGTGCGGCCACCGGTAAATTGCGACGAGATCTGATGGGACTCGACAAGGTGTTCCTGAGCCTTGTCGTAGATGTATCTGACCTTGTCGCCGATTTCGAGCGCGCTGGCTTCGGTTTGCTTGGTCACCTTGAGCAGTTGGTGAGAAATCTCCGGAAGTATTGCGAGCATTTCCTGCAGGAGACGATTTTGTTCGACGGCGCTTTGCTCGTGTTGAGAAACCTCACCCTGAATTCTTGCGAAACGCGCCGACAGCTCCTGCACCCGTGACGATGCGGAATGAGCTCGTGTTTCCAGAGAACGTGTCAGAGTGTCGAATTCCTTTTTCTGACCCTGCAGACGTTTGCTAAGGTTTTCTGCCTCCTGCTTCCAGAAGTCGGCTGACTTCTGGATGGTCTGTAGCTTCGTCTCATAATCATGCTGCAAGGACATAGTTGCCTGCCGCTGATTGACTTCTTCGCTGGTTTTTTGTGTCAGCTGGCTGGTTGTTGTTGCCTTTGCAGCGATGCGCGCCGCGCTGGCTTCCGCCTGATACTGAACAACCTGCTGTTGAAGGGTAGTGATTTGCTGTTGCAGACCGTTCGAATTTTGAGTGGCAAGTTCGAGTTTCTGCTGAAACAGACTCTTTTCATCTTCCCAAAGTTTTTTGGACTGCTCGGCTTTCGCCTGCAGATTACCGCGTTCCTCTTCCCAGTTCTTGCGGGCTTGTTCGGTTCGCTCGAGCTGGTCGGCCTTCTCATCGTTCCATGAATTGCGTGCGGCTTCAAAGTCACGGCTTAGCTGTTCAAAATCACGTCGCGCATAGTCTGCGGCCTGCTGGACATCGCGCGCCGCAGCTTCGCGTGTGCGCTCCATTTCTCGTGTATAGACCTCTTTGATTCGCTCGACGTCGGTCTTTGACTGTTCCCGCAATCTTTCCAACTCACGCTGAGCCGCGTCACGGGTGAATTCCGCTTCCCTCAAAGCCGCTTCGAATGCCATCTGTGCATCGTTGAGGATGCTGGCTTTCATGTCTTCCGCTTCACGTTTGCCGCGCTGATAAGCGTCGTTCAATTCTTTTTTATGGTTTGCTTTGACAACTTCAGCTTCACGCTCGTTATTTTGCCTCAGAAGTGCAATGTCAGTCTTCAAGCCTGCAATAGTTTGAGCAGACTCCTGCTGGAATTTCTCGAGTTCGTTTTTCGTTGTCTGCAGGAGTTGCTCCCATACCTGCTCGGAAGTCTTGAGAGACTCTTCAAGTGCAAGTGTGTGGGCAGCAATTCTTGCGTCCGCTTCTTTGCGGACGTCATCGAGTTCCTGATTTTGTTTTGCGAGGATCTCTGAAATTTGTGCACGCAGCGGCTCGCACGCCTCGAAAATCGCCTGTTCCCTGCTTTCGCGGATCTCCTGCAGTTCTGCCAATGCGGCGTCACGTATTTGATGCGCAAGGCGGAGGTCTTCCTCACATTGCACACGAATTTCCGAAACTTCCCTCTCCGCCGTGTCGCGCGCTTCCTTGATTTGGTTTTGCGCACTTTCGCGAATTTCGTGGAGATGGAGTGCGGCAACAGTCCCTTTAGAATTGGCTTGTGCCAGATCGGATTCCAGTTTCTGGCATTCCGATCGCGCACCGATCAGGTCGCGTTCAGCTCTGTCGAGCTCTCCCTTCAAGCGGTCTTGCTCTTCCCTGATTCGTGCAATCTCATTGTCAGCAGGTGCATTGGCTGTGCGCAGGTCGCGGAGCTCGTTTTCGAGTTCCGACATCCGGCGTTTGTATCGGGTTTCGATTTCTGACACGACCTCGGCACGCAGTGAGGCGGCTGCACTTTCTGCAAGACGGTCGAGCTCGACGGTTGCGCTCTGTGCGATGCCGTTGCTCTTCTTCCAAAACCAGACGGTCAGGAATGCGAGTGCCGACAGGTTGATAATGATTGTGAGCCGGAAGTCCGCCAGCAGGAAAGTTCCTGTGACAACGAAAATTGCCAACAGGCCAAGTACAAGAGCAACTGACAACGGACGGATGCGTAATTCTTCCATGACCAAGTCCTTCCAACACCCGCTCGTGAGGCGGTGTGACTACTGACCGACGGTCTTATCGTCCCAGTTTTTCCGCTGACTCAGGGTGCATTCTCGCACCACGTCAACAAGGTGACGTGGTTTGCAGCATTTTTGCCCACGTCAGGAAGGCGATGTGGACCAGTTGCATTCGGGTAAAACATGGCATGATAAGATAACGTAACTACAGAGGGTCGAGGGCATTTGTGCATCAGCGAATAAGGATTCTGTTAAAAAGCTATGTCACTGCGTGGCAACAGAAGTTTGATCTGGCCAACGCAAACATACCTCCGTTCTCAGTATTCGCCCGCTGGTTTGCCGTAGGCGCCTTCGCAGTTGTGCTGTCGGCAGCAGTCAACATGATGCTCGTTAAATATGTATTTTTTGAGCAGATCAAGACAAGCAAAAAGAGCGGTCGCTCGGCGGGTGACGGCGTTTCTGCAGCAATCAAGTTTGCCGAACGGCCGAAGGCAGATGAGTACAAGGAAATTCTCAAGCGCAACATCTTCAACTCCGAGCAGCGCGAAGAAGTCAGCAAGGAGGCAAGCACGCAAACGCAGTGCGCCGCTGTGAAGTCTGACCTGCCGCTTAAGTTTACTGGTGTCATCTTCGGAGGCACGAAGGAAACAAGTTTGGTTTTGTTGGAATCGACCGCAACGAAGCAGGCTGACACGTTCATTTTCAACGACGTAGTTCCCGGCGAGGCCAAGATTGTCGACATTCAAAGAGACAAAGTCTTTTTTGAAAGAGATGGCTCCGGATGTCCGGAGTTCTTGGACCTCCAGCAACCTGAGGTCGTCAAAAGACGTGTTCCTGGTGTCGCCCGATCGCAGTCGTCGGGTTTGTCGGCAGGCAATTCGGCACCTGGTCTTGAGTTCAGTGAATCTGGCTTCACGCGCAGCAAGGATGGAAACATTGTTGCTGACAGGCGTTGGGTTGATAAGGCTCTGACGTCGGATTTCGCCAAGACGCTGCAGGACGCCAAAGCGAGCCCGAATTTGGTCAACGGCGAAGTCAAAGGATTCGTGCTGACGAGAATCAGACCAGACAGTGTTTATGAGAAAATGGGATTTCAGGACGGCGACGTAGTAGAGACGATCAACGGAATCGACCTCAACGATGCGGCACGTGCTATCCAGACACTCAATTCGCTCCGTCAGGAAAATGCAATCGAACTCAATATCAAACGCAACGGCGTCTCGATGCCGCTTAAGATTCAGGTGAAGTAACGTGAGCAACCGTTGGTATGAGCCAAAAAAGAGTGATGGACTGGCGGGGCGCTTGAAAGCCCTGTTCGGCTCCTTGCGCAGGCGCTTCAGCGGACAAAAAAAGGGAGCTACACCACAACCACAGTGGAGTTTTACCGACTCAGAGGCCTTTGATCGGCTCAAAAACCGTTTGATCCATGTAACCTTGTTGTTTGGTCAGTGGTTTCAGCTGTCGGTCCTGCCGGTGCTGCGGCGTTTCGACTGGAAATTGATTCAGGGAATTGCCGCCGTGTTGGTCGTCAGTTTTTTTCTGGCCAACTCGATCAGTACCTTTGCGGCGAACGGAATTCTTTCGCTGACCAAGAGTGTGGGCAAAGGCAAGAAGCCGGGCAAGGCCGCCGTGGATACAGAGACAGATGACATGGCGATGGGCGGACCGGTTGCGCTGGGTTCCCCGCAACTCGCGAACACGTCACTGATCAAGAAAGAAATTCTCGGCAGAAATATTTTCAATTCCGAAGGTAAGCTCGCACCTGAGTCAAATGTCACAGAGGTCAAGGGCGTCAGGAAGAATCTGAGTCTCGACTTTGACAGCGTCCCTTGCTCGACGGGTGATCTGCCTGTGCAAATCAATGGAACAATTTACACGGGCGATCCGCGTAAGAGTTTTGTAATTCTCAAGGACTCCAAAATACCCGAGGCCGACATTTACAAGCCAGGCGACGCGATCATCGATCATGAAGACTACGAAATTTACAAAGTCGAACGCGGTACGCTCGAGGTACGCAAGGGCGACACCAAGATTTGCGTTGCCATCAGCGGATACGCGAAGAAGGATTCATCGGGAGATTTTTCGCAATCGGCCTCATCGGCAAAGGCTCCGGGTGAATCAAAAGAGTTTGAGTTTGACGCTGCATTTATTTCTCAGGAGATAGGTCCGGGTTACGCGACGATATTAAACTGTGCGAAACTAATTCCTGAAATTGACCCGTCCGGAAAGATGCAAGGATTCAAGATGATTTCAATCGCAACCAGTTGCTTGTTTGACCGCATCCAAATCCAGAACGGAGA
Organism: Pseudomonadota bacterium; assembly: GCA_039799905.1. Taxonomy (GTDB): domain Bacteria; phylum Bdellovibrionota_B; class Oligoflexia; order Silvanigrellales; family Silvanigrellaceae; genus RFOM01. The sequence goes on along the minus strand of JBDLRP010000026.1, from coordinate 46,681 downwards.
TGTGTTGACGGAAGTTAATGGCATCAGTCTGAAGGATGCAGGTCAGGGCTTCAAACTCTATCAGTCTTTGCAAGAAGAACGGACTACAACGATCAACATACTACGAAATGGCGAACCAATTACACGCACTATACGGGTGAAGTGAATATGAAAAAAGGGATTCATTCTCCAGTTGTTATCAGACGCACCGCACCAGTTGCCCTCGCGCTGCTCGGTGTTCTGACTGCCAGCCCCAAGTTGCTCGGAACGCCATCTGCGATTGCGCAGGATGCACCTCCGCCACCTCCACCGCCTCCACCACCACCTCCGCCAGCCGATGACGCGGGTGCACCTCCGCTGGACGAGCCTCCACCACCGGTCGACAGCGGAGTCAATTATGATGATGCCGGCTCCGGCTCGTCGGGAGGATCGTTCGGCGGTGGTTCGTCGAAGCCGAAAACACCATCTGTTCCCAAGGCTTCGATACCTGCGAAAAAGGTACCGCGCGGACAGGAACTGGTCAGCATCGACTTTCCTGAGCCAACACCTATCAAGGACATCATCAAGGCTGTCAGCCAATGGACGGGCAAGAACTTCATTCTCGGACAGGGTGTTTCTTCCGGCGCCAAGGTCGCCATTATTTCGCCTCAACAGGTCACCAAAGAAGAGGCGTATCAGGCATTCCTGAGTGCGCTCAACGTTGCGGGCTACACAACGGTTGATACCGGCAAGGCAATCAAGATCGTGCCGACGCGTCAGGCCACTGCCTCCAACATCAAGACTTTCTATGGTGCCAGCTGGGCGCCAATGACAGATGAAATCATCACACAGATCATACCGCTGTCGTACATTGATGCGCAGACGGTTTCCAATCAGCTGAGAACAATCCTCCGCGAATCGAATCCAGTCCCGTTTCAGACGACTAACTCTTTGATCGTCTCGGACACCGGTCACAAAATTCGTCGTCTTTTGGAAATCATCAGGTTGTTGGACGTGAAGGGCAATCAGCCTCAGGTCGCAATCTTGCCCGTGAAGAACACTGATGCGAACGACATCGGTAAAAAGATACAGGATGTTTTCGGGGCACGCGGTGGCGGCGGAGCGCTTTATTTGCAGAAGGTGATTGTCGATGAACGAACGAACAGTCTGATTCTCATCGGGCCGCCACGCGGGCTGGACGACGTTGCGCGGCTTGTCGCCCGACTCGACAAACCACTCGAAGACTTGGGTTCGCAGGCACAGATCCACGTTCGTCCGCTGGACTATGCAGATGCAGAGAAGCTTGCGGGCACTCTGCAGTCGTTGGCGCAGGGCTCCAGCTCCCTGCGTGGCCGGCGCAACAACAATGCGCCTGGAAACAACAATCCGGGACAACCGTCAGCTCCCGGCGGTACAGCTGACATTGGTGGTGTGAAGATCACTGCCGACAAGGCGACGAACGCCCTGATAATTCAAGGCTCAAAGGCTGCCTTCAACGAGATCGACCAAATCATCCGACAGCTCGATAAACGTCGTGATCAGGTTTATGTCGAAACCGACATTATTGACGTCAACCTCGGCAACCAAACGTCCCTTTCGACGTCGTTTCTTGCCGGCACCACCGCATTGAACGGCAAGGCAAACGTGCCGCTCGGCTGGAAACCGGGGGGAATGGCTCCGTTCGCGGTGACCAAGCAAAACGCCAGCGTCACCGAACAGCAGGATTTGTTGAGCAAGGCGATTCCATCGCAGGCGCTCTTGGGTGTGCTGAGCAGTAAGCAGGTGGAGATCGGCGGAATCAAGTTGTCACCGGGCGCATTTATTTTTGCTCTCAAGCAAGACAGCAACTCGAACGTTCTTCAGACGCCGAGTTTGTTGGTGGCCGACAACGAAGACTCCACATTCGAGGCAACCGAGCGCGAGAATATTCTCATCAACCAAGAAGATCCGCTGACGAAAATCCGTTCGCAGAAGATTGAGACGCTCGATGCGACTTTGAGTGTCAAAATCAAGCCGCAAATCTCCAAGGCTGATTTCGTCAGCATGGATGTCGCCATCAAGGCCGAAAGCTTTGGCCGGCGCAACGCGGAAAATCGTCCGGAACAAACCAACAAGCGTTCGTTCAACACGAAGGTCACCGTTCAAAACGAGCAGACCATCGTCATCAGCGGTTTACAGCGCGACTTGGAGATTGAGGGCAAGGACAAAGTTCCGCTGCTCGGAGATATTCCGATTATCGGCTGGTTGTTCAGAAACTCCTCGAAGACGAAGGCCAAGACGACACTGATGATTTTCCTCACTCCACATGTTGTGAGAAGTTCTGATGACCTTGGCAAGATTTATGATAAAAAAGTGAAGGCTCAGGACGAATTTTTGCGCGCCTTTTATGGAAGCGACTTCCGCAAGCGAGATGTCTTCAAACGCCTTCGCAGTCTTGACGAAGGAAAGACACCGAACAAAACATCTGCGCTTCCTGCAGCTTCGGGTGGTCTGACTCCGGCAGCTCCAGAAACACCTGCCGCAAACGGTGCAGATGCGAAGCCAGCGGCGGCGCCGGATTCGGGAATGGAAAAGATTGACAACAGCGGGACCAGGCAAGGCTTGCCAAGCTCGGATGCCAATCCAATCATCGTTCCGGGCGCTCAGGGCTCGGGCGGATCGTTGGGTGGCGGCGACTCTGGCGGGTCAAGTGCACCGCCGCCGCCGGCGGCGCCCGTTCCCGCAGGTGAATAAGGAACAAGTCACATGGACAAGAATCAAGCTGTCGAACAAGTATTCTCGGTGCTTGAAAAAGCTCAAAAAGGCAGGGCTCCCGGTGAGGAAGGGCCTGGCAATTTCACACAATCCGTTCCGCAGCGGTTTGGCCGCAAGACGTTGGGTGAGATTTTGGTGGATCGTAAAAAGATCACCGACGAGCAGCTAAAAGAGGCACTGAAAATTCAACAGCTACGCGGCGGACAGCAGAAGGTCGGTTCGATTCTTCTTGAGTCCGAATTGGTCGAGCAGAATGACATCCTGCAAGGGTTGGCCATTCAGCTCGAGCTGCCGTATCTGGACTCACTTCCCATCAATGATATTGATGCCGAACTCGTGCGGGATTTGAGTATCGGTTTTTGTTCTCAGAATCTGGTCGTACCTATTTCAAAAGATGCGACAGGTGTCACGGTTGCGGTTTTCGATCCGCTCAACGTATCGGCTGTGGATGATCTCCGGCTCATTCTCGGCAGTGCAATCTTCAGAGTGGTGTGCCCCAAGACAACCATCGAATCAGCTATCAACAGTGTGTTCGAGCGTCAGGATATGTCGCGCGAAACCACGCAGGGTCTCGCCAACGACGAAGGTGATGATTTGGCCGGCCTCGAAGAAGCGACCGACCTTCTTCATGACACAGAAGACGCACCTGTTCGCCGCGAGGTGAGTACAATCATTCGCCGTGCGATCAGCGAAAAGGCATCCGATATTCACATCGAGCCATTTGAAGATCGCGTCTCCGTGCGCTTCCGTGTGGACGGCAGTTTGCGTGAAGTTCGTACTATTCCCAAAAAGTATCAGGCCAACGTGACAACCCGCATCAAGATTCTCGGCAAGCTCAACATTGCCGAAAGCCGCATTCCGCAGGATGGTCGAATTTCGCTGCGTGTCGGCGGACGCGACTGCGACGTTCGTGTGAGTGCGCTGCCAACCAAATTCGGTGAGCGCATCGTGATGCGTATCCTTGATAAGAGTTCAGGCGTGCGCGAGCTTCCGACCATGGGAATGCCTGAGAAGATTTTAAAAGGCTTTGAAGCTCTCATTCATTCAAAGCACGGAATCGTTTTGGTGACCGGTCCGACGGGTTCCGGTAAAACCTCAACGCTGGCTTCCTCGTTGATGCACATCAACAAGCCTGACGTAAACATCATTACTGTCGAGGATCCTGTTGAAGTTGCCCTTCCAGGTGTGGGGCAGGTCGAGGTGAACGAAAAGGCGGGCCTGACTTTTGCGGCTGGTCTGCGCTCCATTCTCCGTCAGGACCCCGACGTCGTGTTGATTGGTGAAATCCGTGACTCCGAGACGGCACAGATTGCAGTTCAGGCCGCCATGACGGGTCACTTGGTTCTCAGTACACTTCACACCAACGACACTGCCTCCAGTGTGACACGACTCGCGGACCTTGGAGTCGAGCCATTCCAGATCACCACAACTGTTTTGGGAGTTCTGGCGGTCCGGCTCATGAAGCGGGTTTGTTTGACCTGTCGTGAACTCACCACTCACACTCCTGAGGAACTGGCGGTTATTGGCCTGACTCCTGAGCGGGTTGCTGGAAAGAAATTGTACAAGGCACGCCCAACGGGCTGTGCATCCTGTAAAAATCTGGGTTACTCGGGCCGTGCCGGCATCTATGAATTGCTGGTTTTTGATGATGCCATCCGCCAGCAGATTGTAAAAAGTGTCGATGGTGCAGCGCTCAGAAAGATCGCAATGACACGCGGAATGACAACTCTGCGCGATTCCGCGGTTGAACGCTTCCTCAACGGCGAAACCACTTTGGATGAAGCATTACACAAGACACAAGTTGATGAATAAATTTACCTGCGGTGCAGTTTTCTGCCGGAGAAGGGGTCATGCCAGTCTTTGTTTATACGGGCCAGAATGCCCAGACAGGTAAAAAAATTAAGGCAAGCGTTGATGCCGATTCGCTGAAAGACGCCAAGCTCAAGTTGCGCCGGCAGAATATTTTGGTGATCGACATCAAGCCGCAGGCGAGCGGTGCGACGTCGTCATCCGGCCAGCAGAGCTTGTGGGAACGTCTGAATGACCAAAAGGTGACAGCCGAGGACTTGGCCCTTGCAACAAAGCAATTTGCGATTTTGACAAAAGCCGCGGTCGACGTTTCGGAAGCGCTTAGGTCGATCTCAGAGCAGGTTGAGAATCCAAAATTGCGGGTTGTGTATTCGAAAATCCGTGAATCCGTGTCCGAGGGCCGCGCGCTTTCCGATGCCCACAAAGAGTTCCCAGATATTTTTCCGTCTGTGTACGTCAACATGATTGCAGCAGCAGAAAAGGCCGGTGCTTTGCCCGTCGTATTGCGACGTCTGGCGGAGTTCACTGCATGGCAGATCGCCATCAAGAGAAAAGTGGTTGGGGCGCTCATCACGCCGGCAATCATGGTGGTAGTGGCTATTGGCGTCACTCTCTTTCTGTTCGTGAATGTATTGCCTAAAATCACCAAGGCTTTTTCTTCGCTTAAGGTAACGTTGCCGTGGTATTCGGTGATGCTGAACAATATTTCAGCTTGGTTGCAAGATCGTTGGTGGCTTGTTGTCTTGGCGCTGATAGGTTCCGTTATTTTGTTTTTACGTTGGAAGGCGACAGCAAAGGGGCGTCGGCAATTTGATACTTTCACATATAATATGCCTGTCTTCGGGCCACTGGTTCAGCGAGTTGCTGTGTCGCGCTTCTCGAAAACACTGTCGACCGTCTTGTCCTCTGGTGTGCGTATCGTCGAAGGCCTGCAGCTAACCAGAAACGTCGTGGACAATGCCGTTTTGGAGGACGCGATCGACGAATCGATCCGTCGTGTGCAGGATGGTGAGAAGCTGGCTGCCGCAATTGAAAAGACCAACCGCTTTCCCGTTATGGTCGTGCATATGTTGCGCACCGGAGAAAAAACGGGAAAACTGGAAGAGATGCTCGTCAACATCGCCGAAGCGTATGATGATGAAGTTGACTACAAGATCGAGGCAACCACAAAGCTCATCAACCCACTGATGACAATTATGATTGCGGGTATAGTGATGTTGATGGTGATGTCGGTTCTTGGACCAATGATGCAGGCGATGAATAGTTTGAAATAGTGTTCACCTGACTGGGGAGTGTTTTATGTTGAAGCGTCTTCGTTCCTTTGTTTCGGCCCGTTCCGCAACTGCTGCAGGCCGCTCGGCGCAGGCTGGTTTTACGCTGCTCGAAATCATCATTGTTCTCGGTATTCTTGGAACACTGATGGCGGTGCTCATTGGTGGTCTGGGAAGCGGTGGCACGCAGGCCAAGAAGAAGGAAACATCCGTCAAGGTCAGCAATATCCAAGCATCGTTGCTGAAATATCAAGCCGAGATTGGTCGGTTTCCGTCAACTGCTGAAGGAGTTGAGGCGTTGCTCAACAACCCTGGCGCCGGTGCTAAATGGTCTGGTCCCTACATCGGCGCAGAAGATGATGTGAAAGACGCTTGGGGCAATAAGTTCGAATACGAGCTGACCGCCAAGGGGAGCAAGCTGGTTTCTTGGGGACCCGATGGTCAATCCGGAACGGAAGACGACATGACGTTCGTCAACGGCCGCGAGGCTGATGCAGCGGCTGCCAACTCTGCCGGCGGACAAGCTCCGGCTCAGTGAGTTCGTGCGAGCTTTGCGCGCATTTCTTTAAGGAGAGTGAATAGCCGTGTTCAGAGCATTTTTGTCAACACGGACAAACACAGGCCGGAATCAATCCGGCTTTACTCTTTTGGAAATCATTTTGGTGATGGCCATTATGGGTTCCATTGCTTCAGTGATTCTTCCCAATATCGGACTGACTCTCACCTCGCGGATGTCGATGAGCCTGCGCGAGATTGCCGGAACAATGCGCTCTGCTTATGACAACGCCATACTCTCCGGCCGCTTGAACCGTGTGGTTTTTTCGCTACGCTCGGGTGAATATTGGGTGGAGGAGGCACCGGTCAATTTTTCGGGTCGTCCGTCCGCACAGAATTTCGATAAATCAGCCGCGCAACAGCGGCAGGAAGACTTCAAGCTGCGTTTGGTTGAAGATTTGGACAAACTTTTTACCGACTCTCGCAGGGCAGGCGGAGGAAATTCCGAGCGCGCCTACAGTGTGCGGTCTATATTGGCCGTGCAGAGGAATGTGTTGAAGGAAAAGAAGTGGACCGAGGTGGAAGATGCAATTCTGACACGCAGACGTCTACCGGACGGGTTAGTATTCTGGAGTATCGCTACAGAAGGAATGCCGCGAGCTCTGTCACAATCGGACATGCGCGATGGTGAGACAGCCTTCGTGTATTTTTTCCCTTGGGGCGAGGCCATTCGCACGCAGATTCAGATTGCGACTCAGGCGCAGGAGGGTGGAGGAATTGATGACAAAGCCCCCAAAAATACACTCGCGCTCGACCCTCTCTCGGGTCAGAGCTCGATTTTGGACGGTCTGCAGGAAGCCGATTTTATCCGTGAAAGGTAACAACGGCACTCGGCAGTCCCGTTTCACCCTTTTGGAATCGCTTTTGTCGATTGGCGTTTTAGTCACTGTTTTTTCACAAATCGTCGGGGTGCAGGCAAGTTCGCTTGCGGTGGCAAAAAACACCAAGGCCAACATTCAGGCCACATGGGCGCTGCGTTCATTGAGTTCGCAGATTGAATACATTTCCGACATCAAGGGCGTGAAGGGGCTCCCTCCCGAAACTTCGGGTCCCAACCCTCTCAAACTCAACGGCGATGACTCCGATCCACTGAGGTTCGAATATAAAAACCGGCAGGCCAACATTAAAGCATCAAAGTTTTTGTCAGCCAGTCTCCGGCTTGGGCAGGGCCTGACCGGAGCGGCTGAAGAGAGCGGCGGAGAAGACAAGTTCAAAGCCTTCGGTGAAATGCTCGATTCACAGCTGCCGGATGACATCTACCGGACCATCAGCCTGACTGCAGTCTGGAATGATGGTTCGCAGACGAGGTCATTGGATCTTGGAATGCTGTTGATTGATCGCAAAGCAGTTCACATCGGTATACCAGGACTCACCAAATGAAACAGACTGAAAAATCTTTACAGGCGAGCAAAGCACGTAATCGTGAGAGTGGATTTACGCTGATTGAAATTGTCATTTCAGTTGGCATCATTGCATCGCTTTCGCTATATGCTGTCACGGCCATGTCTAATCAGATTGAGACAAGAAATCGTCTTCAGCAGGCGAACGAGGCAATTCATTCGGCACATGCCGCGATGATGCGTATCACCGACGATTTGCGGCATGCTTATTTTGCGACAGGCAACGATGAACAGGCAGCGCGTTCGAGCAGCGACCTGATTGGTCGGCCGATGTTCGTACTCAACAACAATCCGCGATTATTGTTCATGAGTCAGGCCCATCAGTCTTTGATTGCCAACCGCCCAGAGTCCAACATCGCATATGTGCAGTACCTTGTTTGTCCGGATAGCTCCGCTCCGTCGGAAGTCTGCCGTCCGCAGGGAGACTCTCTGTCGCAGTTGAAGCAGTTGGTCAGGATTGTTGATCCGGCGGTGAAAAAAATTTCAGACGACGCCGTTTTGGACGGTGTTTCGCAGGTCCTCGTAAATGATCTCAAAGAATTGAAGTTCAGTGCATGGAACGGGCAAGATTTTATACAGGATTGGAACACCGAGCGCAGCGATTTCGGAAGAAGAATGCCAAAATTGGTGAAAGTCGAGTTGACAGTTTTCACACCTGAAGACCCGCTTGCCAAGCAATTGCGCGAAGAAAACAATAGTTCGCAGTTGCCTGAACGGGCAACACTGACTCTCAGTACGATTGTTTATCTGATGTACACGGCCGGACAGGCCGATCTTAAAGAGCCAAAAACTGAAATGAGCTGGGTGCAATGATGATTGGTCAATGGTCACTCAACACGTTGCACCGTACAATCGCCTCAGTGAAAGCCCGACTGCGGCGGCCTTCTGCGCCAGTTGGGGAAACTCCGTCTGCGCGGAATTCGCAGCGGGGAATGGCGCTGATTTTTGTGCTCTCGCTCGTTGGCGTCATCATTGCCGTGATGGGCGAGGTGTTTTTTCAGGCGCAAATAACCGTGCGCAGCTCCGTCGGTGAACAAGACAGAATGCGCGCCGAAAGTGCCGCGCTGACCGGCGCACAATTTGCACTTTTTTTGATCTCCCTTGAAAGCCAGGTCAACGATGTCGGCGAGAACAAGAATTTACCCGCACCGGTGGCCGCACAGCTGTCGGCTGTTCCCGCACTGGTAAAAAGTCAGCTGGGTGGAAAGAATCTTTCGGAGCTTCTCAACGGATTTCCGATTGGTTCGCAGGGGCTCGATGAAATCAAGGATCTCTCCAAGATCAATATCAGTGCGAGTCTAGATGATGACCTGCTTGACGCGCTGCGCAACATTCAGGGTTATTTTGTCATTGATGTCAGCAATGAGAGTGCAAAGTTCAATGTGAATCTTTTCAGTTTCCAGCCGGCAATGGATGTTGCTTTTGAATCGCTGGTACGGATTTTTTCCACCCCGCGCGAGGCGCGTTGGCTGGAAGAGAAGGGGTTTCCTCCGCGCCGTCTTGCGGCAAACATCAAAGACTTCATCGATAGGGACAAAATCGATTCCGCGGATGCGGGCGATGAATTATCCCAATATGGAGATGGTCCCGGACGTGTCAGCGGACGTCCAAAGAACGCCGCGTTGGAGTCACTTGAGGAGCTGCGCAAAGTTCCGGGCTTTAATGATGATGAGATTTTCAACGTCTTTTCACCATATTTCACAATTTGGCCGATTGCCCCGAAGGACAGTAAGCTGCTGGACATAAACGTTGCCAAAATCGAGTTGCTGGCCGCTTTGGTGACCCCTCCGGAACGCGAGATTGAAGACACTATTGTCGACAAGATTGAGGACAAGCGCGCAGAGGGAGTCACAGTCTCCAAGCCTCAGGAACTCAATGACCTGATCACCTCGCAGGAACGCATGACAACTGAAATCAGATCGCGTGTGTTGGGCTGGAAAACTCAGCTTTACAGAGTCAATGTGCGCGGTGTGTCTGGTAAAGTAGAGCGCACGTATCAGTTGATTGTTGAAAAGAATATTTCAGCTGTCGACAATCTGCGCAAAGATAAAAAGGACGCCGCTGCTGCACCTGTTCCGACTCCGGCAGCGGATGGGGCCACACCCCCTGACCCTTCGGGCGGCGATTCTGCCGGCGGAAGCAGAATTCCTGACTCGCAAAAGGCTCCGTTCCGCGTCGTTTATCAAAGATTTCTCTGAGGCCTGAATGATTATCAGACTGTTTCTCGCCATTGTTGTTTGGCTGTGTATTACCAGTCTGGTGCATTTCTATCTGTTTCAGCGCGCGATAGATCCGCTGCTTGCACCGCATCAACACGGCACCGGTCTTTCGGTGATGGTCGGCCTTTGGGCAATGACCGTTTTTGGTTTTCCAGTTGCCCGCGCGGTGCCGCGCCGCATGCGCAGCCTGCTCGAAATGATTATGTTCACTTGGATGGGATTCGCTTATTTGCTGATGCTGGTGTGTGCCGCCACTCTTCCTGTGAGCGTTACTCTCAAGCTCGTTGGGCAGGCCGAAACACATTTGGCGTTTTTTGTCTGGGGTGTGACAACGGTCTTGGCATGGCGTTCGATCAGCAAAATAATCCGCCCCGAAAAGCTTCGCTATCAAGTTATTCCTGTTGGAAAAAAGCTTCATCCGGAACTGGAGAAGCTGACCGCTGTGGTGCTTTCGGATGTGCACGTGGCCGGGCTCGTGGGAGCTGGCCGGATGAGGCGCCTCACTCAAACGGTGAACTCTTTGATGCCGGACTTTATTTTTGTAACTGGTGATCTGGTCGACGGCAGCGTTCGGCAGTTACGCAACGATGTGCTTCCACTCAAAGAGCTCAAAGCCAGACTTGGTGTCTTCTATGTGACGGGAAATCATGAGTTCTACAGCAATCCCAAACAATGGCGGGACTTCTGCGCAAATGAACTCGGCTGGACGGTGCTGTCCAACTCATCAAAGCAGATCGATGTTCAAGGTCATCGTGTCAATGTGATTGGAATTGAGGACAGGTCGTGGTTGCGGCAGAGCAACGGCCTGACTCGGAAGGACACCCGTTTGCAGGAAGCCGTCAGCCGAATCGCGGAGGGTGAGGTTGGCGATTCGCTCAACATCCTTCTGGCACATCAGCCCAAAGACGCGCCTGCGGTTGAAAAATTTCCTTGGATCGATGTGCAGATATCTGGGCATACCCATGGCGGCCAGTTCTGGCCGTTGCATTTTTTTGTTTATCGCGACCAGACTTATAACACCGGTCTTTACACGATAAAAAACACAAAAACCCGTCTCTACGTCAGCGAAGGGACGGGTTTTTGGGGGCCGCCGATGCGGCTTGGTACCAATTGTGAAATCAGCGTTTTGCGTTTTGTCGGTAGTGACGGCGAGGCTTAGCGGGGTTTTTGAGCTGTGTATAAGTAAACGATACTTCCGCCGAGTCCCTTGTAAGCCGCTTTCACAAACCCGCACTCAAACAATTCACCTACGAACTGCGCTCCCGACGGAAATGCTTCGACGGTTTCAGTGTAGTATCTGTAGGCCGGCATGAAGCCCGAAATGCGTCCACCAATAAACGGCAATAGTTTAGAATAGTACTTGTAGGCTGTACCAATCGGTTTCAATTCTGGTTTACCGCTCTCCAAAACGACGAGGGAGCCACCGGGCTTGAGCACGCGCAACATTTCGCGCAGGCCCTCCTGAAAGGGATTCACATTGCGGATACCCCAGGAAATTGTAACGACGTCGAAAGAGTTGTCGGGAAATGGCAGATTGCGCGCATCGGCGGTCTGAACGTGCACAGTATCATTGTAGAGGTTCGCACGTTTTTCGAGTTTCTCGCGGGCAACTTGCAGCATGCCTTCGGATGGGTCGACTCCCGTGATTGAGATGTCGCCGCGGTGTTTCAGAATGCCAAGCAAAACATCTCCAGTGCCTGTCGCCACGTCGAGCAGGCGGCCCTTTTGTGGAGTCAGTAGGGCCGCGGTTTTGCAGAGCTTGGCTCGCCACAGACGATGGAGCCCAAATGTCATTGCATCATTGGCAAGGTCATAAGCAGGGGCAATAATATTGAAACCAGCGACAACATTATAATTTTTCTGCACCATGAGGAGGCTCCGTCGGTTGTGTGGGCGTTCCGTCAAGCGTACAAAGTTCTGCAATACCTGCAAGTTTACTGTCGACTGCTTCTTTGCGGTGACGGGCTTGACTTCACGAGCCACTGCGGCTATCGAAGGGGCTGCCTCGTGCGCTCGTAGCTCAGCTGGTTAGAGTATCGCCTTGACATGGCGGGGGTCCCCTGTTCGAATCAGGGCGGGCGCACCATCTTTTTATCTCATTTTCCCACCAAAATTAATCAGCTTTTTTAGTGGCCTGATGGCTGCAACTTGGCGAAAGTCCATAAAGCTTAAATATTTTTTCAATCATTTTAAAAAACTGCCGATATTGCCCACAAGTTGCGAGGTGAGCATGCAATCACAGCGGTTTAGCATCAAAAAAACGGCGGTTTTCTCTGGACTGACCAGTTTGTTTGCCATGCTGCTGGTGGGTGCTTGCTCGATCAACAACGTCGGCGACAAAACAATCTGTGCCGTCGGCAACTGTAAGTCCTCGTCCAACATTCAACAGAAAACAACGATCGAGCCCACCGCGTCACCCACGCCGGTTCCTGTGGTTCCGCATGACGCCAAGACAGTCATGACGCTGCTGAGACAAAGCTGTAAAGGATGTCATGGCGCGGGGCAGGATAAGCGCAGTTTCTGGCCAATGCCTGTAGAATTTGATTTACCTACGGTTGCGGAGCTGCTTGCGCAGGGCACAGATCCCGCCACCCAGGAAACTTTCGAAAAAGTCGTCGACAACAACGACTCGCTGGAAAAGTTGATTGCCAAGATCGAGGCCGATCAATTCTCGGTCGAAGTTTTCCAATCCATTGAAAACAATTTGTTGGGTCAGATGGACGGCAAACCCAAAGGGATGCCTTATCTGGTTCCGATGAAGGGCGAACAAGCCGAAGATTTCAAACGTGTGCTGGCGTGGTTCCAATCGCGCCTGCCGTTTGTTGTTGCCGATGCGCGCGCCAAGTATCACGTAAAAGACTTGTCGATCGGCGTGCCGGTCAATTTTCAATATTCGTGTTCGTCGCTTGTCAGCGGTCGTGACTTTTTAAACCGTCTGGCGCAAGACGCGCTGGGGCGTTCGCTCCGGCAGTCAGAGCTTGAGTCGTTCGGAAAGATCGACGGCACTGTCACCAAGGAAATGCGTGAAAAGGCCGTGGCTCGTCTGGCAGGCGAGTGGAAGAAGGAATTTCTCGAGTACGGTCTCAGGGAGTTTGCTGAGAAGATCAGTTCGTCAGGTCGTATCAGACAATCGCAAATTATTGTTGACAGCGCGTTGCGCGATGACATCGCTGGTGAGTTCTACGAGCTTGTCAAGGCGATGGTGAACGAGGGCAAGTCCTACAAGGAGATTTTGCAAACCTCGCGCGTTTTCGCAACCAAGCTGACCGCGCCTTACTATGGACAGGACTGCATCGACAAAGTCAAATTGCCTGAGAATGCAAACAAGAAATACGTCGAGTGCACTATGGCAGCTCCACGCGGAACGTATTTTACCACGTTGGGATTTCTGGCATCAAAACCTTCGTCGATGTTCTTTGAAAACAACAATTACGGACGTGTCGCTGCAATGAACGAAGTCATTCGCGGCGAGACATTGCTGCCCAATACTCAGGGCGAGACGGGTGGAAAGATCAACGATCTTCCGACTTGTTTTGTCACAAACGACTGGCGAGTTCTTGCGCAGGGCGAAGGTAAATACGCGCCGCGCGGTGCTGCGAAGGTTCCCGCAACGGGCAACTTCTGTCAGGGCTGTCACATTAACCGCCAGCTTGCATCGGGATCAATCGCGTTCCGTCCGTTCGGACCGATTGGTGAGTGGCTGGGTGAGCCTGTGAAGGTCGGCAATGACAGTGTTCATTATTTGGACTGGGTGATGCAAGGCGGAGCGGAGCGTCCCGCTCAGGAAAAGCTTCTCAAATCCTATATCCTTGAGGCACGTTCGAAGACCGATCAAAACGGAGTTGTTGAAGGTGGCAACAACTGGGGCAACCTGCCGCCAGACGCCACAAAACCTCAGCCGGTCGACGAGACTGTGTTTATTGAGTGGTTGAACATTGGTAACGGCGCTGGTCAGGAGCGTGGCTGCGTCCAGGAAAACGGCAGAACGGTTTCTGTGACGTCAGTTGAAGACCTGTATAAGTTTTATGTAACAGATGATCTTGTGCTCGCGCGCGGATTGTCACGCATCGTTCCGCGCGCGATGAGCAACCTGAATGCCACAAACCAAGAAATCATTGAGGGCGTGCTGAATGCGTGGAAGTCCGGAAACGGACAGCTGCTGCCTATCTTTCAGTCGTACTTTGCTTCGGAAACTTTCTCGTGCAAATCATCGGGAGGCAACTGATGTTGTTCTGGAAGAGTCATGCCCGACGCTTTCAATTTCTGCTTGTTGCAAGCACGGTTTTGGTTGGAACCGTTGCGTGCAGTATGGAACGATTCAAGTCGAATCCCAAAGCAATTGAGCTTCCAAGTGGAGTGAAGAGAGCACCTATCGAGGCGCAAAATCAGCCACAAAGCACCCCAAACGATAACAAAACGAGCGACGCAGATGCAGCTGCTGAAAAGGCCAAATCACTCGAACTGACCACCAACTATGCCGAGGGACGGCAACGAAAAAATTTGGTTCAGCTCAAAGATGCTATCTTTTCGTGTGTCGGCAAAGCAGGTGACGAGTCCATTCTTAAGGTGGTCGATGACATGCTCGGTTACGAGGAGCAGTTCATCGATCAGAACAACCTAACGAAGTTTCCTAACAACACCGGCCGCAACAGGTTTCTCAGCCAGACTGTCTATGCGGCGGCTGTCGGCAAGAGTGTTTTGGACGTCGAGGGTGAATTTCTGGATATCGGCTCCACCCGAACTGGTCTGCGCGCGGACAGTCTTGAAGATGAGATCTATCTGAAGTCGCTGGTGACGGTTGCAAGTGTTGTCGCATTCAATTGTGATGTGAAGGACCCTTCTTCCAATTGTTATTGCGCAGATGAAATCTCGGCAAAACAAATGCTGGCCCGCTGCCTGCCGCAATTTTCGCCGGCGAGCGAAGCCTATCAAAGCGCTATTAAGGAGCTGTACTCAGCGGAGAATTGCGGTGCTCCCGATTCGACGGAAGATGGGCTCAAGAGGCGCCGTCGCGCAGTTGCAGCTTTGTTGAGTTCGTATGCCTTTGCAACCTCGAAATAAGAGAGAAGCTCAGGGGAGAGGAACATGTCATCAAGGAACTGGTCACGAAGGGATTTACTCAAATGGGGCGTCGGTGCCGGACTGACGAGTGTCCTATTGGACAGCGTTGGTCAGATGATTCATGTGCCCAACTGGAACAGACTGCTAACAGGATCGCTGCATCCTTACCCGCAGTGGTGGGTCAAAGACTCCTATGAACTCACAGGAATGCTCGGAAAAAGAGGCTCCGCAGCGCAGCTTGCGGCCATGCTGCAGTTGAACGAAGCCTACGCGCAATCCTCATCCGATGACTGGACTCTCATTACCATCAAAATTTTCGACCAAGTTCACACCCCACTTGTATTTGCACTCGGCAAACTGACAGAAGACGGCAAGAATACGACGTTTGCAGGTAATGCGGAACATCCCGCGCTTAACAAGGCGAGCGAGTCGAAGCAGTATCTGAAAGATAATGGGATCACGGATTTGTCTGATGATCCGCGTTTTGCATCGCTCAGGTTCAACAAATGGTTTGGCAACATGATGCTCAATGGAACATTCGACGGCAAGGAAAAAAACAACTCGGGCCAAAATGCGCTCGGGTACGATGAATACGTCGGCCGTTTTCCTTCCAACGTCGCAATCCAGACAGGGATTGGTCTGCAACGATTCAACAACTTTGCCGTGCACAATTTGACTCTGACTAAAATTCGCCCGTCGCTGTGTGATGTGAACCATTTTGCTGGTCTGAAGGGGCTCGTGAAGAGTCCGCTCGGTATCACTGCGTTCATGATGGGCGATCAGTATGACGCTAACGGCAGCGTCGAATTCAATGTGGTTTATAGTGGTTTGTCCAGCAGTGAAAATGCGCGATTTGAAGTTGTCGGACGCAGTGTTTCGCGGGTGGTGCAGAACCTGAGTCAGAGTCTGTCGGATGACTTTGGCGACTATCGTTCGCTGAAAAACAATTCCGATAAAAACCTGTCACTCATTTTTGACAAAATTTCTGTGTTCGACCCGAAGCGGCGTGAGGCGATCCTGAGCTCACGCGAGAAGATCCGTGCTGTCCGCGAGCGTCTGTTGAAAGTGGCTGCAGAGGAAGGCAAGCCGTTAACATACACCGGTGTCGCCGCGGCGGATATTGGCAACAGGCAGGCGGACTTTGTTACTTCTGATAGAAAGGCCAAAGTAGTCGATTCCAAGCAGGAGTTCCTTGCGCAATGTGCGTTTGTTGCAAACGCACTGAAGATTGAAGGGCAGCCATATAAGAACTTTTCTTTGTTCATGAACGTCAACGATCTTGACGGCGCCAATATCGACAACCCAATCAACGGCATCGCCAGTTCCTACAACGCCCTCAACTATGTCGAGGGCATGCGGCAACTCGCCATCGGCCTCAACATGTTGAGCAATGCAATTCAAGGGCGCAAGGCATTGGTCATGGTGGTGAGCGACGGCGGCCGTACGCGCGACATGGGTGATGGTTCCGGTTCATCCTTTGCAATGCTGCTTGGTCCAAAGGGCGAGGGTGGCCTCGATGACGCATTGCACGCTCCGTTGAACGTCATCAATTCCGAATCCTATGGTGTGGATTCGCCTTTGCAGACGCTTGGTGAACAGACGAAAGGGCTCGAGTGGACGACAGGAGGTGTTGACTGGGGTTTGAGGACCAACTCAGGTGCCAAATCGAATGCGCAGGCCATGGTGGGCGACTGGCAAGTCGGCGTGTTGCAGTTTTTGTCAGAAGCACAGGGACTCAACATTATGCCGCCAGAGTTGGAAAGCTACGTCAGGTTCAAAAGGTTTGGTAAAGACTGAACCGGCAAATTTAGCCCAGTTTAGCGACCTTCAGTCGGCCGCAGATGTTGCGGCAACAGTCCCGCTGTACTCTTTGGGAAGAGTATGGAGGGACTTTCATGATCACGCAGACCACGTCGTTGAAATCGAAGCTGGGAATCGCACTGCCTTCAGCAGTGTTACTTTGTTTGGCTGCATCCTGTGCGCGTGATGAAGCAAGTGATTCGAACCGCCTTTCGGAGTTGAACTCATTTCAGTCACAGTCGGAACTGACAGAGATTGAAAAGATTACTTTCGTTCAGTGGTGCGAGCGGTGGGGACTCACCTGCCCCAGTGACGATAGCAAGTCGTTAGATTCGCAAGAAGAGTGGCAATCAGAAAGCAAGGAACTTCAACAGTGGCAGGCAATTGCCAAGCTGTTCGATCGTTTCATTGTTTCGGGATCAAACTTCTCTGTTGAAGACTCGGAGTTGACCTCGGCCAAGACTCGAATCTTGATGACCCAGATTGGTTGGCAGGAAGTCTACGGCGACGTGCTCGAAGTCATCAGCC
Source organism: Pseudomonadota bacterium (assembly GCA_039799905.1). Classification (GTDB taxonomy): domain Bacteria; phylum Bdellovibrionota_B; class Oligoflexia; order Silvanigrellales; family Silvanigrellaceae; genus RFOM01. The sequence continues at coordinate 29,326 of JBDLRP010000026.1, read as the reverse complement.
GAAGCGGACTCAAGAAGGTTGCCATCGATCCGCAGGGACAAATCCGGTTTGATGCGCGACTTGGGATGAACGACAGGGCTGGAACCGTGCGCGGACGGAGCGGCATGAAGTGGACATTCGGCAATCAGGGACAAGTGTCGGTTGGAGAGACGGGTTCCTACTTGTTTGGCGGACTTTGGTTCTCTGCGGCCAATTCACTCGAAACCGACGTATTTGGGCGTCTGGGATATAACGATCAGGACAAAACCACATGGAGCGGCTCAAACATTGCCGTCACCCATGTGCCAGACGGTTTCTTTATCCGTGACGTGCCTGTGCGCTGGGAGAAGTTCTCTGAATTCAAACGCGAGCCTCTGCTGAGAAGCGTGACGGAAATTCGCAATCTTGTTTTTTCCCAAGGCCGCAATGTGAAACTGAACTCGGCCTTTTTTGATACAGCGGCGCGCAGTCTTCCGGTCTTCGTTGACGATGCAAAAGTCCTTCCTGCAATTACCAAACTGACGGACGCATTGGGTTCTCTCGAGATGAAAGCTCCAGTCACCAACACAGCTCTTGCGCAGGTGAATCTTGAGCGCGCGGCGTCGGTCATGTGCCGTATTGAAATGAGCGGAACTCCGCCGATTGAATTGACACTCGATCGGCGTTTTGGCGTGCAGAATGCCTACACAAATGACAAGTCGCATGCTCAGGTCGACCTCTTTGGCATCAACATCAAGGCCAGAGTTGGCATTCCCATTTCGTTCAATCTGCGGCGAGTGGATATCGAGCCCAAGCGCGTGGTGGTCAAAGGTGTTCCGGTGGTCGGTGAAATTGCAATTCCACTGCCGGATGAAACGGGCAAGTTCGACAAAGAGCTCAAAAAGCTGGAATGCACCGAGCGCCTTTAAGAGGCGATTGCGCTTCTGTTTTCTTCAAACCATAGGGGATGCCGGTATTCGGCGTCCCCGTTGTAGTTTGTGAGAATCTCTTCGCCGGCGCGGATATTGCGAATGGCGATAAAGCGGATCTTGTTTTCGGCGTAGAGCCTGACATAGCGCGCATTGGCAGAGGTGGACGAATGATTGTAAATAGAGCCGAAGCCAAGACAGATGGCACACCCCTCACGTCCGTCTGTTTTCCATTGAAAGAAGTACTCAAACAGGACAGTGCTTTTGATTGCTGCGAGTTGATCTGCGGGAACGACAATCACCGGTGCATCTTCAATCACCGTTCCTTCAGCGATGTCCATTGTTGCAAACATACCGCGGCCACGGTCGCGGGTTAAATCCATGCGCATCATGAAGTCAGTTTTATCATCGGCCGTATACTGCGGGCAGAACTCGGGCGAGAATTTTGCGGAATGTCAGTTTCGTGGCGCGCTCAAAGGCGATAATCCCGCTGACGCAGCAGGCGACTACCCCCTGACCTGGAAAAACATTGTCGCCCATCAAAATGAGTTTGCAGTCGGGAATTTGCGGATGACTGAGCGTCGAAGGATTTGCAAAAAATAGAAAGTTGCCGAATCTGAGCGGGAAGCCTCCCACCAAACCTGAACGCCTTCCGGTGTAGCGCGCGAAAGTTTCAGGAACAGCAGATTCTGTATGAGACAGGCGGACAGCAAGATTGGTTTCGATGCGCGAGGACAGTATTTCTTGCCACTGCAGCCGCTGCTGTGGCGACACGTTTGTTTCGTTCAAGTGAATTGTCGCCGTCAGAATGCGAAAACCAACTGGTTGGGCTGGGTCGTTGCGGGCGGGAATAGAGACGTACAGAGAACTTTGCAGTTCGTACGGATCGCTCCGGCGCGCAAACATTTGATGGTAGTGGGGAGCGTCGGGCCACTCCGGCTTGTCTTCCACCAGAGCATAAAGAGCAAAGGCCCCCCAACACTTTTCACGGGCGGCAATGCGTGTCCAGCGGCGAAATACTTTCGTCTTTCGCAATGGATCATTTTCCGGAACAAGTCCGCCGGTGATGTCTGCCAATGTCAAATTGAGCAGAACCGATTGATCGGTTTCCACGGCAGTTGTCGTGTGATTCTTGGTGTCTTCAAACGTCACGCGAAATCCGGCCGCAACAGTTTCGATTCGGCGCACGGCCTGATGCGGCTTGTAAGTTCCGCCACGTTCTATGAAGGAATTCAGCATCGGACGAAAATAAGAACGCATGCCCTTGCGGCAGCGGAAAATTCCTCTGCGCAGGATAGAAATTCCCATCGCCGACGCGAGCCAGGGAGATTTCTCAGGAGAATTTTGCGTCGTGTCGACGAGAAGACCGCTCAGCACGTCGTCGGCAAGACTACCTTTTTTGATTCCGTAGAATGTCATCATTTGCCGGCAGCTGAGCAGCCAAAGCACGGGAAAGGTACATTTTTTCAAAAATGGAACCTTAAGAAAAACAGCAAGGGCCCGCACGACGTCCATCACACCCTGCAGCGGAAAACGTGGAATCTGTCGAAGCAAAGACCACATCCAACCGGCCTCTGAGTGACATGCGGCGATGAATTTTTCAAGCCGCTCCATTTCTGCTGTTTCGTGTTCATCCGGCTGACGCGGGCCATTCCAACTGACGCGGCCGTCCGCATGCAGGGTGATCTTGATCCCGCCGTCTTCCCAGTGCTGGGTGATTGTCGGGATCCTCTCAAAGAGATCTTCAGGGGATGCCTGATTGTCGCTTGCTGCAAGCGTGTAGATGATGTTTTGGATTTGTCCCGATTCACATTCAATCAGCTGTGTTGCGCCGGCATCGAATGTTCTTTTGGGCATGCCGCGAGAAAAATAACCGGCGCTTCCACCTGGCTCGGAATGCTGTTCAAGGAGAATTGCGCGGCCGGCAAGACCGGCAGCTGCAAAGCACTTGGCCGCGGCTGTGCCCGCGGCACCGGCACCGACAATGATAAAGGGACGCGATTCGCTTTTATTTTCTATATTCATCCGTCTTCCGGTTCAACCCGGAGGCCATTCGAGTGGCCTGCCTGCCAAAAGATGGCAGTGCAGATAGTCAACCGACTGGCCTCCGTCTTTGCCGTTGTTGAAGACCAGTCTGTATCCGCTTTGTTCCACGCCCAGCTGGCGGGCGACCTGAGCAGCCGAAAGGAGCACACGTCCAAGTTGAAGAGCATGTGCTTCCGCAGCACCTGCAACGTTGACGATCTTTGTCTTGGGAATGATCAGGACGTGCACCGGTGCCTGCGGAGCAATGTCATGAAACGCAAGTGTGTGTTCGTCTTCGTATACTTTCTTGCAGGGGATTTCTCCCCTCAGGATTCTATCGAAGATGGTTTCCGTTACAGCGTTCATTTCTTCGTTGCTCTGAAGCTGACAAGCATGTTGAATTTGTCTTCATTGCCCAGCGCACCCATCAGTGCCTTGTAGGGCTTGATGCCAAATTCAGTGAACTTGAAATCCGCGACTGCTTCAACTGTCAATTCTTGTCCCTGCAGTGTTACGTTGGCTGGGAAATCGCGTTTGACTGTCTGACCGTGAATGGTGACTGCGACGCTCGCCTTCTTTGCGAAACTCTTTGCACCAACTTTGCTGGGTGCGTCGGTCAGGCTCTCGAGGCGGGCTTGAACTTCAGAAAACTTTTCAGCATTCAGCTGATCGTCCGCAAGACCGTGTTCGCGGATTGTTTCGCGATCAGAATCTTTCAGTGTCGCAAAGGGTTCGTTCAGCCAGCCGAGCGCTTGAATTGTCGGATACCAACGTTTTTGCAGGTCTGCACGGTCAAATTCCAATTCCTTGACCTTTGCAGTGAAACTGAATTTGCCGGTGTTGAGTTGTGTTGGATCGGCGGTGATTGTAGCGCTGACCTGACGAGCTGCGATGAGGTGGTTGTGCGCAAGTTTGGCCGCAAGACCGGTTTTGTGGGTGACAATTGCAAACACCGAATCATCTTGCTTCACAGCGAAGTCCCAAACCTGCGGTGCTGCCGGTGTGGCGGCAGCTGTCGCTGTCGGGGCTGGAGTTGCAGCAGATTTTTTGGCGGGCTTTGCCGCAAGAGCAGATGCAGAAAATCCGAGCGCTGCAAAAACAGAAACTAGAACGAAAGAATGATTCACTGTGAGCCTCCAAAATTTGAAGTGAAAATGTTCAGGTCTACTCAAAATCAATCAGGTAAAAATGAAGATGGCGAGGGCGAGCAGGATAAACACTGCTGCAAACCAAATAAAACCTTTACCCTGTGCCGGAGCCGCTGGGTCGACTTTGCCCTCGAGCAGCTTGCTTTTGCTGGCTGCTTCCTCGCCGCTGGCGGATGCCGGAAGATGCTCCTCGCCAAGAGCCTTCTCTTCTGCAGAGGAGTGGTTTGCAGGTGCAGATGATGATGATTTGTCAGACGGGCTTTCACCATGTTGTGCGGGAGCTGACGCGTGGGGGTCTGCTTCTTCTCCCTGCGGAGCAGAGGCCTTTTCAATTTCCTCGCCGATAGGCAAATCGGGCTTTACCTTTGCAGCAGAAAAAGCAGTTGCAGAGAACAGCACTGGAAAAAAGTAAAAGCTGAGGAAAAGGCATTTCGCCCACCTTCGAACTGCTGCTCCCGTCCGCACAGTGCACCTCGTGTGTTTTGTTTCCTTAGACGATACATCAGGCCGGAAGCTGGGGCCATATCTCTGCGACAAGATTGTTCCATGCATCCTGATCGACAGGTGTCAGGCCACGGACATCTGGAAGCTCCAGATGAAGAGCTGCGGGAGTACCGCCCAAGGATTCTGCAGATAGAATTCGAGGCTTGAGTTCCGTCATCAGGGTTGCGACCAGTTCATCGGCCCAGTCTTCGCCGGGTTGTTCGGGTTTGGTGTTCACGAACAAGCGCACTTCGGTGCGGACCAATGCCTTTGCCTTTTCATTGATGGAATCAAAGAAAGACTGCATTTCGCTGAGGGCTGCGGGTGAGGGTGGGCAAATTTTCAATTTGAGGTGATCCGGATGACAGCCAACAAGGCAGGCCTCGGCTCCGTAACAAAACGAGCCGAAAATAAACCATAGGTCGACCGAAAAATGTGACCGAGTGATCATCAGTCAGATTGCCTTCCGGATTTGAGAATGGCGACAATAAGCCACAGGCCGACCAAGGCTGCAACTCCAAAGCCAAGCAATCCGAAAGTTGCTAAAGAATCGAACAAAGGTCCCTTGCGGTTGAAGGTCAGTAGACTGCTGCCAAGAACAAGAGCGCCTAAAATAAGTGCAAGACTGAGCCGTTGACCCGCACGTTCAATCTCCTGCGAGAGATGTTTGACGTCGGGTGACTCCAGCGTCGCCGCAAGGTCGCCCTGCTGGAGACGTTTGGTCAGAATGCGCAACGTAAACGGCAGTTCACGAATGAGCGCCTGAGAGTCGCGCACCATCAAGAGGGAGTCCTGCTGGAACAAGCTGCGTGCGAGCGCGCCTTGTGAAAATGACTTCGCGTAGTCGGCAGTTTCGCGCAGAACCTCGAACTCAGGATCTAGGCTGCGGCCAAAGCTTTCGAGTGCAATCAGGCCGCGAAAGAACAGAACAAGATCGCGGCTCACGGGTGCATTGTGGGATGCCGCAATTCGAGCAATCTGCATGAGTAATTTGCCAAGCTGCAAATCGCGCAGCGGCAGGCTGAACGCGTGATCGACTTTCTCGAGTACCTTGTCTTCGAGACTCTTGCGATCGACGTCGCCGCGGGCCTCGGTTAATTCGATGAACAGACGCGCAAATGTTTCGACGTCTTCGTTGACCAGCGCAACAAACAGATAGGTCATCGTCACGCGCATTTCGCGGGTGAGTCGGGCGGTCAGTCCGAAGTCGAGAATTGCGAGCCTGCCGCTCTCCATAAGGATAAAGTTGCCCGGGTGAAGGTCCGCATGAAACATTCCATGTTTGAACGTCATGTCGAGAAAGGCGCGAACCCCGTGCGAGACAAGATGATTGTGCGAGCTGTCGCGTCCCAGTTGAGTGAGTTTCTGACCCGCGATGGCCTCCATGCAAAGTACGTTTCGTGTGCTGAACTGACGGAGTATTTCGGGAATGTAGATTGTTTCATCGTCAGCAAAGAAAGACCGCATGCGCTCGGTATTTGCGGCTTCACGAAAGTAGTCCAATTCGGCAATCAGTGATTTTCGTAATTCTTCAACAACCACACTCGGACGCAAAAGACGTATTTCCGGAATTGCGCTCTCAAGAACGGATGCGAGTCCCGCGAGAATCGACAGGTCCGTCTTGATCACGGATTCAATTTCAGGACGTTGAATTTTGAGCACGACCTCACGACCGTCATGCAAGCGTGCCTTGTGGACTTGTCCGATGCTCGCAGAACCGAGTGGCTGCGGTACAATCGATTCAAAGTGTTCCTTTGTTTTACCGCGGTATTCGGCATCAAGAATTTTCAATACAACTTCATAGGGCACCGGTTTGGCTCTGTCCTGCAGACGGCGCAGCTGTACGATGACGTCCTTAGGCAAAACATCCTCGCGCGAAGCGAGAATTTGACCGAGTTTTACGAACGTAGGCCCGAGTTCCTCAAAGGCAAGTGCAAGTCGTTTAGCTCCCGACAGTTCGCTCTTGAGTTTGCCCTCCTTTTCGCTCGATTCCTGCATTCCTTCGGTTTCGGTGACAAATGAAGCCAGTTCGGTGTCGCGCAATTCTTTGCTGAAGCCGTAGCGTCCAAGAATGTTGACGATTTGGCTGAGACGTCCGACGTTTCTGAATTTTTGCGCGATGGTCGTCGCCATGAAGCCTCGTTAAAAAAAAATGGGGCCTGCCGGCCCCCGATTTTTGCTGCGGAAGGCCCGCCGATGCGTTCAGCCTCCGACAACCTTCTGCACAGCAGCGAGCAGTTTGTCCGGAATAAAAGGTTTAACGATCCAAGCCATAATGCCAATCTCTTTGCCCTGCAATGCTACTTCCTGACTCGATTCAGTTGTCAGCATGAAGATGGGAATGTGTTTGGTCCGTTCGTTCGCTTTAATCGCCCTGCACATATCAAGGCCATTCATATTCGGCATGTTGAGGTCAGAGATGATGAGGTCGACGCTGGCACTTTCAAGCGCACGTAGCCCTTGCACACCATCTTCGGCCTCGAGCACCGTGAACCCGCCTTTACTTAATGCAAATCGGGTCAGGTGACGGATTGTTTGCGCGTCGTCGACCACCAGAATGGTTTTTGCCATGGATTACTACCCCCTGAAAATAAGCTACTGCCACGTCTCAGAGTGTATCGTTTCGCCGGTTGGATTCCTTGAGGATATGCTCGGCTGTAAATGGTGTCATGAGGCTGACACCTTGTCTTAGTGATGCCTCAAGATCTCGGAGTTGTTCAATTGCTTGAGCGAATTTGTCGGCATCCCAAGATTTCACAATGTCAGGAAACAGTTCACAGGCTGTCATTGTCACGGCGCCCAAAAGGCTTTGTACCCGCGCACTCTTTTGCTGCCGTTCTGCGCGTGATTTAACGATTTCGACAAGTTCCTTCGCAAGCGGTGAATGCTTCCTGTCTGTTTGGCAGGTCCAAGATGTATCGCGCACGCGGATGAAGTGGTCATTCCAGTGTTTAGGGTCGTCTTGAAATCGCTCGGCCCATTCCTCGGCAAACTGGCAGAGTGCGGCAGTCGACGTGTGGACACCTGCGCCGTTGTGCGGCTGAAGATGATCCATCAGCAATAAAATCGGAAAACGTTCGAGAAGCGGGCCGCTGAGTTTTTGTTGATATTTGATGGCGCTGTTGCCGACACATCGGCAGCTCTGCTGCTTGGAAAAAAAGTAGCCGCACGCACACGGGTTTGTTGCGGCGGTCAGAAGAAAATCTGCGGGTAATTCGACCCTTCCACGCGAGCGTGACAAGGTGATTTTCTTTTCGTCGAGAGGCTCGCGCAAGGCTTCGAGGGCAGGGCGTGGAAATTCACTGAGTTCATCGAGGAATAGAACCCCATGGTGTGCGAGCGAAACCTCTCCTGGTTGCAAAAGTGAGCCGCCGAGTAATGCTGCAGCCGAGGCACTGTGGTGCGGATGGCGGTAGGGTCTTTCGGCGGTCGCGTCGATGTCTTTCTGATGGATGAGCGCGACTTCAAGCTGCTGGCGGGAATTGAGTGGCGGAAGAAGATGTTTGAAGTGTCTCAGTGCAAAAGTTTTGCCGCATCCGGGCGAGCCCGCCAGTAGGATGTGGTGCCTTCCCGCGCAAGCCAGTGCGAGGGTGACGGCCAGAACGGGTGTGTGGACAAACTTGTCGAAGAAGTGCGCGGCTCCGTCGTTGTTGTCACTTATGCCCCGAGGAGTTTGGCTCAAAGGGGTGGTCATGGCAGGTGTCTCGGTGAACACGTCTGCTTGCTGATTAATAGTGTCGCACGCGATGAGCCGCTCCGTGCATTCGCGCAGTGTCTTGACGCGGACAAACGATTGCTGAGACCTGCGGCGAACGTGTTGAAGTTCGATGTTGGACCAGAAGAGCGGAGTGCGACTGGATTGTCCAAGTGCAATAAGTTCAAAAGGGAGTGATTGCTGCGGCGGAAGAAGTTCGCCCGCGAGCGTCAGCTGGCCCGCAAACAGGTGCTCATCGTCGCGTATCGCGGCAGCCAAGGAGCTCAACTGCGAACGGAGCTTCTGTGGGACGCTGGATTGGTCCGCAAGCGCTGCAAGAATGGCGATGGCGCAGGGCAGGTCGAGATGTTCCAACCCGGAACGAAAGTTGCGCAACACCTCGACTGGGCGAAAAGAAACGACCAAACGGCGCGCTGGCAGAGGGCAGCCGACAGATTCCAGAGCGGCCCTGATCCGCTCGCGCGCATCACGTGCATACTCCTGCGGAACACCAATCAGTTGGACCCCTGAAAAACCGTTGCCAAGCGCGGCTTCAATTGTGACAGGATGCACGGTCATTCCAAGACAAACAGCGGATCGGACAAGACACGACATAAAAAAAACCTCTCTGAGGCTGTCAGCCGTGCCTGAAGCGAGCGGCTTTAGCCAGAGAGGCTTTTTTATGATCGGAATGCGATCAGGTTTAGCTGAAAATCAGACTCAAACGCGTACTGTATTTTCGGACGTCTCAGCAACTTCCTGCAGCGGAATTGCGGCCGTCGAATCGGCCTCTGCGTGAACAGCCGCACTGCCCGAAAGTTCGCGTTGGGCGCGTTGTTTCGCTTCCTTTTCGGCCTCGGCGGCAAAACGTTCTGCGAGGTTCGGCTGGATACGGAAAAGATTTTCAAGGGTGTCGATCTTGATTGAGGAAATCAGACGTTTAAAGAGGTCAAACGCCTCGCGTTTATATTCCTGCAGCGGATCCTTTTGACCGTAACCGCGCAGGCCAATGCCGTCGCGCAGGTGGTCGAGGCTGAGAAGATGATCCTTCCAATATTGGTCGATCGTCTGCAGCATCACCCAGCGCTCGATTTCACGCATTTGTTCAGCACCAAAAAGGCCTTCCTTGCGGTCGTAGCCTTCCTGCAACTTGTTGTTGAGCATGGTGGTGAAGTCGAGCCTCGTCTGTTCGTTGTTCTTGCGCTCGTCGGCAGTGAAGCTGATGACTGTGTTGAGGCGTTGGAACAACAGACGCTCAAGACGGCTGAAATCAATGGTGATGAGTTCACCCGGAACGCCCGTGGCTGGCGAGAATTCTTCGGCAATCGTGCGGCTGAGCTCCTCAAGATTGTCGCTGAGCAGTGTGTCGCGCAGATTTCCCTTGTTGAGGATACGGTTGCGCGCGGCGTAGACGGTTTTGCGCTGCTTGTTGAGCACATCGTCGTATTCCAGAAGATGCTTGCGCAAATCGTAGTTGTAACCCTCGACGCGCTTTTGCACATTGGCAATCACACGGGTCAGCATAGGGTCGGCAAGGGCTTCGTCGCCCATCGTGCGTTCCATGAGGAACTGATTTGCCTTGTTGTTGAAACGCTTCATGAGGTCGTCTTCCCACGACAGGAAGAATTTGCTTTGCCCAGGGTCGCCCTGACGACCCGAACGTCCACGTAACTGGTTGTCGATGCGGCGGCTCTCGTGACGTTCGGTTCCCATCACGTAAAGGCCGCCCAAGTCGGCAACACCCTGACCGAGAATAATGTCGGTACCGCGTCCTGCCATGTTGGTTGAAATCGTCACGCGCCCGCGCTGGCCGGCCTGAGCAATGATTTGCGCTTCTTGCTCGTGGTGTTTCGCGTTGAGAACGCTGTGTTCGATGCCGCGCTGACGCAGGAGGTCGCTTAGGAGCTCGCTCTTTTCAATGCTCACCGTACCCACGAGAACCGGTTGCCCCTTTTTGTTGGCCCGCTCGATTTCTTCGGCAACCGCTTTGAATTTGGCGCCCTGCCGCAAATAAAGAACGTCGTCCTCATCATTTCGAACCATTGGACGGTTGGTCGGAATCACGACGACGTCGAGTTTGTAGATCTTGTGGAACTCCACAGCCTCGGTGTCTGCAGTACCAGTCATGCCGGCAAGCTTGTCGTACATACGGAAGAAGTTCTGCAGTGTGACGGTGGCCAGCGTCTGATTTTCTTGCTGGATCGGCACGTTTTCTTTGGCTTCAAGTGCCTGATGCAGACCATCCGAGTAGCGCCGGCCGTGCATGAGTCGTCCGGTGAATTCGTCGACGATGATGATTTGTCCGTCGCGCACGATGTAGTGGTCATCCTTGCGGAAAACAACATGAGCCTTGAGCGCCTGATTGATGCAGTGGACAAGCTCCATATGCTCAGGATCATAAAGGTTGCCAACGCCGAGGCGTTTTTCAACCTTCTGGATTCCCTCTTCAGAAAGCGCACAGCTGCGCGACTTTTCATCGACGGTGTAGTCGATTTCACGGCGCAAGCCGCGCACGGCATCATTGGCGGTCAGGTATTTGTCCGAGGTTTGGTCGGACGGACCGCTGATAATGAGGGGTGTACGGGCCTCGTCGATAAGAATGGAGTCGACTTCATCGACGATTGCGAAATGATGGCCGCGCTGCGAGAAGTCGTCCAAACGAACCTTCATATTATCGCGCAGGTAATCGAAACCAAATTCGTTGTTGGTGCCGTAGGTGATGTCGCATGCATAAGCTGTTTGGCGCTGCTGATCGCTCAGCCCGCTGGTGATAACACCCACGGTCATTCCGAGTGCGTTGTAGACTCGGCCCATTTCTTCGGCCTGCGTGCTTGCCAAGTACTCGTTGACGGTAACAAGGTGCGCGCCCTTACCGGTCAGTGCGTTCAGGTAGAGCGGGGCAGTTGCGGTCAGGGTTTTGCCCTCACCCGTGCGCATCTCTGCAATTTTGCCTTCATGCAGAACCATGCCGCCGAGCAGCTGGACGTCGAAGTGGCGTTTGTTCAAGACCCGCCGCGATGCCTCGCGCACGGTTGCAAATGCTTCAGGAAGCAGCGCATCGAGCGTTTCACCATTTTTGAAGCGGCTGCGGAACTGCTCGGTCTTGTTGCGCAGGTCCGCGTCCGAGAGTTCTTGAAGGCTGGGTTCGAGTTCGTTGATGCGTCGCAAAATGGGTTCAAGACGGCGCAATTCACGGTCGTTTTTCGTGCCAAAAACTTTTTTAAAAATATCAAACATGAGCTCTAAAACCCTTCTCTGGTGCACTTTAAGGGGCGACCCTTTCTAGTAGCACACCTTTGCACCTGTGCCAATTTGACCGCACCGAGCAGATGTCGTCCTCAGAGCGCCGAGGGACGGGCCGATAGGTGCTCATCGGAGCTCAGGATGGCTTGGCTTCGCAGAAAACACACGGAGAGTGTCAAATGAAGAGTGAATTCGGCGATCTTTCACTCGAGTGGCAAAAGGACGAAGAACTGGGTGTGCAGGGCGGCGACGACGAAGTGCTCTACAGTTCTGAAACACAATTCAAGTGGGCTGATGACTCCATGATTGACCCGCAGATCGAGCGTCAGCTCGCTCATCTGATGGACACGATCACAAGAGTCGGAGGAGAGGTGTGCCGATTGCGCGCCGAGGTAGACGGACTCTTGGAACAAAATCAGGGTCTGCGGACGTCCTTCGAAAGACTGCGCTCGGTCATTGCTGAAAAGGGTGCCTTGGATTTGGATGATTTTGAACTTGCCTGCGATGTAGTTCAGTCATCGATGGGCGATTCGGGTTACCAAAAGAAAATCGCAAACTGATTTTGCAGAAAAAAGTCTGCGGACAAATGCCGAGACTGTGGCTAAGGCTGGCAGGCTCGGCATTTGTGTCTGTTCCGATTCCTGTCATTCCGGCTTTCATATGCGCCTCGCTGCGCTCAGGCTTGAATCGATTCATGCCTCCTTTCTCCTTCAATGCAAATTGCAATTGTGGTTGCTCGTCGTTCGCAGGGAGAAGTTGCAGCAAATTTTAGTTATATAAAATTGAAGCAAACGATTAATAGCTACAGGTGTTTTCCATGACATGCCGTCGGTGGAAAACTGTCCTTTCTCGCGAAGCGGGGCCGCCGGATAAGCCTCCCCAAATTAAAAATTTTTCTCGAATGAGCATTCAACAATATTTCTTTGAGGCTGGATCATCGACCTCTGCTCTCGCCAAATCGCTGTTACCTTTCGAGCGAGCTAATGAAATCCAAGAGTGCCTGCCTCTCCTCGTCACTCAGAGGTTTGCCTTGTGGCATTTTGCCGTCTGTGACCTCGCGTAAAATTTTGTCTTTTTCGCTTTTCCATCCGTCAAGAGTTTCGAGATTGAGTCCTTTTTTAGGTGCGCTTGCACCGTGACAACCCACACAGAGGGCTTTGGCTGTATCCAAAGTGTAGGTGATGGGTTGGTTGGCTTGATCTCCGAGCAGTCTGTCGAGATAGGCAAGCATGCGTGATTTTTCAGGTTCGACGAGTGCGACTGGTGGCATGCGATCAGCGGCCACAGCTGCGCGGAGATTTTGAGCGCGTTCGCGCCATTTGTCTTCAGTGCCGTTGGCCGTGTTCCAGGCGATAGGGGCGGCTCCTGGGCCCCCAGGGATATGGCAGCCTGCGCATTTCTGTTTCGCTTCTGCCAAGTTCATCATTTTTGGATCGCTGGGCGTATTTGTTGCGGCACCACCGCCTGCAGCACCGCCTGCCACGGGTGCGGGTGAGCACGCACCCGTCAATCCATCAAGGAATGAAATAAACATGGCCTTGTTGTCAGCTGAGAACTTTGGCATGGGCATGCGGTCAGCCTTGACTGAGGCTTTGAGTTGGCCCGCCATGGATTTCCACTGCTCCTCAGTGCCGTCTGCGGTTGACCACTTGGCGTTGCGTCCAGCTGCTGCGTGACAGCCTGTACACTGTTGTTTTGCAGTGGCGAAATCGAATGCGGGACCACACGTGCCGTCAGTACTGGCGCCGCTTTCCTTATTTACCCCGCCCGCGTCGGCACCAGACGACGACGCCGCGGTGTTACCGCTGCTCTTGATACTGCCGAGGCCGATGACTTTGTCGCCAGATTTCTCTGCACTACATGCAATAACCAGAGTCGCACAGAAAAGCCAGAATGAGATGTGTCTCTTTTGCATGGACTGTTCCCTTCTTCTCGGATCTTCAGTCTCAATCACTGAGGTTGATCGGTTGGTTGTGAGAAAAAGTTAGGATTTATTCCGAAATTCAATGAATCGATTGTGCGAGTAGGGCTTTGCGCCTCTGGGCTAAGGAGCGTGAGCTAGAGTTCACATGGATCGCCCGCCACAATTTATTTTGGATTCTTTATGAGCGGATAAACTACCATGGTCATGACTCCCTTTTCAGGAATTTTGATTGAGAAATGACTGAAACGACTTCATCCGCACTAGCTTCGTCAATTTCATCTCAACATCCCAGTTTTTCAATGAATTTTATTTCTTAAAAAATTTCTTAAAGCCCACTACTCAAGTAACCGTTATTATCATTGAGGGCTGTTATATGAACAAAATACTGTTTTTTACTCCCTTACTCTTGCTTGGTGCATGTGGAATTGCAGAAAATGAGAACCAGATGACAGAGCTGGCAAACTCGAACGAAAGTAACGAGGACGGCTTAGGGCTGGCAAGTGCAGATGGATTTTCAATGCTAAAGGGAAAACTCATAAACGCTAAAACGGCGTTCGACTCAGCTGGAATGATTGTAAAGGCAGACGCGAATGGGAACCTTGTGCGGAAATGTTCAGGAGCGTTCGCATATGAAGTGGACGCACAAGGAATTGCACAGCTTTATTTCTTCACAGCAGCCCATTGCACTGAAGACCGAAATCCCTTGGGAAGACTTGAGAATAAACCAGTCGACACAAGACTTCGCGTACGAGCGCTTGTACACAAAATAAACTCATCAAAAACCACTGTAAAAGAGCGCATCGTGAGTGGCACGCCGCAAGGCTTTGTGTTCAACAGCAACTCGAATTACCAAGGTGAGAAATCAGACATTGCGCGTTATTTCGTGAAAAGCATCAGCGCTTCCGAGGCGTTGGGATATCTTCCAATTTGCGGGAGTCAGGCAGTCGAGTTCGATTCCTTTCCCGATTCCCCAGCCTCCGGCAAGCAGGTAATATCGGCCCGCCGGGATTTGAGTACTTTGGGTTGGAGGAATTTCGGCGATGCAAGCAGAGAGATTCCAAAAGGTCTCAGTAGGATTTTGAATGACGCAAACTCGACCCCCTATCGCAGAGCGAACGGAATTTCACCGCGTCCTGGTGACTCCGGCTCTCCTGTTTACGTGTTTGAGCGCGGAGCAGGTGCCACAATCGAACGATTCAATTGTTTGAAGGGTATTGTGACCCGCGAGTCATGGATCATTCGAGGTGATTGTAAACTAGGTAATTGTACGCTCGTCGGTAGCACAATCTACGAACGAATTCGTCGAACAGGTTCGAAGTTTGGAACTTGGAGATCTCTCTAATCAGTGCGGACAGATGTAAAAATGGTGCGCAAATTAATTAACCTAATCGGCACTGGAGGCGAGGGAAATGGGAACAGCAGACATCCGTAGAAACGCAGTACTGCGCGCAATCACAGTGCCTCTCATGCTTCCAATGATTGCCACCGGCGGATCGATAAACGACGATTCGCCCTCATCCGCAAACGCTGGTTGCGATAAACGAGTTGAACTGAAGCTGGCAGCAGTTCCAGGTTTTTGCACAGATGCTCGTAAGACTGAAATTGGAGAACGCTGTTTTGTTGTTATTCACCAGACCCCTCTTGAGGGTCGCAGATGCAGTTGGCAAGGTTGCGGAGATTTCAGCCTGGTTGGAAAACCCGCTGTAAAAGATGGCGCGGACTTTATCGAATATGGCGTGCGAACTCCAAGCAGAGGTGCTAATGCAGTTCAAGTCGGAAATGGCTGGTTGCCACAACACCCCTTTCCGCGTCATTATATGAAGGTCCAAGATGTTGCAAAATTGCGTCGTGGTGCCTGCAAAACCGGCGAAACTGTGAATATTCCAGATGCTGTCAAAGCAAAGATCTGCTCGGCAGACATTACTGCAATCAATTTGAACCCCTATTGGTTGTGTTATTTCGGAGCGAATTGAAAGCATTTGGGTTGCAATCCCAACGTCAATCGACACTTCGGCCGCCACCGATTTCTATCGTGACAACCTCAATGCGTTCACCATTGCGTGTTGGTGTGATCTTGCACTTTTCTTTACAGCCAGTGAATTTTTGGAACGACTTATTGTTTTTATTTTAACACCGAAATTCCACACCACACGGTATTACGGAGTTCTTGCAAGTCGCTCACCACACCTGAGGTATTTACCGGAAAAGCGAAAACGCATCTCCTGGATACAGCTTCTCAGACTCACTCTTCGACTGCACGAGCTCGCTACCTGCAGTTGGAGGGTTGCGGCAGTAGCAACGATTGGAAGTGACAACATGTCGACTACGGCTGTCAGGATTGACGATGGCCTCTTGCACATCCGATTAAACCTAAACCATTGCAGCTTGGCGCAGTTAGCCAAACTGACTAAGCAGTGAGGGTGCTTGCCGTCTTCGCCAATTTGTAAGGATTTATACACACGCTCGAGCGGTTTGGTGGCCTTCGACATCTTTCTCATTATCTTTGCGCCGAATTTCTGCTCTTCAACGGTTTGTGATTGCGGAAGATACAGATGAGTCAACGGCTGCCTGATGTTCTTGTAGATTTCATTCTAAATCTCATTGATAAACTCAGTTCCGCAATCATCATTCTGCGTTCGTATAAAGACCGAAAACCTTCGGTAACGTACTTTACCATGCAACACGGTACTACTCTAGGTATTATTCGTTGGGTTTTATTCAAATATTCGAATTTAATTAGGCTTATTTGAACTCTGTAAAGGCTTGGTAATTTTTCTCCGATCCGCATACAGATCGGGTGGGAGAGGACACATGAAGACTGTGAAGATCACCGTGGCTTCTTCGCTGTTGGGCTATTTCGTTGCAGGATGTTCCGGCGAAGCAACTTTAAATTCAAATTTAATGGACAGTCAGTCGAGTCAGGATGCCGATGGCCTCATGGACACGGATTCCGTGGGTGATGACGACAATCTCGCTCTTGCAGGGTTTCCGAAAATACCATTTGCGAATGCTTTTGTGGTGGCAAGCGGACGGGGGCAAATTCTCGCACCAGAGAGATGTGGCAATCAGATAGGTGCTGGTTCGAACTATGTTGAGGGTTCGACTCGGCTGTCAGGAAAATGCAACAATGGTGGCCTACCGATACGAAAAGTGACAGAATCGAATGGAGTTCCTCATCTTGTTTTTGAAACCGATGGCAGTGTAAAGAAGCCTACCGACCTGTCCGAGCAGGACCGAGCCGAATTGGCGTACTCGCCCTATATTCCATTTGGAAAAACAATTGGGATTAATTTTGAGTTTCAAATTCCTGCAAATTCCGGTCGAAACACGACGGCGTATAGTGCTATTCAGTTTTGGCAGTGTGCATCGCAAAGTGTGTTTCCGCCCTTTGCGGTGATGCAGGTAGATCATAACGATAATAGGTTCGCTGAGAATCGTGGACTGCCTTACAGCCCAATGCGTGCAGTTAATTTTATTACGCGCCACTACAATGGGGGATTGAGTGGAACTGTTGTAAACAAATCTGAGTTTCGTGAAGGCAGTTGGCAGGATGTAAAGATTATTGCAAATATCGACCCAACCAATAAAGGTCGGTTTCAAGTTTGGTTCAACAACGCTTTGGTTGGCGATTACAAAGGCCCCATTGCCACTCAAGACACCAAAATATGCTCGAATCGCAGCTACAGGGTGAAGTTCGGAATTTATAAGGGTAACGAGCCCGGTAAGAAGTTCAAATTGTTATTTCGAAACTTCCGAATGAGCGACAAAGTGAATTTCCAAAATGGCAGTGTTGTCGGTGATTCTCCTGCACCTGCATCAGCACCAGCACCAGCTCCAGCTCCAGCTCCAGCTCCAGCTCCAGCTCCAGCTCCAGCTCCAGCTCCGGTTCAGTCTTTAATTGCGCGTTGTATCGTGAAAGGAGGCGGAGGGGCCATACTGTTTGATAGCGATAGACAGCGTGATACGTGTGTTGCAAAATGTGAGGAGTTCGCCGCAAGCAATCCAGCTCGAACGTGCGGGTGGAATTCTCAGAATATACGCTAAAATAATTTATGTTCTTTAAGTTTCCGTTTTCATCAGCACCCTTTTCCTGGTGCCTCGCCCCTTGTCAAAGGGGCGCCAGACGTATCTTCAACCGGAATGGCCTGTTCATCATCTGTGAGTTCCGGCAAGGAAAGCAATCCGGGGCAACCGGAAGTTTCTTTACCGTCTACGGAGTGCAGTGCCGCAATTGAAACGACGTCGAGTAGAGCAATTGACCCGTTGTCATCTTTCAAAAAACGTGCACATGTATTTAGACGAGGTATAGGTTAGAAAAACGCGCCTTTTTCTTCGAGATTGGAAAGGTCAATAGTCTCTTCAGTGAAAAATTCTGAAGAAACCCTGAGATATTTTAAAAGTTGTATCGAGACATCAGTCAACATGCTTTCAAACACAAAGTCTGGCCCAACACAAAATGTTGATGCGACCACAAAGTGTTTAAATCTTTCGCTCAAGTCTGTAGTGAGCGGGTCGACTTTACTGTTCTCGGGTGAATATTGACGTGCTCCTTCATGAGTCATGTCTGCTATTATCCACAATCATGGTCTGTCTCGCTCCCAAAAATGGCTTGGATCGTGATGACTGCCCGCAGGGCGTCACTTGTGCGGTCGAATTTCCAACTCATGCAGAACATCAACATTTCCGGAGTCTGGGTTGTAGCGTCGCAAAGATAGATTGCATGTGAGTGTAAAGCCGAAGTAAACCCGAGGAGATGTGTATCTGCCACTCACCAGTGCAGCATATGTGTTGTTGACCGCCGGTGGAATTGAGTCTTGGTTCGTGTGCGTTCGGCGTTGTAGTAATTCAAAATCGTCAGAGTTTGGTAAGGAAAAGACCTCGCGATTGAGCCGTGCGATTTCCATCTC
The DNA here is from genome assembly GCA_039799905.1 of Pseudomonadota bacterium. Taxonomy (GTDB): domain Bacteria; phylum Bdellovibrionota_B; class Oligoflexia; order Silvanigrellales; family Silvanigrellaceae; genus RFOM01. The sequence continues at coordinate 11,015 of JBDLRP010000026.1, read as the reverse complement.
ATCGTCTGAGAAATACCGAAATCCATTGAGTGGTTATCACGTTACAAATGTACGTAACATGAGTCCATCATAATTGATCTACTCAATTTGTGATGAGGTATTTATTCGTCTTAAAAATGTCTCTCTTGTGTTGAATAGCTTCTTTGCTTGCAGAGGAACCCTCAGATTTCTTTAGCTCTGGTATAAGTCTTACACTCAGAGCCGAGTCAGGTTCAAGAATCTCAAAATCAAAGTTCATGAGATCAAAAATGCTGACACAAAGTGAATGACGTTCGTCCGCTTGTTGACTTCATCTTGAATTTTTTTCAAGAGAGTTTCGGGGTGAGGATATCAGAACTGCCTTCAACCAGCATTTGGCGACGGTCGAAGGCTTTGAATGACCTGTAGCGCTCTGCAGTGCGGGCACCTGCTGCGAAAACATCATAAGCTTTTCGCATATTCGCGGCCTGATGCAATATGGGATGATCTATCTGCCAACTGTTGAAAGAGCCTGATGGTGAGCTCTCTATCCTGCAAGAAATAATGTCACGATTGTTGGTGCATGGGAAATGGTCGTTCATCAACTCGTAAAAGAGTCAGAAAATTTTCTGGCTGAAGCTCGAGTCGGACAGTTAACCAGCACTCACCACACCTTCTTGGTAAAAAGATTCGACAGCCCTCAAAAGGGATAAACCTTTTCTTTATGTCAGCCGTGACAGCCTTGGGCCAATCCGATGGCGATGACGCATCGGCAGGCGTCAGCTATCTGTAACTTGTTGAACTGCAGCAAAGGTATGGCTCGCATCCGGATTACGATTTGCGAGAACTCTAGCCACGCACTGTCTTTAATATTTTAGTTTCCAATGCTGATGACTTCCTGTGCAACCATGGGTTTCTGGTCAATCAATCCAGCTGGGAAATCGCTCCTCCATATGATTTAAACCCGAAACCCGATGGAGATGGGCTCAAACTAAACATTTCTGAAAACGACAATTCCCATAGCCTTGAGCTCGTCCTCTTCAGCGCCAATAATTTCCGAATCCAACCGCACCAAGCTGTTGAAAGACTTCGAGGGATCAAAAAATGCAATCCAAAAGTGGCGCAACGTGGCAGACGAAAACGGACTCAGTCGCGCTGAAATCGAAGATATGGATACGGCATTAAGATTTTTCAGACGGGTGAGTCTGCTCTGATGCCGTCGGGAAGCACTCAGTCTGACAGCTTCTTCAGCATGCCGGAATGTCCCCAAAAAACATTGAGCAGGAAATGATTTTGTTGATCGAGTTTGACGAATGGATGGATGACCAATTGCGGAAGGTACTGGGAGGAAGCACTGAACTGTTTACGAGAATTCGGAAATTGGGCGTGATGTAATATTTTGAAAAAATATGAGAAGAAAAAATAATTGCCAAATTTTAAGATTTTTCTCGAATGAGCATTCGACACTTGGTCTGCAAGCGATGGGTGGAACCTTCGAGTGTTGTCGCCTCCATTTACATCGGCTCTCGAAATCTCGAGAAGGTTTAATTCAGACCGAAGTTGCTTTGTTCAGTGCAGACATTTCAAGGAAACACTCCCTCGAAGCCGATTGGTTCGTATTCAAGGGGGTGCTGTCAGAGAGGTTGTGTGGCGGCCAAACTCCTCGCAAATACTCATTGGCGTGCAGGAATATTTCCCAAAAATATTAAAATAAAGTTGAATCAAAATGATTGAACTGAGAGATTAAAAAATGCACGTGCGGGAAAAATTGCTCTGCATTATTGTCAGTGGTTCTGAATTAATCTTTAAAAGGAGATTATATGACGGATACAAAGCCTACTGAAGAAAAAGAATGGTCTGAAATAAGAAACGAAATTCTTAAAAAGGTTGAGACATTTACAGACCAGCAGATTGAAAAAGTAAAGGCAGCTATTCATAGGAAAACAGCACCAAAAGGCGAAGAAACGGATGTAGAACAGACCCTGTCGGAGAATCAAGAAGAGATGGAAGTGGAAGGAGGCCGTTTGGTTGATGATGAGGTAAAGGGCAAAAAGGATCATAGTAAAAGTGCTTGACCTGCCGCTGAGGCAGGCAGGCGCCTCAACGCTCGGTCTGTTCATATGACTTTAAATTTACGCACGGCAGTCTTCATCCTCGGGGCAGGTCTGACTTGGTCGGGAGTGGCTCACAGTCTGGCCATTACATTCATTTAAGGTTGCGGAAGGTCTTGTGTCTGCAAGAGGGCCTTAGATGCATTTTCCGGCAAAGAACTCCTGCCTTTCATATAGTGCCGCGGATCCAACAACGATGAACAGGCGCGGACCACAATCTAAAAACACTTGAAGTATACACTTCGGAAATATTACATTCGTTAATTTATCTTCTAACAGAGGACAACGGCCGCTCAATATGAAGCGGGTCTCGAACAAGCCGGTCGATTATTTATGAACAGCATCCGGAACGCATAGCTTTCTTGTGTGCGACAACTCAACCGACAAATCGGCATTAACCATCAAACTGAACTATTTCTTCTAATCCGTGAAAAAGATTCCCTGTCGGATGCAAACCTGAGAAGGAAATTTGCAACAGTGCAGGATGCCAAGGGTGAGTCCAGCCGAAAATTGCGAATTGAATTGAGTGACACTTCTGATTTCGCGCCAACACCCAAGGCATCAGTTCCCTCGCCTCGGATTCTTTGCTTGTCTCGTCTGTCAGATTTCAGAGTTTCCTGAAGTCGCCATGAGCCTAGATTCTTCTCAAGCCTGTGCTCGGCGAGTGCCAATAAATCTTCATGAATGTCAGGCTGGAGCAGTCGTCATGCCAGTGGGCACAAAAAAATTTCCATTTTGAGTCGTAATTGATTCCACTGACATGCGTATTTGAGAATGTGGAAAAGCCCCCGAAACTGTTAGAAAAAAAATTATTAATAATAATTTCGGGTCTTCTGGCGATTATAAACTGTAGCGGAGGAACGCAGTATGAGCCAGTCTAGAATTCTTTTGCGCTCAGTCATTTTAGCTGTAGCAGCATCAATTTCCCTTGGAGGGTGTGGAACTGCGAATTCCAATCGTCTTGATGTTCAGGAAGACGAAAGCATTCTGCCACGACAAGATGAAGAGGTTGGCTCCTTGGGTATCGTGGGTGGCACCAACATGAACTCCACGAGTCCTCTTATTAAATACATGAGAGCTGTTCGGCAGCGGTTTCAAATGAACGGCAATTCCGGCAATTTGACCAACGGCGGAGACAGGTTCTGTTCCGGAGTGGCTGTCGGTGCAAACACCATTGTAACAGCATCGCACTGCGTAGAGCTCCTGAATAACGCGGGCGAGTACATCATGACTGCATTCCACCCAAATACCACGTTGCCCTACGACACAGGACTTCGCAGAGTCTTTTATGGCCACATGTCTGCTTCTCATCATCTTCCTTTGTTTCCAGCCTACGGCAATTACACTGCGAATCCCAACTACGGTGCGGTCAACACATCAGCCAATATTTCCCATTCAACTTCGATTCGTTCTGCCGATGTTGGTTTCCTTTACGACTGGAACGCTCCGTCACCATCGGTCATTCCGCTGTGCACCGAGGTTCCTGCTGTCGGCCAGCAGATCACTGTGACGGGAATCAAACTGACATATAAAACCAACCCGGTAGGGTATTACCTCGGTTGGGGTGAATACAAAGCAAAAATCACTCAGGTGATTAACCGACCAACAACTTTGCTGAGTATGACTTCAAGCAAGCCTGCGGTGTGGAATTTTAGCTCGCCGACCTTCAGCCAGACAACGGTGTCAACTGCCATGGAATTTGTCTCTGAGGCTTTGGATCCGGTGAAGGATTGCACAGAGGGCGGCGATTCCGGTGGAGGAGTCTTTCTAACACGCGCGAACGGAAGTCAGTGCCTGCTCGGGGTCAATTCTGCTCGCGGTGCGACGGTGAACCTGGGTACAAAAATTCAATGCACTCCTACTATGCATCGTAGAGTTGTTGCGCAAATGCTCGCGTCGCTGCCAGATACGAAGCAGTTGGGCACTGGTTTCTCATTCCTTGCAAATGTGAACGACGGGCCGAGACGGTCTGGTGAGTTCAACACAAGGATGGCCAATTTTCCTGCCGGACTTTTCGTGCCGCTTCCGTAATTGCATTCGAAACGATTTTTTGGAGTTCGCCTGAAGATACCGAGGGAGAATGACATGATGAGTGACCACTTGAACAAGATGGGCTGTGTTTTTCACTGCGCACAGGCATTGTTTTTAGTCGGGCTGATTCCTTCGCTTGCAAATGCAGGATCAATCACCGGAAATATCGGAAGTGCTTACATGGACCCGTGCGCTGCTCCGGCTGGTGGAGCAGGAACATGCAGTGCCGCTCTGTCATCGCAATATTTGGAACGGTGTCTTGCGAACTTTGAAGGGCTTACCCCAACGAACCAATGGAATCCGGATGCGTGCAATTCAGGCCATTGTCAGGGATGGAAGCTGACGACTCGTTCAAAAGTACTCGTTACGGACTTCAGGACGACGCAGTTTCCCGCTGCGTATCAGGCTCAGTACTGTACTGGAAAGCGACTCCATATCATCGGAGAGCTCCAGTCAGGGGTTGCACAATTGCCATACAAACATCTGTGTCAGAGTGCTACAGGAGAAGTGTCAACATATAACACTCTCACGGGTGGTGCGACTATTGTGAAAAGCATCATTATGAAGCCGGGAAACATCAATGCGATTCAGTTGCCGCCCTATGTGACAACGTCTGGCGGACTGACATACTCGTCAAAAGTGGACTACAGAAGAGTCTATGTAAGAGCAGCCGATCCGGATGGTGCTTTGGTTGTTCCCGGGAGCAGGGCCAAGAATAACTACCTTTATAGCCTGAGTTTGAAAGATGCGATTTGTACATGGAGAAAGTTTTGCAATCCAACAACAAGTGGCCTGAAGGCAGGAGTTTCAACCGCGGGCGAAGCTCTGCTCCCCGGCGCAACGAGCTTTGAACCGAACCATCCCATTGCGAGGCTTTGTCAGCTCGATCCTAAGTGGCATATGAGCAATGCAGCAGTCTCGTGCGCGATCACTCAGGCGGGAGGCATTGATGCTCTTTGCGCCACGCCCGATCCATTGCACAAGAATCCGACGGTCGGCCAGCCCTGATGGAGTCGTTATGCAGCGTTTCCGGCTGTTGCGGCTCTTGGTTTCCATGTGATGGCAAGAAAAGTGACGTCGTCCTCTGGAGGAGCGTCTCCCCAGACTTTTTGCGCGCACTCGAGGATTCCATCAATCATTTCATTTGCGAGTCTTTTATCGGAGAGACTTCTGAACAGACTCCGTCGTGACAGTGTTTGGCCATTTTTGTTCTGATTCTCAAACAGACCATCCGTATAAAAGAAAACCGTGTCACCGATGTTTAGCTGGAGGGTTTCTGAAGCGAATTGTGAAAGTACATTCTGACCAAGCAGATTTCCTGAAACAGGAAGTGTTTTAGGCTGATCATTCGCAGAAAAATGAATCGGGTGTGGATGGCCCGCGTTCACCAAATGCAGCTTACCATCTGTCAGTTCAATACAGGCAAAAGTCATACTCATGAACTTCAAACCCCGGTTTGAAGAACAGAATACCTTATTGATCAATTGTGCAAGATTTTCGAGTGCACGAGCTGCGTCGTCAAATCTTATTGAGTCATTCTCCTGCCAGGCTTTGACAGCTCCGGCTGCAAGTCCTGTCATGATCGAGGCTGCAAAGTCATGCCCCGTTACATCTCCGATAGTCAAAAATAGACGATTCGTTTGTTCGCAGTGATGGTAGCCGTGCCAATCGCCTCCTGTCTTGCCTGCGCTCTTGCAATAGGCTGAGTAAATCACGTCCGGAATTTCGGGCGGATCGGGAAGCAGCGCCGCCTGTAGACTGACCGCAGCATCGAGTTCACTTTCCATTGCGACTTTCTCTTTTACCTCTTCAACATATCCCAAATTTTGCAGAGCAATCAGAAGCGATGCGGACATGGAGTTGACAAATTTGCTGAGCAACGCGAAATCGTAGTTCTCAAATGTTCCGTCTGAATACTTGCGAATGATGACTGCGCCCATAAACGATCCTGCGTGCAGCGGGATGGTCAATACCGAGGCTGGTGATGTGTCATTCGGGAAATGACTGTGCGCAGCAGCGTTTTCAATCCCGGGAAGCGATGATAATTTTTCAAGCTCTATGGCAGAACCTGTCTCACCCGTTTTCTGTCTTTCAGTGTCAGGCGAAACTTCGTAGAGAAACGTCGAGTTATTTTTCTGAGACACGATGTACGTGAATTGATGAATGGTTGATGAGTCTTCGACGTGGCGCGTAGATGGCATGAAGAAGTCGACGCTGACATCTTGATTTGAAATTTTCAGTTCAGCCAGAAGTGCATCAGCAACCACACGAATGAGTTCTTTATAATTTCTCGTGCGCGCCAAATTACGGGTGCAGTCAAGAACTCTCTCAAGCCGGAGCCGTGCATCATCCGCAAGTCGTTCATTCTTTTTGGACAGTTTGAACAGTGCAGAGAAATATTGTCCCTGCATGACAACAAGTGACAGCGCAAAACATAGAAAACCCCAAGTGAGCATGGGGATGTTTGCACTAAATATGCGAAATTCTCGTGCTATTTCCCAGATGCCGGACATAAACAAAATGCAAAAACCGAAATAGAACGTTCTTACATACGGGTGCTTTCTTAATTTTGTAGCGGCATAAATGATTGTTGAGACGTAAATAAAGGAAGCGACAGGGTAGAAAGGAATCAGAAAATCGAGTGGACCGGAAGGAGTGAAGAATGAAAGAATTGTTGTCATGCAGAGAAAAAGTCCCGCAACCAGCGAGATGCCTCTGAAAAATTTTGAGTCTTCTATCGAGAATATCTCACGAAAAAATCCGACGAAAAAGAGTGGAGTTGCAAAGAGTCCCCAAAGCCCAAGATAGCCAGTCCAGACGGGGTCCAGTCCAAAGATAATCTTGCTCGGCATCCTGCCAACGAAGTAGAGTCCAGATGTGACTGCAAAGCCGCCCAGGAAGAGATAGGTCTTCACGCTCGGATAGGCTGTAAAGAGTGCAAGACCGGCCAGGCCAATCAGGCAGAGAACACAGACTATGAACAAGTCGGTCATGTCGCCTGTAATCAGCTCTTCAATGAAGTCCGCCCGCGAGCCCAGATAAACGCCGCCGCGGGGGCCAATCAGGGGGAGGCTGGATTCGACACGGAAAAATCCAGTAAATGCCTCGCCAGGCTTTGGAATTTCGATGAGATGAACTGGCAAGCCTGCGTAACTTGTTCCCTCTCCAAACGATGTGATTTTCTTTCCATCGACAAAAAATGAAAATTTTTCCTGGAGGCGGTAAAACTGAATGACCGGGTCGCGGTAACGGTGAGCCTCCGAAACTGTTGCTCTCATCCACAGGACTTGGTCACCGTTTTTCTTCAAGCCTTTCTTTTCCGGGTCGAGTGATTTCCACTGCGCGTCTGATGGAATCTGATCTGGTTGCTTAACGGAACCGTCCTGGAAAGTGTACTCGAACAGGACGGGAATTGCTTGGGATTTTGCAAAAGCAACATAGGTCGAACCGAAGAGCATTGTGATGCTCAACAGCACTTTTATGCAGGCATATTTGCAAATGGCGATTCCACCGAATCGTTTCAATTGGGTCTCCCAGAGTTCAAACTCCCATGTTGCTTATTCGGTTGTTTTTCAGGTTTTGCAGAGGATACGCAGCGTCAAGAGTTGTGTCGGCGAGATTTTCCTCGCTACATAGAAATCCGACTGACTAAGCAAGAGCATATTTAGCGATTAAGAGCCGCGAGCGAGATCTTCGGCTTAAATTTTTAAATATAAATAAAAGGTATTATAAGAATTAAACAATACCGCATTTAGATATCAGGTGAAGCGACGAAGCCTGTGTCGGAGTAATCCAAACATGATTCAGGCAAAGCGTTTGTTTTGACTTGATGAGAAGCGTATGTTCGCAGGGAGCGAATGGAAGTCACAACGGGACATTCAAGAAGTCGTTGTGGCCGGTCATGCTGAAATGCCACCATTCTTCATCGTACGCCTGAAAACCGACCGACGGATGGGTCATGACGTCGCGCAATATTTGGCGATGGCCTCTTTGTGTCTGGTTGACTGCACCAGGATAGCGGCTTTTTTCGGCGTCGAACAAGTCGAATTCTGAGCCCATGTCGAGCGGAACGGGTGTGGTGCCCTGCAGCTTTGCCAAAGATAAGTCGACAGCCGCTCCTTTGTTGTGAAGACTGCGGCCAGAGGCTGCCACGAATCGCGGGTCGCGAATCAGATTCCACATTTGTTCCGAAACCGAACGGGGACGATAGCAATCAAAAACGTAGAGCCGCAATTCGGGCCGCAGTGCTCGAAGGCGTTTTTCGGCTCGGTAGAGCGCTGAGGCGGCATTGGGATGCAGGAGGCAGCGCGCTTTGCCATAGAGGGGGTGAGTGATGCGGTAGGTTCCGTCGCCGCGCGGAAAAATCTTGTCCGTAAAGTAGCGGATGTCGAATTTGATCATTCCGCCGGCCGAAATCTCTTGCAGCCATGGCTTGTAGGACTCACCGGAAATGCTGACTTCGCTGGCCGGCAAAGTTTGCTGTTGGCTTTCGCAGCTGGAGCCATTCCATTTGGAGACTGCATATCCGCTGGGACCGAAACGGTGAACACACACAGATTCGCCCGACGGACGATTGCCGAGCACGTGATTGCCGCCTGTGCTTGATGCCTGAACGGCTGCATCGTCAATTCGCTCGATTTTCTTCTGGCATGACGCCGTGAGTGCAGCTGCAAATGCGCAGAGTGGCAGACAAATCCAATGTTTCACAATTCCTCACCATGTATTTAGGGAGATTAGCACTCACGAAGTTAAAAACAACGCAGGGTGGATAGCGTTTGCCATCCGTCCAAAGTCTGTGGAGATTGCATCAGTTTAAAACCTACGAGCAACATCAGCAGAAGACAAAATTTCAACCGTCGAGTGCCGCGCGGATTTGCTTTTCAAGCTGACCTGCCGCCTCTCCAAAAATCCAATCTGGACTGTTGCGTGCGCTGCGCTCGGGCAAGTCGAAGGTGTTTCCGACTTTTGCAGGCCTGCCGCGCAGGACAATGATTTTGTCGGCAATCAAAAGGGCCTCGCGTGGGTCATGTGTGACCATCATCGCCTGAATTTTGAGTTTCGCGATGGTTGCCAGCAGCCATTGCTGAAGACGGAATCGTGTTGTCGCATCGATGGCAGCAAATGGCTCGTCGAGAAGAAGAACCTGACTTTCAATCATCAAAGTTCTTGCCAGTGAGGCGCGTGCGGCCATGCCTTGCGAAACCTGCCAAGGAAAAAGGTGGCCAGACTCCGAGAGTCCTACGATCTCCAGCAGGTCGGTTGCCTTCTTTGTCACTTCGTCTTTCGCTTTATCAGACTCGCCAGCGAGTCTGATGTTGTCGAGAAGTGAAAGCCATGGCAGCAGCAATGGCACCTGTGGCACCAATGTGAAAATGCTCTGCTTGGTGTTCCAGTAGGCGGCATCGCAGATTTTCTCACCGATCTTGATTTGCCCGCCGCTGCATTTGACCAGTCCCATAAGCGCTTTGAGCAGTGTAGATTTACCGCAGCCCGATGGCCCCATGATGGCGACCACTCCGTCTGCGATGGAGGTGAAACTCACTCCGCCGAGTATTTTTCTGCCGTCGAGTTCAACATCGATGTCGCTCAGGGAAATCATTGTGGGCGACCGGCTGCGGAGATTTGCGGAAGGAATGAATTGTCGACAAAGCCTGCGGACAGTTCATTGAGTGAAAGAATTTTTTGCTCGTTTGCCCAGGTTCTGTAGGCATCAAAACGGCTGATGTTCTGATATCCCCAATACGGTGCGCCCTTTGCATATTCGCCCGCAAGATACTGCGCGGATTCCTTTACCAAGGCTGCGTCGGATTCAGGAACTTCCTTGAGAAACAAACGTGCGGCTTCTGTGGGATTGGAAATGGCGAGCCGGTAGCCCTCGGACGCGGCGGCAAGAAATTTTTTAATTTCCTCAGGCTTGTTCTTCGCGTATGCGGTGCCTGTGATAATGAGTGGTGACGGATGATTGAAGACAGAATCGATGTCGCGCAGGAACAGCGTTTTTATTTTTACATTCTGCAAACGCGCCCTGACGCCGTCCCAGCCCATATAGATCCACATGAAGTCGGCATTCTTTCGGGTTGTCGGGAGAAAGTCGCTGATGCCTGTGGTCACCATTTTCAGCTTGGAAAAATCGCCGCCCGACTTGTTGACAACGTAGCGCAGTGTGGCTTCTTCTTCCGGTGAGCCCCAGCCGCCGTACTTGCGGCCTTCAAAATCCTTGACCGTTGTGATTCCTGCCGTCTCGCGCCAAGCAAAACAACTCGTGTTCTCTTGAATGATGGCTGCGACCGACATGACCGGAATTTTTTGCGAACGTGCGTTCAGCAAATCGGAGACAAAACTGATTCCGTATTCAGCCTTGCCAGCCGCAACAAGCTGGGTTGTGCTGGTTTGCTTCATCTGCACCATGCGCACATCAAGACCCGCGCGCTTGAATGCACCTGAGGCTTTCGCGACGTAAAGGCCAAGGTGATTGGTGTTGGGAGTCCAGTCGAGCGCGACGGTGATTTTGACAGACTTGTCGGCCGCCGGTTTGGCCGCCGCGTGAACAGGTACTATGAGAAAAGCAACTGCGAGCTTAATAAAATTACTTTTGAGCATGTGATGATGGCTTCCAAAAAATAAGTTTACGGCTGACCGAGTTGACCAGCCAAGTGCAAAACAGGCTGAAGAAAACGATGAGCAATACGACGGTCAACACCCTGTCGGTGCGATAGGCCGACTGGGCACGCGAAAGATAAACACCCAAGCCGGACTCGCTTCCGATAAGCTCTGCAAGAACCGCGCTGACAAATGCATAAGTCACCGAAATTCTCACACCCTCCATGAAATCCGGCAGCGCCGCCGGCGTGTAAAGTTTTATCAACGCTTGGCGTGGATTGATACGGAGAATTGTGGCCAGAACCGAATATTCGC
>JBDLRP010000025.1:0-48405 GCA_039799905.1 Pseudomonadota bacterium | reverse complement strand
GGCTGATGGTGTTTCTGGCGTCCATAGCAATTTTGTACATGAACCTTCGCGTGCTGAGCGGACATTCGCCGGAGCGCAAAGTGCTGCTGGGCGCACTCACGTTGGCATTGGCCGCAAATCTCTTGCATGGACTAACTCAGAACACCTTTTTCGATTCCGCAGTCACTGCCTGTTACCTTGGCTTGATCGGTTTATTCGTTGTGCCTCCCGCCCGATTCATTACGGTAAAGTCTGAAGGCACTGTACCGTGAAACCGTCTGTTTGCTGCCGCTGATTCTGTTTGCAACACTTCGGGTCTTCTCGTGGGTTGAAAACGTTACTTCCCAAGACTTCCCTCCCTCACGAGTGAGGTCTTGTCTGCGGCTTTGCAGCCATGTTCGGGACACCATGGACTGCAATCGGCCCCCTCCGTTCTTGCTCTCATTGTCATTTAGATGATTTCTTTTTTTATGGTTAAATAAATTATTTCAATGACTTGAAGTTTTTTAGTAAATTGCGATTTGCACGCAGATCGCAATGCCTTCATTTTGCAAACCCTCCCTCCGATACAACTCATGGAGGGGCACATGACCTACGATCAAAACCATAAGCCTCCAAAATCAAAGCGGATGGGCCTCTGGCGTTCAGGCAAATTGGCGCTGTTGGCTTATGTTGTGACCTCTTGTAGTGGTGCGAAGTCAAACGTGCCCGTGTGTTCCAAAACGACTGCACTCTTGCGGTTCGACATCGAACGAGCGCCAACGACAGTGGCGAATTCAAAGTTCTTCAGCAATGGTGGATTTATCGAGGTTTATACCCGAAAAACCGAATTCTCGCCGGTCGACAGTTATCGACTTTGTACAGCTTATGTTGAATTCACTGACAGTCCCGCAGAAAGTCAGGATGTGCTGTTGAACGAACGACTCGAAATGAACGTTTACACAGCCGCGCACTGTATTGACCTTGCCAAAGATCATTCGATGAAACTACACATGTTCGACCATCAAGGCCGAACCTACTACCCGGTCAATGTTGAGTACCCGTTGCTGAGCAAAGTTCATGAATTGCGCAAGACAATGCGCGACAAGAAGGTGAGTTTCGAAAATCAGAAAAAAGTTTTGAACTCCTTGCGAACAAACGCAGCTGATCTGAATTCTCTGTTTAATCAGCCAACCATAACCTCTAATTCGACTGGCGCTGGCGTTTCGGAGACTGCGGGAAAAATCTGTCTTAGAAGAGATGATCCGGTTTTTAATAATGTGTGTTCGACTTATCAGGACATGATTCACTTTAAAATTGAGCCCGCCGCTTCCACTCCGGTGCCGGTGATCGACCGGATAAAGCAGATGAGGGTCGATAGCACGGCGACGCTCACAGGCCTGATTGCTAAATCCAAACTGGCGGAGAAGTTCAAGGCGAATCCCGAGACGAGATTAGTTTTTGAAGACGACAAGAACACACCCCTTGAGCTTATTGGTATCCATAAGGCTGTGCGCAATCGTGTTCAGACGTATTCAAAATTCAAGATGCTTCAATATGTTCGCGACGATCTTCTAGCCGACATTTCGGCGTGCGCCGCAAACAAAAATGCATGGTTCTGCGCAATCAGGGATGAATTCAGTACCCTTATTCAAGTTGCGTTACGAGGAACAAAATATGATTCGTTCCAACCATCCGGATTGGCAGATATTGTAGAGGTTATGAAGAGCGACTATGCGGCTTCAACACAGCGCATGGACACAGTCTTCACTGTTCTGGAGGCCCTTGTGGAAGAGAGGGAGGACGGTTCATTTTTCCTTCCGTTGGACACCCGGATTCATTCCAATTTTCGCTTCGTGACTCTCGCAGAACCCACTGCAGACAATCCAGATCCACTGGATACTTCCCGTGCGTTCATGCACTTCAACGTGAATAATCTTTCCGGCGTAGATACGGGCGCGCGAAATCATTTCATCAAATGGGATCCTAAATCGCTCTTGGGACGGTTTCACCACCTCGAGATGCATAAAGAAGTGACTGATGAGATGCGCACGCAAGCTGCTACGAAGACTGCTGCCGGCAGACCAGAGGTGCCCCACATGGGTTTTCTGCAGGCCGGTGACAGTGGTTCTATTATCACAATTGAGAATCTTCCATACTTCGCTGTAACGAGCGTGAATGGCGAATCAACTTCGGGCGGGGCGACAATCCGGCCGCTGCCGTTGCCGATTGAAGATGACTCAGCTGTGGAATCGCCCTCAGCTGACGCAGGAAAATCAGCAGTCAAGTTGTGCAAATAACCTGTTCTGACCGAGCAGGATGGGTTTCAATTTTCTGCAAAAAACGTTTTGGGTCGGGGCCGTGCTTTCAGTAGCCGCGGTTGCGGCGTTTCAATGGAACTGGACGCGACCTGCGAGGGGCTTTCGCCTTCCTGTGACTGATGATTCTTTGCCCGTCGGAAGTGACCCGAGTGGCTGGGGCGGCTGGCTGCACCGAGGCTCCCGCTGCACGGGTGCTCTGCAGGATTCTGTGCAGCTCTTTCTTCACCGAACGCGATTCATCCAGAAGTGTGCCAAGCAAACCTGCCTGCACAGAGAGCTGTGCAGAAAGCCGATGAACATTCTCGATCAGTTCAGATACCAGCGCGCGGTTTTTATCTTCCTCGATCTGCTGTGTGGCAGCTGGGCGGACTGGAGCAGTAGGGCGCATCGTGGAACGTTGGATCTGAACGAGGAGATGAATGATTTTATCGAGTGTGGGTTCATGGCTGAGGCGAAGATTTTCTTCGAAAAAACCAGCTGAATTCTTGATTTCTACATTGTCCGCGCCTTGTTCTGCGGAGAGGCCGGAAGCTCTTGCGCCAGCTCTTTTGAGGTCTTGGTGCGTCGGCGTGCGTGCTGAAGCCTGCTGTTCGGCATCGCCGGCAAAAGGCTGCGCAACGTGCCGGCCGTAGAAACCCTTTTGGTGAGACAATACTTCGCTGCGTTTATAGAAGAGCCTGTTTCGAGTGCCAACGCGGCGTCGCTCAAACGACAAATGCCCGCTGGAGGTGAGCTGTGATACGCGAGTTCTTGTTACGCCGAGCAGCTGCGCGACTTCATGAACTTCGAGCTGATAGCCCTCGTGATCATCATCGTGTTTTGTGATGTCGGATTCCGAGGAGTTCATGTCCGATCCCGTCAATCAATGGGTGAACGCAGCGCATACGCGAAGGCAGAATAATCCTTTTTGACGTCGCCCGCCAGTGCACGGGGGTGGGTGAATTCCTGATTGTCGACGGCAAGCGAAATCAAGCGCGCGGCATCTTCGTAACCGGCATGCATGAACACGTGCGCCGGATACCCCGGGGCCTTGGGTTCGTCGACCGTGAAAACCAAATCTCCCGGCCGCAATTCTTTGGATTGAGTGACTCGAGTCCAGCCCAGTTTGTCTTGCAGATAAGCTGAGAAGGGCTTCGTCAGAAGCGACACCCGCTCGCCATTCCATAGTCCATTTTGAGGAACGTTCACGCCCAGGAATCGCAGCGCAGTGGAGGCAAAGGCCACACAGCCGTTGCTCGTGCCACCAAACCAGGACATAACGTTCCGGTAGACCTGTTTGTAGTTATATTCGTTTGTATAGAAATCACTAAAATCCTGTCCCGAAACGTTTGCAATTGTCTGCTGCACGACGTCATCTGCTGTTGTTCCGACGTTCATTGAGATATCACTGCCTGCAGCTGCGACAGACACCGAACTGATGGTTATAATCAGCGCGCAATGTGTGAAGAGTTTCAAGGTAAACACCCCAATCATCAGATGAAAAGAAAATGTCTTACCAATATGTCATAAATGCGGCGGGGCTATCAACTGGCATCGTCATTGGAATGATTGCGTGGCTGAAATCGAGATAACCTGCAGCCGTCCGCTCGAAACATTGCGCTTGCCGGCGACCTTCTCTGCCATTCCTTGGCCGCGCTGCTCAACATAATGAAGACCATAATCGCCAATTCGCAGTTTGAGCCCTGTTGAAAAAGAGGCACCGCGATAGTCCATGTATTCCTTACGCTGGTTGGCAGATGATAAGTCGCGCGTCGGGGTTGCATCATTGTTGGTGAAAACGCCGGCGCGGAAAAACAAGGTATTTGCGAGCAGCAGCTCCGAACCTACCGCAAAATTGATGACCTCACCGCGCTTGACTCTAACAGTTCCTCCATCACCCGCACCAAAGCGGACCGCATCGGCAGTCAACGTCAGGGCTTTGTAGGGCTGAAATGCTATTCCAATTCGCAGTTCGTCGGGCCAAAGCGAAATGAAATTTTGGCTCTGAGTGCGCACAGCTTCGCGTTGGAGTTTGCCGCTGAGTATGGTTTCTTCGCTGTTGTCGGCTGCGACCACCTTGCCTTCGCTGTTCGTGTACACTTTATTTATTTCAAAATCGTATTCAAAATTTTGGTAAACGATTTCTGTTTTCTGATAAGAAATGCCTAGTTTAAATCCACTATCGAAGCCCGTTCGAAAGCCGCAGCGCAGACCACCGCCGCGGATTACAAGGTGAGTTCGCAAATTTTGTCCGAGGCTTGAGTAGATGTTGGTGGACGGCAGGTCTTTCGAGAGAAAGGGGCCCTGAACGACGTCCTGATACGTTTGCTCCAGCTCGTCGACGTCAAGATATGAGCCAGCGCAGCCGAGCGCGCTTTCCTTGCCGATTTTTTTCGCCGCGCCGACAATCACCTGCGATGACCCGCTTCTGATGTTTGCCGCGCGATGATAACGCACCACGTTGGGGTCGGGTTCGTTTTCGATCAGGATGTTTTCATTGCTCAGCGAGGTATCGGGGTTGATAAATGCAAGCCCAATCGAAATGTTTCCCAGCAGGGGCGGGGAAATTTTTTTGGATAGGCCAAAGAATGAAGATACGTTTCCGCGGGCACTTTCTTCGAATTGTTTCTCGCCGAACACGCGCTCGAAGGTGTTCTTCTTGAGGTAAAATGAGTTTATTGAGCCGCTGAGCTCGGAGGACGATTGCAGCGCAAGTCCGGCGGGGTTGTAATACAGCCCCGACGTGTCATCGGACAAAGCCGTAAAAGCACCGCCAAGACCGATGGCTCTTTGTCCTATTAGCAGATTTGAATAATGGAAGAGATCGGCCTTTGCCATCTGCGGAACAACGTTAAGCGCGGTTGCAGTCCATGCAAGCCGGCACCAGCGACGTTTTGTAAAACGCCGAATACAAGCATCTTTGATGTTGTTTGTTTTGCTTTTCACACTTGAATTTTACCCGATCGGGCATCGGTGAAGCGGAGAACTTTACCCACAATGCTGTGCTGTGGTCGGTGCTGCAAGAAGATTCATTCACCATCTTTAGTGTGGGAAGAATTTACCCATGGCAGGCGCAGTGCGGCAGACTCTTTGAGTGCGTCGACCCTGTGCAGATAAAGCTGTGTGGTCGTGACCTGAGCATGGTTGAGCAATGATTGGATTTCAACGACTGGAACTTCCTCCAGATGAAGCTGCGTGGCCAGAGTTGCACGACAGCCGTGGGGTGAAAAGTTTCTTTGAATGCCTGCGCGGATGGCCGCCTGCCGCACCATGCGAAAAACCGTGCTGCGGTGCAGGGGCACTCTTTCATCGATGCTGTTGTTGCGTCCGGCAGGGAAGACAGGTTCATCCGGAGCAGCTTGGCCGCGGTGGCGTTCCACAAAAGACATAAGAATTTTTGCGCTCTCGGGATGGATGAGCGGCACGTGTTTGCGGGCTCCTTTGGTGACCAGCCTCAGGCGCAGAAGATCACCGTCCGGAATTAGGTCTTTGATTGTCAGCTGACATAGCTCGCTGACGCGCATGCCAACAGTAAATAGCAGCACCAAAATACACCATTCCATTTCCGCCGCGCGCAGTTTGCGCTGCCAAAGTGCAAGGGCGGAAACTTCAGCCGGCGCAGAGATACGGATGCCCTGCAGGTGCTCCCGACTGGCGTTGAGAATCTGCATCAGTTCATCCGCACTGAGCACGCTTGCATGACTCTGCCTGCGAACTTTTGGGCGGTTGACCCTCATCAAGGGGTTTTCTTCGATCAATTTTCGTTTGAGCGCAAAATCCAGCAAAGAGGAAAGGGTGCAGAGTTTTCTTGCGACGGATGAATTTGCAATACGCCTTTTTGTGTCACTGAAACGCGTGTGTCTTCGTGAAAGCTCGTCCTTCCAAAGGAGAATGGACCTCTCGCAAATGTCCCCGACCAGCAGAGGCGTTCGGCCCAAGCTGTGCATGAAATCGAGAAATTCCAATATGTCGCGCTTGTAGGCGCTGCGGGTGTGAGCAGAGCGCTGCGCAAGAAGAAAATGCCCGACAACGTCGGTGATGTTTGCAGTCAGCTTTTCGCAAGCCCATGTGAGCAGATCTGTTTTTTCGCCAGCACCAAGAATCGCTGCGGGTTGCGATACAGGTAATGTTGAAACGCGTTTCGCCATGGGCAGACCTCTCTGCTCATAGACTATCACGTCCTTTTGAAAAACGTATCCGAGTGCCAGACCGGCGGCGAAGAATGCAAACAGCACTGCCGCATAGCAAAAGCCTTGTAAGGAATCTATTTAAGGAAGCTGTTGAGCGCATTGGCTAAATCATCGACCTGTCCGACTTCACGAACCCGATCCGCGGAGCCGGTTACATCCACGAGGAATTTCGAATTTGCGCCGAAGAACAAACTGCCTTTCAAAAGAATTCCGAAGACACGGTCTGGAAAGACGCCTCTGAGCTTTGCAGCCTCTTGAAGCGTGACTTCCATCGATACGACATTGGGGATGCCGTCTGTGAAGATGAGGGCGCTGGTGACTTTTTTCGGCGATGAGTTAATCAGCTCCTGTGCTTTGCCAGCTGCAATATTGAAGGCCTGAGCGGCATAGGTATTGCCGCTGTTGCTGCAGATGGTTCCTTTGTACTTTGCATCGAATTCCTGGTCACTCAGATTCAAAAATCCTTCTTCGGTGCCCACAAATTTGGCCTCCGAGCTGAAAACTGTCAGCGAAAGCCTCGCATCGGCATTTTCTCCCAAGGTTGTTTTTAATTCTTTAAAGAAGACCTTGAGTGCTTCAAATCGTTTGCAGTTTGAATCGTTCGTTTTCAATGAACCAGAAATGTCGACAATCGCATGCAAATCGAGGCTCTGCCCCTTTACGGCAATTGCGCCGCTCACTTGTTCTGGCGCAGCTTCAGCGGCCTTGGGCTCTTTCGAAACATTTTCTTTTTCTGCAGCTTTGATTTGTTTGTTTGGACTGATGACCGCAATTTGCTCTGCATTGGCAGCAGTGTTCTTGCGTGGTTTTTTGTCAGGCGTCGTGGACGTGTATTGTGGTGCACCACAAGCGGAGAGCAGCAGTACGGTCAATACAGCAACCTTAAAAGATTGAACAGACATGTTGCTCCTCCAATACTTCCCTGATGTACGATTCGGATATGTACTTGGTGTTTTTAAGAAAACTCTGATAAATGAATAGATTCGGGTGTTTGCGCACTAATGTTTTGTATGACGTCGATTACCCCCTCATTTGAAGGCAGCAATATGTTGTTCAAATTTTCTGCTTTTGTGCTGGCTCTCGGCGTTTCGCTGCCGGCTTGGGCGCAGGTTCGCGAAGGTAAAAGTCCTCGTCTCATTGTGCTTATCATGGTGGATCAGATGCGCGCCGATCTGTTGGGCCGTTTTGCTTCGGCGATGCGCGCATCCAATTCGGGTCGGGAAGAGGGGTTGTTGCAATTGCAGACAACTGGAAGTGTGTTTTTGCAAGCGCGCACGGCAAGTGCTCCATCGGTTACGGCGGCAGGACACGCAACGCTCTGCACCGGAACGACCCCAGCCCGACACGGTGTTGTTGGCAACAGCCTTTACGACAGGGAGTCCAAGAGAAATGTCGAAGCCACCTTCGATCCACAGGCCCGACTGGTTTCAACCAAGCAACTGCTGGCAAGTGATCCGCTGTCCAATTCTCCTGACGAAGGAAAAAGCGCACGCCTGCGCAAGACCGGCTCGCTCTCGGATGTGATGCACAGTTTGAGCGGAGGCGGTGCCAGAACGCTTTCAATCTCTTTGAAAGATCGGGGGGCTATTTTTTGCGCGGGTGCTGGCTCTTCCGGCACGTATTGGTACGAAGCAAAATCAGGATCGATGGTCAGCAGCACTGCATTTACGCCGGCACTTCCTGCTTGGGTTGATGCTTTCAACCTCAAGTCTTCACAGCGTGCGCCGCAACCTTGGCGTCCTTTGTTTTCAATCGCACAAATGCAGGCCTATCTTGTGGATCCCGCGTTACGTTCTGCACTGACGGTGAGAAGTTCGTTCTCCCAGCGCTTTGGTGCCGGTTTTCCCTACGAAATGGCGGCCAGCAAGGGAATCGGCGGTCGCAGTTTTTTTGAACTGACGCCAGCTGCAAATGATTTTTTGGTCGACTTCGCAATTGAGGGTGTGCGTCAGGAACGCCTTGGTTGCGCGTCTCGTTCACCAGTAAAGACTTGCCGGCGGGGAACGTTTCCAGATTTGCTGACGGTGAGTTTTTCAACCCCCGATCTCGTCGGCCATTCGTTCGGCGGTGAGAGTCCGGAACTCATGGACGTCTACGTCAAGCTCAATAAAAGTGTCGCCCGCCTGATGCGTGAACTCGACGTGCGTTTCGGAAGGCAATCGGTACTCTATGTTGTTTCCTCGGACCATGGTGTGCAGACCTTGCCTGAAGTCCTGCGCTCGCGCGGAGTTGAGTTGGGCAAGCTGGACAAAGATGAAATCATGGCTGCGGCCGAATCCGCTTTGCGCGCGCGCTTTGGCGAAGGACAGTGGATTGAAGCGATTTCGACTTCTGAGGTGTACCTGCGCGCTTCCACGCTTGAAAAATTCAGAGTTTCGCGAGGCGACGTAGCTTCGGTGCTCAGCAACGCGCTGACAAAGATTGGCGGTGTTCGGGGAGTTCTGAGTGAAGCCGATTTCACCAACGCAAAGACGCCAGAGGCTGGTTTGTTTGCCCGCGGTCACGATCCGCAGCGTTCCGGTGATTTGAAGATTCTGACGCATGCAGGATGGCTTTGGGGAAGCTATGTTGCTGCCAATCACGGCACGGCATTTGATGAAGACACACGTATTCCGATAATTTTTTCCGGTTGGAAGATTCCGCGTGGAAAGACGATCAATAAAGATGTCTTTGCAGACGATGTTGTTCCGACGTTGTTGGGAATTCTTGGGCACGCAGCCCCGACTTGGATGACTGGGCGCTCTCTGGAACCTGAAATGATGCTCTAATTTGATTATTTTTTGGTAATTAATACAGGCCTTTGAGTTTAATGATATAATCTATTTGCATATCACGTATGTAAAAATATTCGTTTAAGTTATCGTATGGGTTTTGTAGAAGTCTCCTTGTTGAACACGGGCAATTTCGCAGCGTGTCTTCGAGGAGGTTGAAAATGTTCGCACGTATTACTTTGGTGTTTTCTTGTTTGTTCGCTTTGTCCGCGGTTGTTCCTAATTCCGCATTTGCAATCACAGGCGCTGTCGGCAGCACCGAACCGCGTTTCTGTGCTGATATGATGTCTTCCGTTTTTCATCCGCAAACGGGCGAAGAGGTCATCACGCGTGACCTTTGTGAGTACAACGATCTCATTGAGCAGGGATATCTGCCAGAGAAACCCAAGAAATGTGCACAAGCTTTCGGCTATGTGCTGAACAAGGCGAACCGTGATGTTGCTGAATACAAAAGTTCTTGCGAGCTCGAGGTGCTCATCAAAGGCGGCTACACATTGTTGTTGAGAAACCCGCGTTCTTAATTCAAGTGCTCTCAACTGGTTTTCTGCTCAGGTATTGATGTACACTTCTAGCGGGCTCTACTGGAGGTGTACATCAATGTTGAAGTTTTCGGCTGTGTCAGCGTCGTTATCGGTATCCCTTTTATTGTCAGGCTGCCAAGGTGAAGAGCCTTCGGCGCTGCAATCTCTCAATCATGAATCTGTCCAATACATCTCTGTTGTGGTGAAGAATTTGCGCGGTGCTCAAACACCCGGGAAAAGATCGCAGATTTGTTATGCCGTTTTTGCCGGGCCACAGGGATTTCCATCAGACCCCAGCGCTGTGGTGTTGAATGGATGTAAAGACGTGACCAGTTCAATTGAATCCTTTTTAATTGAAAATCTTCCCCCCTCGCAGGATGGTTACGTTGTGAGTTTGTTTGAGGATATTAATCTTAATGGAAAACTCGATACTCGCAGCATCTTCGGCATTCAGGTTCCGGACGAGCCGTTTGGCTTTACGCAGAATCCGCCGCTGACGGGTGCTCCGACTTACGATAAATGCAAAATTAACCCGACAAAAAATGGCGAAAAATTTGAAATTACAATGAAAAAGATCGGCGGCGGCTGATTTTTTCAAGTAATCTCTGGGAACGGCCGACAGGCTCACATTGCTTGGAGGTTGATTCCCTATGAAAGTGCAGTTTAAATTTCCAGTCTTTTGTTTAATTTCAACCGGCTTGCTGATCACGGCGGCCGGTTGTGCATTTTCGCAAGAGCGTTCTGAAACTACGACTCGCACCGAAACGTGCATCAACGGCATTTGTACGAGCCAGTCCACGCGCACTGAAACTGTTACAAATGGCAACGGCAGCACCGGTGGAGGTGTTGGTGCAGTCAGCGTGCGTGTCGAGGGCGCGGCCGGAACTGTGCGCATTAATGCGTGTTCTGAAACAAGTGCGCCGATTAATGCCTGCGACGTATCCGGACGCGATGTTTTGTCTCCAAAGCACCTCGGTTGTACTGACTCCGGTGCGCATGCTTGGTCATGCCAAGATTCATTTTCCAGCGCGCCGCCTTATCCGGTGGTTGTCTGCAGTGGCTCATTTGCAGATTCCTGCACTCGGGTAGGCAGTCTTTACTGAGTACTCGATGGCAACGGATCACGTTCAGGATGGAATTGCTGGCTCATGCGTCGTGCCAGCAATTTTGAGAGCAGCATTCTTTTTGCATTACCAGTGTGCATTTGCTGGTCTTTTTGTAACTCTAATTCCCAACGAGAATATTGCTTCTGTGTCTTTTTTCAGGGGCTTTTTTACTGCCTTGTGAATTCCCTGGTCGGTAATCAGACTCTTGCAACATAATGTAAGTTATCAAAACTGAAAGACTGATAACTTGTGTTAACTGGAGTGAGTAACATTACAAACTGCTTAAGTCAGTAACGCAAATGTGATGTGAGTGACGTAACGAAACATGGAAGCAGAAATTTCAAATTTTTCATGAAAAAAACGCTGAAGCCGCCTCAAATCCCACAAAAGTAGCTGAGTTATCAACAAAAAGACCCAGAGAGACATTTGCACCAAAGAAACTTTGGCTTGAGAAGAAGAAACTTCCTTTGGGTACTCTGCTGCAGCGCTGCAAGGTTGCAGCCTGTCGGCAAAAAAAGGAGGAATTTATGAAAAAATCTACAATTAGTCTTTGCACGCTTGGAGTTGTCGCCTCTCTGTTGCCATCTGTCACTGCTGTTGCACAAACCGCCCACTGGAAGGTCGAACAGGCCGTCGCCAATGGGACCGGTTGCGTGATGGGCCGCGATACGGTTGTCATTGCCGCAGGCGATCAGGTGCAATTCATTTTTTCCAATTTGGGTGTCGACCTGCCGGCAAACTCGGGTCTCCCGTACGCTGCGCGCAAGGCATGTACCATCGCGGTGCCCGCACAGATTGCCCGCGGGTATTACGCGGCCAATTTGCAGCAGACGATCTATTACGGCGGCATCAAGAGCGCTGGAGCATCGGCCAGCATCGCCACTCAGGGGACGTTCTTTGGCTTGCCTGTGAATCCGTTGGTGGTCAATTTGCCCTACGGCACGACCTTCAATAATCCGGCTGCCTTCCGTCAGACAACCAATCACTTTCTTGTTTCTGCACCCGGCCCTGCAATGTGGTGTTTGCCAGCCTTTAATCCAGTCGGTCTCTTTACCTCACGGCTCGTCGTTCAAGGTAACAAACAGAACGACAGGCAAAACCTGCTGCTCAGTGCAGACCAATACGACGTTAAGTTCTACGCAACCATGGGATGGCTGACCTGTCCGGCAGGCTAATCCTGCCAGGTTCCAATATCGGGCCAATAGCTAGATTTACGGGGAGATCGGGCTGAGTCCGATCTCCTTTTTGTTTCTGTCCTGCGCACGCAAAGAGCCTGAATAAGAATTGCCCGTCAGACTGTCAGCAAACTGTCTAAATTCGCGGTCTCACTGGCCGATACTGCCGAAGTTGTTTGGTAGAGCAAGTCGATTCCTATGTTTCAAGAGGTGGCGCGTGAAAATTAAAGCTCAAAAGACGTTTGTTTGGGCTCCCCTGCGTGGAATATTCGTCCTTGCGGTGCTTGCGGCATCTCCGCATTTTGCGCAGACGGCACTGGCACAGGACTCAGACACACCCGCCGAAAAGGCCCCACCTACTAACAACACAAAGGAAAGCGTTGCACCCAAAGCAGCAACAGGTGGCGAAGGTGCGCCCGAGGCTGCCGCCGATTCGGCAGATGCCGAAAAGCAAACAGCTGCTGTCATCAAGCCTTGGCAATTGAACATCGAGCCCATTTTCAAAGGACCGGCAGTCAAAAAATTCATGACTCCCTCCGACCTGACAGGCCGCGACAGGCAGATTCTCGAAAACCTTGATTATAAACCGAGCGGCACCAAGACTCGTCTTGAGCAAATCAGACGTCTTTCCGCGGAGCTCAAAAAGGCTCCTATTCGCTCGGAGGCCGCGCTCAATGCCTCGCTGTCGATGTTGAGGCTTTATGAAGAGCAAGGCCTGGTTTTTGAATGGATGCGGGTTGTCGGCATTACCGATCCCAAGTATCCCGACCTTGCCCAAACCCTGAAAAACATCAGACGTCAGCAGGCGCAGCGTTATCAGGAGCTGGTCTTAAATTACCCCAAGAACCCGTACGTCAAACAGTGGAAGTTTAAACTGACAGTCGCACGCATGAAGCTCGGCGATCCGAGTGTACGCGATGAAGCAATTGCCATGTTGAAGACTTTGCAGGGAGCCGAACAACACGAGCTCGCAGCGGTTGGTCTGACACTCGATGCTGCTGCCGGCCGTCTGCCAAGTCCGTTTGGAACCATTGAGCAGGTCATGCAGAGCACCACCGACCAATACGAAGGAGCGGCCTTCAAACTGATGCTTGCAGAACAGGAAATCACCAAGAACAAACCTGCTGCGGCGCTCGCACTGCTGCAGGATGTGATTGCTACCTGCAAGAACATTAGAAAGGCAGACAAGGAGCAGACTCCGGGCACTATTTTGCAGGCGGCGGCCGCATTGCTGATTGACGTCGGTTTAAAGATGTCTACGACTGTCAATCAGGAAATTTATCAGACACTCGTCAATAACGACTTGGTCGATTATGCGCGCGCTTATCTTGAAGAGTTTGCGCTCAA
Source organism: Pseudomonadota bacterium (assembly GCA_039799905.1). Taxonomy (GTDB): domain Bacteria; phylum Bdellovibrionota_B; class Oligoflexia; order Silvanigrellales; family Silvanigrellaceae; genus RFOM01. Next base: position 35,037 of record JBDLRP010000025.1, on the reverse strand, counting down.
GGTTTACCCAAAGAATCTCGCTTCCGCACTGAAGGCCTATGGCGACGCCCTGACTGCTGGTCAGGCAAGTGAACAGCTGAAAAATCGCATCGAAGCCAGAATGCTTGATCTGACAATAGCCTCCAACGATGCTCGGATGATTGCGATCGCATGGGAGAGAGTAATTTCGCGCGGTATCCAGAAGACCATCAATCTGGACTCACAGATGCTTCACTCGATGAATGTCGTAATGACTCAATTCAAAGTAAAGCCGGACAAAGATCTTGCTGGCAGAATCGTTGCTCTGCATGACTCTTTCGTCAGAGGCTTTCCGGCCTACGCCTCGCGCGAAGACTACGAGTTGCGCATGATCGACATTCTTTTTCAAACCAAACAGTTCACTGAAGTTGGCCGCCGCTCTGAAATTGCAGCAAGCAAGTTCAAAGACCGTCTGAACAGAGTCAATGCACTCCAATTCAACTTGCAGGCGCGTGGATTTTTAATGGGTCTTGGTGCCGATGTAAAAATCGCGTCCGGTCAGAAATTGCAGGGTGACCCTGTGATGGCCACAGGGTACGTAAGCAATGCAGACAAACTGCGCGCCTTGTTGCCGAAAGCTGAGGGTGAGCAAGTCGCCTATCAGGCGGCTTTTGTCCAGTTGATGAGCGGAGCAAAACAAGTTGCTCTGGCTCGTTATGAGGAAGCTTTCAACCGTGCTCCACGGCATCCGATGGCCGGGGATTCGGCAGCTGTGCTGCTCGAACATCTGACCGCCCGAAGAGAAATCGCTGACGTTGAGAAATTCATCCGTTTGATGGTCAAACTTGGCATTGTTCCGACAAAAGAGCCTTTCAGGAATCTACCGAAACAACTCGAAAACGTTGTCTTTGAGCTTGCCAAACAACAGTTCGACGCTCAACAGTTCGAAGGCGCAGGCAACAGATATGCGGCATTCCAGAAAGAGTTTCCAAATTCGCCCAATGCCCCTGCCGCACTCGAGAGATCAGGACAGGCTTTTGCAGCGGCAAAGAAAATAGATCTCTCGATGATGGCGTATGACACGTATTTAAAGCTATATCCCAAAATCCCGCAGGCCAAAGATATCCGCTGGTCGGCAGCCGAACTAGCGCGTAATTCGAAGTCATTTCTCAAGGCTGCCGAACATTATCAATTCTACTCCAACCTCTATCCGCAAGAAGCGCTCACGCGGCAGTCTCATTTGAAAGCTGCAGAAAGCTTTCGTGAAGCTGGAAAACTTCCCGAGGCAATCGGCGAGTACGAGCGGCATCTGAAGTTGCTCAAGACCGCAGAAGAGCAAAAAAAGACTCTCGAAGCAATCGCTCAGCTGGCGCAAAAATCCAATAACGGTGTCATTGCGCTGAGCGCGTTCGAGCGGTTGTCCAAGCTGGTTCGGGCACCCGATGATGTCATCACGGTGCAATTTAATTTGTTGATGGTTTATCAGAAGCTCGGTCGCGATGAACTGGCGAAAAAGGCAGCCTCTGCGGCGACGGTGATCCGCCCTACCACACCGGACGGCTTCAAGATGCAGTCGAAGGCCAGATTTGCAGCTGCCAGATTCGAAGTTGCCAACCTGCGCACACGTCAGGTGATGAACCAAAAAGATCTCAAACTCGCAGTCCAGTTGCTGGTCAAAGACTATGAGCGTGTGAAAACAAATCTGCTGGCGCCCTGTGAGATTCCAGGAGTCGACTGGTGTTCACTCGGGTATTACGAGGTCTCAAAACTCTCGGGCGATCTTGCAAAAATGCTCGCCGTGGTCGAGCCTTCCAATGACCTGGATGAACAAGTGGTGCAGGAAATAAAGTCACTTGTTGCGTTCAGCAAAGACAGATTCAAGTCTGAATCGCGCAGTTTTGCACTGCAGGCGGAAGATGCACTGACGTCTGTCGGCAATCCTGATCAGGAGATTGCGGAAAAAATCAAAGTTTATGTGCAACAAGTTAAACAGGCTAGAGAAGAAGAACCATCGCAAGGCGGTGGCGGCGGCGGGTCTGAAGAATTCTAAAAAGTCGAAGGGTGGTTGCAATCAGCACCCTCGTGCTTAGTTGCACTTTTCAAAAAAGACTTCGACCTGTGCGGAGTCTTTTTCTTTTTTTGTCAGCGTCTGCAGCCAAACTTCGTCGTCGTTACTCTTCGCTGCCGGAGCGACAGGGCCTTTATGCAGTCCTTCGAGCGTATAGTCGAGTCCGATGATTTGAGCAGCACCGCAGTTCAACACCGGCATCGGATGCTCAGACTTTTTTCCCGCAGAAAGTAAGACGAGCTGTTCCAATCCACGCGCAAACTGTTTGTCCGGCAGGTCCCATTCATGGCTGTCGACCATGGATTGTCCGATGAGCAGAAGCAAACGCGCACGGAGGTGGGCTGTTTCGTTTTTACTGGCGACAAGGGTTGTACGAGCGGCAACGTGGCTGATCCGCTGACCCTGTGGCGGCTGCACGCTGATGCGCACCGCACACTCGCTGAGACCCTGCTTTTTTCCGCCGAGGTTGAGCCGTAGTTTTTCAATGTGCAATCGTGCAAGCAAGGAATTTTCGAAGCTGTGCGAAAGTGAGACTTTAGCATCGCCCTTTTCTTTTGCCCTCTGACAGCCAGAGCCAAAGGCAAGCCAATCGAGAATCTGCGGCAGGGCCGAATCGCTGCCCGCGGAAGCTTTGCTTGGCTGCCGGCTGCTGGCATACGCAACCGGAGTGTTTTTGACGAGCCAAAATGTTACAAATAGAAAAATCATTTTGAGGACTTTCATTACAGTTCTCCCGCCGACAACCGCCCATCCAACACATGATTTTGCAGAAATTTTTTTATCACTGAGGAATTCTCAAAACTAAAGTTTTTTGGCCATGATTCCGAAAACAAAAGGCTTTTGAGGAGGTGTGTGCGATGAGCCAAGCGATCTGCCGGTCTTTTCTCGCCTTTCTGCTGCTAGCTCAGGCGTGCAACAAAACAGTTGTCTCCGACAAGGTGGTACCGGTCAGCACGCCCGTTGTGACGGTCGCACCTCCCAAAACGGGTATCGGCGACGGAATTCCCGACACGAAAGCCATCATCAGGCTGACGAAGGCGAACTGTGAAGCCGAGCGCAAGAGTGTTTTTCAATTGAAAGTGGCCGGCTTGGTCAATACCGATTGGATTCAAATCAATTGCAATGACAAAGATCGTGAAATCGAGATCAACACAAAAAAGGGCTATTGCAATGTTCTTCAGTTGAAGGCCGACGTCACGTTTGAAAAGGCAGGCCTTAAATCTGAGTCCTACCAACGCTCGACACAAACCTCCGAGGACAAGGACTTTTTCAAGGTGACACAAAAACAGGTCGATGGAGCTGTGTCCGGCGTCAACATCGATTTCGAAGATACCAATAACGATTTCTGGAAGTATGCCTACGTGCAGTGTGTCAATGATCCCAGCAAGACAATTTTGAAAGCCCCGATCGACGGTGGTGACCTGCCCTGTTCTGTCGTCCTAAATGGAGGAGTTGTGGAAGAACTGAAAAATGGAGTTCGAACTCAACGAGAAATTCCAAAAATTGTCGACTGGAACGACTTTCAATTCACTGTCGAAAGTTCTGATGTGCAATTTTCAGTTGAAGGATTTCCCAATCTCGGTTGCAAACCGAACTGAGCCGCAGATGCCTCAATCTGCGCATCGGTTCAAAACCTTTCTGGCCACGAAAAACCTTTGCTCGCGCATCATTCTATCAACTCCCGGCAGCGGGAAAAAATCGCATCGAATGCATCTTCTGTCAGCCTTCCCGTGAAGGTGTTCTGCTGGCTGGGATGATAACTTGCGATCACATGCAAACCGTTCTGCAGCGCAACTTCTGCTCCGTGCGAAAATCGCAGCTCAGATTTCATAGGTTCGGTCAGCTGCGCCCGAAGAGTGTCCCACGTGTTTTTCCATGCGATGTGGCCGAGCGTCAGAATAACTTTTTTCTGCGTTGTGTCCGCAAATGTTTCGCGAAGAAAAGGCGAACAATTTTTGATCTCTTGAGGGTTGGGCTTGTTGTCCGGCGGTGCGCAATGACAAACAGCTGTAATGAGGCAATTGATGAGCTCAAGTCCGTCATCACGGCTCACGGATTCGGCCTGATTGGCGAATCCCGCCCGATGCAGTGCGCGATACAGCCAGACTCCGCTTTGATCTCCCGTGAACATGCGTCCGGTGCGGTTGGCGCCGTGCGCCGCGGGTGCGAGTCCGACGATCAGAAGCTGTGCAGACGTCGTTCCGAAATTGGCAACAGGACGTCCCCAATACTCCCAGTCCGCATACATTTTCTTTTTTTCGTTGGCGATGGATTCACAGTGCGATCGTAATCGCGGACACTCTCTGCAAGCGATGATTTTTTGCGCGAGAGTGTCCGAAGGAGTTGTCACGGACGATTATTTCTTCTTTTCGACTTCAGCGCCGATGTTGATGCCGAGCAGCTTCACAGTTTTGCGGATGCCGTCGTAGTCGCTATCCTTGACTGTGGCGAAGGCGTCGGAGTTGTTGATGCCCTTGAAAGCATCCGGAAGCTTACCGACACACGTTTGAAACGCTTTGGAGATTTTGGCCTTCGACTCGGCCGAAACTTCCTTGCGGATGACAATCGGGTCATTAGGAATGTCGTCTGTCAGTGTGACTATTTTTACTTTTTCCTCGATGTCGGGAAATTGAACTTTGACTTTTTCGCGTGCGTCTTTGATTTTTCCATCGACAGGCTTGTTGTAGAAGACGGCGCCCGCATCGACCTGACCCTGATAGACGGCAGTCACAACTGCATCATGTTTGCCTTGGAAGACTTCCTGAGCTGGTTTGATCTTGGCATCCATAAAGAGTTTTTTGGGCAGGATGTATCCGGAGGTGGAGGCCGGATCGACGTAGGCAATTTTTTTGCCGTTCAGGTCGTTCACACTTTTAATGTTCTTGTCAGTACGCGCGAGAATTGCTGCACGGTATGTCGTTTCACCGTTGCGTGAAGCCTTCAGAAGTGCCTCCGCTCCAAACTTCTCGTGTGCGAGCAGGTAGCCGAACGTTGGCAAAAAGGCGATGTCAACCTTCTTTGAGCCCATTCCTTCGATGGCAACGATATAGCTGTTGGGAACCGAGATATCGAAGGTCAGGCCGGTTTCCTTTTCCAGACATTGAGCAACCGGCTTCATACTTGTGAGTATTTTTGTTGAGTCGGTGGATGGCACCATCACGAGTTTGAGAGGATGTTTTCTGGTTCCGAGCTTCGAATCATCTGCGTAGGCTGTGAGCGAAACGATTGTCGACAGTGCGAGGATCGAAGAAACGCGAGTAAACATCTGAAATCCCTCCGTGAGTTTTACCGGCCTCGGCATTACAGGAGAGTAGTTGAGAATTCAAGAAAACTTATTTTGCATTCGATTAAGCGGCTGTTTTGTTGGATGTTTTTTTGGCTCTTTCGATGAGAGCACGCGCCTCTTCGGAACCCTCCTCGGGATGCGAGTAAAAACAAGCTTCAACTTGCTCTTTAGTGAAGAATTCCTTGCTGCAGGCGCTGCACGTGTACTTCGCATTGTTGCGCCGGTACGACTTCATATCAGCCTTGCGCAGGTGAACAGTGCCATCGTTCGCTGAGCCGTCGTCGGTCGTCAGCTTTTCGAGTAGATCGAGGTCTACCTCAATCTTTTTGCTTTTGAGTTCTTTTGTTTGTTTGGACGAAAGTTCCAAATTTTCGTCGGTCGTGGACGTCTGTAACAAGGCCAGAACATCGGCAGCCAAGACGTTGGTCTCGGGTTGCTCGGCAACTTGCGCAAACTCCGACGCCTCGCTGAAGGCGCCTGATAGGTCACCCCCTCCCATCGACATATCAAAGTCGAATGAATCTTTATCTCGATTTGCTGAAAGTGCTCGCTCGCCGCTGCCGAGTGCGCGGTGTGTCGCCTCAGGAGTCGAGGTTGCGAGCATCGTTAAGGCGGATCCCGAATCGCCTCTGCCTGGCGACTCTGCCTTCGCAAAACTTTTTTGATTCAACAGTGACATTGCGGCCGACGAAGGCTCTGCAACGAAAGATTGATTCAATGCTTCGTCGGAGGGCATTTGCAGAGAGTCGTCCAGCATTGAAGTAAAGTCGGCAGAGGATGGTGTTTCGTCGAGCAAGTCAGTCGTCGCTGGCAAGGTCGAAGTGTTGTCGAGAGAGTCCATCGGAGACTGCGCTGCGTGATGCCTCGTATGCTCACGTCTCGCAGGCGGTTTTTGTTGTGGAGCTGGCTTTGCTGCTTTGCGGTTTGCGCTCGCGGCAATTTTGTCGAGTACGCTCAGTGCATTCGCTGCCAGCATTGCATTTTCTTCTTCAGCATCAGGCAAAGCGGCAGAAGCTGTTTCATATTCCGTGGGAAGTTCATCCATAATGTTGGTGTCCACTTCGGGATCCGAATCAGCCAACACAGGTTGAGTGAATTCCTGAGCAACTTCATTTTCCCCTGTATCCAAGACTTCATCTTGCGTGAATTCTTGATTCAGTTCGTTCGGGCTCAATTCTTCCCCTGCCGTGATGTGCAGGTCAGCTGTCAACGATTCTTCTTCTCCCGCAGCTAAAACACTTTCATCAAGCGCTTGTGCAGTTTGAGCGTTTGCCGATGAGTAGACTTCCTCTTGCGCCTCAGAGAAGTTCGCCGCTTCGATTGGCGAGCCATCGACGGGAGTTGTTTGCACATCCTTCACAACGACATCTGTTGCAGACGCCTGGGTCGCCGTGGAGGTCGACTGAACCGCCTTGCTCCCCTGGCTTTGAACGGGATCAGGTTTAGCAACCGGACGACCCATTGCGGCCTGTTCTTGCGTGAGCGTGTTGAGCATTTTTGTGTGTTCGCTGTATGGATCGATGCGCTGCAGGGAACGGACACCATGGGCTTGCAGTCTTTGCACATAGCGGACCTGCACTCGGCGAAGAGCCTGCTCAAATTGCGCATTTGGTTTCATGCGCGCCAAACAGCGCTCAAAACATTCTTCTGCATCGTCGGTGTTGGCATAGCCACGGCCGCATGCTGTGCAGGCAAAATGGCCTGTTTGTCCGGACATCTGCCGCCCTGCCGGTGTCCGTAAACGCAGCTCAATTGTGCATCGGCCGAGACAATCGAAGGCGCTGTCCAACTTTTCGTGAAGTTTGCCGCACAAACCGCAAACGAATCCGGCCCTAACGCGAAAAACCCTGGGTTCGCCCGGGCTCGATAAGGCACGCCTGTGCGCCAGCGGGGCAGCTGCTCCGGCTTTTCCAGAGTTTTTGGCTGGTTCCAACAGGGTCCTTAAGTCCTTCGGCATCGCACGCGCTCCCGCAGTTCCTCGGTCTCACGAGATATCGGTTGAATCGGTTCGGGGTTTATGAGTATTAATCCATCTGTGCGGAGTCGTTCGATTAATTAAAGTCCGCATTTGTTTTTTCAGGGGGCTCCGATGCCAGTTCTTACGATCAAAACAGACAAGAAAACGATTGAAGTTGAAAAAAATGCAGCGATTATTGATGTTTGTGAGCATCATGACACCAGTATCCTGTTTGGTTGCCGCGACGGTGCCTGCGGGGCTTGCATGGTCCGCGTCGTTGAAAATCCTCAGAACCTGAGTTCCATGGAAGAACACGAACGTGATTTCCTCGAAACAATGGCCGCCCGTGAAGACGAGCGTCTGGCTTGCCAGTGCCGCGTGCTCGGTGACTGCGTCATCGAAGTTTCAGAGTGATATGAGCGCGCGTCTTTCCCTCCTCCGGGAGGGTTTTTCGTTTGAAAAATGGCACGGGGCCCGCAATGATTTTTTGCTGGCCGAGGCAAACGCGCTCAGGGCTTCGTTTGGAGGTCGGCTGGAATCGTCGACTCTTGAGCGTCTTGCTGTTGATTTTTGCGACCGGACAACCGGATTGGGTGCCGACGGACTTGTCGTCTGGCAGGTCGAGCGCGATGGTCAACTCTCGGCAGCGATATGGAACAGCGATGGTTCGCGCGCCGGTACCTGTGGCAATGCCTTGCGCTGTCTCGCTGCCGCTGTGCTCTCGCTGGGTCACTGGGATGGTTGTTCACCCCTGCCCGTCTTCGACTTCAATCCTGACGAAGTGCAGACGCCTGCCCATATGAATGTTTTTGCAACATTGCTGAATTCACAGTTGACCCATGAAGATTCAGGGCTCTTTGAGTCTGCCGTCGGCATGGGCGAGGTCGTGGAATACCGTGATTTACCCCTTTCAACGTTAACTGATTCGGCTTTCCTTGGCGGCACTGTCGCGCAGGAATTGTTATTGGCAGCTCTGCAGAATGGAAGTTTTGTCAGACTTGCCAATCCACATCTCGTGCTCGTGTTGAAGGCGGGCACCTTTCGCAAATTGACCAACGAACATTTCGCCGAGCTGGGACAACTCATGCAAAGCAAAGGCCTTTGCAGCGCTCTGGGTATTCCACTCAGCAACATTGGATTCGTTGGGCTTCCTGAAAACTCAACGGGTGCTCCGCTGGATGCAATCGTTTATGAGCGCGGAGCCGGACTGACGCAGTGTTGCGGGTCGGGTGGCTGTGCCATTCAGGTCACTCTCGAAAAAACGCAAAACTCCCAAACAGGAACTGCTGGGAGTTTTGCGATGCCTGGGGGCGTGATTTCTATTCTCAACAGGAGTGGAACGTTGCACCTGAGCGGGCCTGCTCAGCGGATATGCCGTTTGACTCTGAGTTGAGCTGCTGCCTGCTCGGCCGAGTGATGCAGAGGACTGTGAGCCTCAGCGACGTCCTCTTTCAAGCTCTTCTTGATATCTGAGCGAGTAGAGAACCCATGGTTGAACTTCCAGCCGGCGGAAACCGATGGGCTCGCCCGTTCCTTCGCACAAGCCGAATGACCCGTCGTTGGCTTCAATTTTCTTGAGAGCCTTTTCGACCAGATTGAGCTTGTGTCTATCGTGCTCTGCCAGCTTCATGCCGACGTCCTGTGCGGTTTCCACAGAAGCAAGGTCAGCTTCATCTGCAAGGTCATCACGGCTGATTTCGTACATGCCCTCAGCCTTACGCTCACGAGACTTCTCATGAAGGCTCTCGCGCGTCTTTAGTAAGACCTCTTTGAGCCTCAGAACTTCATCAGGGGTGAGTTCTTGTGCTTCTTTCGAGACCTTTGCCGCCATATCAGCAACCTCCTGCTGCAATCATAGCCATGTTTCATTCATGTTCGGGACACTTTGGGACGTGTATATGCACCAGATCGACCTTATTGTAAACCTTCCTTTGGCTTGCCTAAGGATCGAGCTGTCCCGAAGTTACAGTATCTTAGGGACAGCGGCGTGCAAATTGCAAGGGGGGGATAGCAGGCTCAGTCGGCGATGCCGATTGCAGAGCCTGCTTCGAGCGCATGGACCTTGATGTTGTCGCGGAAGTTGCTGCGTAATTCGATCATCGACTTGAATCTGCCGGCATTGCGGCTCTGAATTACGAATCCGTCGGGTGTGCGCGCGCGTCCTTCGATGAGCGCATCGCTGAAGTCGACGTACTGCATTTTGCGGCCGCGGGCGTCGCGTTTCACTTTCATTTCTGACGAGTTTTCGATGCCAGACTGACCCGTTGCAGAGGGAGCTGTCGGCATTTCAGCGCGCGCCACCGTCGCACGCAGGACAAGCACCACGGCAACCGAGACAAGCACCAGACGCAGCCAAATCAATCCCACATCCAAGAGAGTGGTCGGACGTTGATTGCAGTTCTTAGTCTTCATTTGATGCTCTCCTCCATTTTTTGCAGCTCTGAGGAGCCGCTTTGCCCACCGTTTCCAGAAATCTCGCCCACTGCAGCTGTTGGGGTTTCAGCCATCTCGCGGAGATTTTCATCGGTGAGGCGCTTTTCCTGCCCTGCCATCAGCCGGCGCAATTCCTGCCGCATTCCTACCGCCGTTTCGATGCTGCGACGATCGGCTGAACGCAAGGCGAGTGTGCGTTCCACATAGCGGCTGGCCTTTTTGTAATCTTTGAGCCGCTCGCGCGAGATCAGCGCAAGATTCTCAAGAACCAGTGCATTGTCGCCGGTTTTTTTGAGAATCGATTCGAGAGCTGCGATTGCGTCGTCATGTGAGCCCTCGGCACTGAGCACCAGAGCGCGTCCCACTTGCGCATCAAGATGCTGCGGCTGCAAGGCCAGAACGCGATCGAAATGCGCACCGGCCTTTTTGCTGTGACCATTTTGAAACAGCAGAACTCCAAGATTCATGAGCGTTGGAATGTGCATCGGGTCGAGGCTCAGCGCCTTGTTCCACAGTGCCTTGGCGTAAAGAGGATTGTCGAGTTGATATTGCGCGAGAGCTTCGTATGAAAAAAGCTCTGCGTCCTGTGGTGCGACGCTCATGGCCGAATTCGTCAGAAGCAGTGCTTCATGCGGTTTACGGTCGATGAGTGCAGCCTTTATGAGCGACTTGAGAGCCTTCACGTTGCGCAGGTCGTGACGCAATATTGCCCGCGCGTTTTCGCCTGCCGAACGGGTCATGTGACCGAGCAACGAAAGTTCGGCACGGGTCTGAAGTGCGACTGTGTCTGTGGCCGATTTAATCGGCGGCGTTGGTTGTTTGAGTGCCTCACCTGATTTGAAGCGACCCTCATTCCACATCAGACTGCTTGGGTCCTGACTCACTTGAACAAGCAGGGCAGAATTGTCGGCGCTGCGGACTGCGCTGGGCCGCCGAGTTGTCTGGCATCCGACTGTGAATGTGGCCAAAGCAACGAAGCACACGCGAACACAAAGTAACGAGACTTGTTTTTTTCTCATGGCTTTTTTCCTCTAAAGTTGCCTGAGTTATTTCAATCAACGAAAAACTTTGCTGTCGTTAATCTTCTTCCACTTCTCCTTTCACCTCTTTGCTCATCGGAAGTTCGTGCGCGAAATATAACGGCTTGGGCATGACCTCGATGACTTTTCTGTGCTCGGACGGATTGATTGTTGCGAGTTTTTCCCGCAGCATTTGTGTGTAGGAAGAGATAATTTCACCCTCGGAAGCTTTTTCGAAGGCCTGCGTATAAAGTTTGGCCGCCTCCTCCTGCATCGGCATTGCGATTTTTTCGATGCGTGCTCTGAATGTTTCGGATTCAGCCGGCGACATGCCGCTCGGATTGGGTGCCTGCACCAGAATGTTCGCTAGCCCCTCTTGAATTTCGGCGAGTCGATAGATCGCGCCGATGGACGTTTCCGTCTGACCAGATTGTGCCAGTTGCACATATTGCTGAGCGAGTTGATGCGCGTCGGTTTTGATTTTTCCGAATTCGGACTGAATGGAATTCGAATCACGAACCCGCCTGCTGAGAAGAGCCCTGCTCTGCCCCTCAAGAACAGTCAATTGAACTCCGCCTGCAATACGCAGACCTTCAAAGGCATAAGGGCTTTGCAGGCGTGAGCTGAGAGCCTTTCCACGCGCAAGTGTTTGTGTGGACAAGCGCACGGCCTCACTGCTTTGCCCTGCTGCCATGCTCATGCGCGCCGCAACACCGCCAAAATAGATACCCCACTCCGGCGAAGTGTTCTGGCACTTTTGCAGCGCAGACTGTGCGGTGGCGAGGGCAGAAGAAGAACGCATCTGCACTTGTGCATCGAGGATGACTTTGAATGCTTCGCAGACATCCGTCGGACGCTTCAAATGTGGTATTGCCGCCTCAGCGTTGCCCACCGCGCGCTGCGCATTGTTGTCGGCAAGCCTCAAGCGTGCTGCATAGGCGAGGTCCTGTCCTGCCATTTCCTTGTTGGTCTTTTTGTTTGCGGTCTGCTCGTAAGCCTGAGCGGCGTCTGCAAACCGGCCCAACGCTTCGGCGGTGACAGCGGTCATTTCAAGTGCACGCAGCTGGTATTCAGAATTCGGATAAGCGGCTACGAACTTGTTCAAAGTCACGAGTGCTTCTTCGGGAAGCTTGCCTTTGAACTGGTTGTTAGCAGCGTTGATAAGAGCTTTTCCGGCGTCGCCGTCGGTCGGGAATTCTTTTTGGTAGCTGAGAAACTGCTGTGCCGCATCGGTGTGGCGTCCGGATTTCTCTGTCTGCAGGGCCTGTTGAAAGAGTGCAACGCGCAACAGCTTTGCAAGATGTGTCGCGACAGTTGCTGTTGTGATCCCCGAAATCTTGAGGAATGCGCGCGAATCCGCCGCAGCCTTGGCCCAGTCGTTTTGATCGAACGAGCGTTTGATGAGCAGTCGCAAGCCTTCGCTGACGTGCACACTTTGTGGTGCTTCGCGCGCGAGCGAGGTCCAGCGCTGATGCGCTGGCACCACCTGACCTGCTGTCAGATGAATGAGCGCAGCCCGATGCAAAAGTCCGACACGCTCGCTGTCTTTGGGAAAGAGTCCGGCATGAAAGTCGATCAGTTTGACAAGTCGAGCCTCGAGTGGAGGAATCTGGCCATTTTTGACCGCAGAGAGCGGTCCTCGGCGCTGAATCAAAATGTCACTCTCGGCAATAGCATTTTCGAGAGCGACTTTCGTTTCTGGACGGCGCAAGTTAAATTTTTTATCGAGCCATGCAGCTGTTGCGTAGCCTTGAATGGCTTTCTCGTGATCCTCCAAACTCGTGTGCAGTTGTGAGCGGTTGAAGAGCGGCAGATAAGCTGCGGCGCTTTCACCCAAGTGCTGCAGGTTCAGGTCGTAAATAGTCAGTGCCTGCTGGGCAGTGGTCCTGTTCTTTGTTTTTTGGAATTCAGCGTGCAGACGCAGGCTCCAAACCTGTGTTTCATCCACCACCAGCTTTTTTGCCGACTCGCGGTCTTGCGGTTTTGCCTGAGTCTTCCACCATTCGGATTGTGGAGAAAGGAGTTCGGAGAGTTGCTGAAGACTCTCGACAAGCATCAGCCGGTTTTGATCTTTTTCATGCAGACCGGCGAGGCGAACAAGGAATTGCGGATTCTTTGCGTTCAGGGGAAACTCGCGCAGAAGACGATTGTAGATTTCGATGGCCTCACGTTGCCTTCCTGCATCTGCATGTAGCCACGCAAGCCGCTCGAGCAGTGATGTATAAAGTGAGGTTTCGTTCATCGACTTGAAATATTTCTGAGCCTCCTCGATGTCGCCCAGCTCGGCGTACACGAGAACCATGTCACGCAGAGCATCCTTGCGCAGCAGCGAGAGTTTTTTCTCAGAACCTGATTCCTCGATGTACTTCACGAGCAGTTTGAAGGCGACGAGCGATTTTTGCAGATTTTTAATTGTTTCTTCTTCAGTGCCGCGGACGTTGAAGAAGGTCCAGCCCAATTTGTAGACGGCATAGGGATAAGCTCGGTGATTTCTGTCGTTAATTGCCTTCTGGTAAAAGGTAAGAGCATCATTAAATTTATTTCTGCTGAACCAATATTCACCCATGGCCAGCTGTGCGTCAGGAATGAACTTTGATTTTGGAAAACGTTCAATCAGCCTCTGAAAGTATAGCGCCGCGCTTTCGCTCTTCATCTCAGTGAGGAGGAAGCCCAGCTGATAGAGAGCATCCGGAGTGCGCGGATGATTGGGATACTGGTTGACCAAGTTTCTGAGAATTTGCGTGGCCGCTTGAATTGCCTGTAATGACTGAGTCTGCGAGAATTTGGGCTCGGCTCCGCTGCGGTGATTGCGCTCCCACTTTGCGTGGGCAGCCTCATATTGACTCATTTCTCGGATGAGAAAGTCGCTGTGCCGCTCCGAGTGCAATTCCGCGAGCCGCAGCATGAGGTCGACCCTTTGATTTGCATTTGCAGGTTGCCGGAGGATCTTTTCGATGCTCTGGATGGTTGCTGTGCGAAGGCGGTCGATTTCTTCGGCGCGGCTTCCGTCTTTGGATTCAGACGAGGATTTTTGGTTTACGAAAGTTGAGAATTCAAAAAGCCCCGGCGCCTCGAAGCGGCCCTCTGCCACTCCTCCGGCCGTGCGCAGCGAACGGGAAAGCTGGCTTGTTTGTTGTTTGAGGCTTTCGAGTGCTGAGAGCCCATTGCTTTGGACCGTGTTTGTTTTGGACTGAAGGGTGCGTACGGTGGCCTGTCCCTGCCAGCCGTTCATGGTTGCAGATGGATCCGCACTCGGAGTGAGGGTTGCCCGGTTTTCGAGTGTCGCCTGAACCTTCTGTGTGTTTGCTCTAGCGTAGGCGCTTTCCTCTAACATCGCGCCCAGAACCATCAGCACTCCCGCGCACTGCTGAAGCCTTCTATTTTTCAACATTTTTCCTGTCCTCTCCTTCTTGTTGTTGACACTGGGACTTCTTGCTGAAGATGAAGCTGTCCAATTCGTCTTTCCAGAACTCCTTCTTTTCGTTGCTCCAGACCTGTGCCGACTGCTGCACCGCCTCAAGGAATTCTTCCTCGCTCCCAAGGAATTCCTGTCCTGCCGCGGAACGGTCGCGGTTCATCAGCTTGTCTTTTTCTGCAGTCATGATTTCCAGCTGAATCAGGCGAAGCTGCGACACAGCGCGTTCGTAGTCGGATTGCATTGCGGCTATCAGGGCAAGAGTCATCATCCCGATGTGCTTTTGCTCGGCTTCTTCTCTGCGCAGCAGAGACTGAACAACCGTTCTTTTGCTGCGCATCGGCCAGTTCCCACGCGTGATTTCCAACCGTGCGCCGCGGATTTTTTCGAGTTGGGTAAGCCGGCGGATGATGTTGGTTTTCTTGCTGAGTGACTGCAGCCCGCGCGGACCAAGTGAATTGTGTGCCGCACTGACCCCATGCACGAGATTTTCGGCGACACCGAAGGCCTTCTGCACAAGTGCCTTGTGCTGCTCGGCACTGGCGGCAGAAGCAAGGTTCCATTTTCTCAGCAGCGCGGCATCTTCCCTTGTGTGATGGACAAAGGCTTGAATGTTGCGGCGCGCGGCCTTGAAGTCGCAAAGCCAATAGTTGACTGCGGCGCTGAGAAAGTATTGATCCGGCTGGAATCGGTCGCTGAAGAACGGGCTTGTTGCACCATACTCGGCGCCGAGCGCGCGATTGGGATGCCCTGCCATGAAGAAGGCCCAGCCCTGCTCGCTCAGGCTCTCATAGAAAAGCGGACTTTGCGCGTCGATACTGCGATAAAGCGACAGTGCCTCTTTGAATTCTTTGTTTTCAAACATCAGCCGCGCAAGGTTCAGCGCAGCAATTTCTTTCAAGTTGACCAACGCCTCTTTTTTGAGACCAGTCGTTTTTTCGGCTTCGGTCAATTCGAGAGTCATCACGATTTCGAGCGAGTTCTTTGCCTTGGCAGCGTTGCCGGATGCTGCAGAGAGCAGACCCTCTTGAAGTTTGGCGTGTCTGAACAGCGCAGATGACGGTTCTGTTTTTCCAAACAAGTCGAGCGCAACGGCACTGTCGCCCCTGTTTGCCGCAGACAAGGCGACGAAATAAAACCATTGTGGGTCTTCAGGGGTATGACCGGTTGTTGAAATCGCCCACGCCACGTCGGCCAGTGTGTTGTAGTTCGTGCTGTCGGAAATTTTCAGGTGGTTTTGAAATTCCTTCCAGACAAGTGATGCGGCTTGACTCGTCAGCTTCAGAGGAGAATTTTCAGCGGCCTGCTTGAGCAATTCTACAGCCGCGATGCGGCTGTTTTCATCGCCGATGAGCACAAGTGCCTGTGCCATCATCATCCGCGACTGATTTTCCTTGTTGTGCAACTGTGTATCGATGTCTTTTTGCAATTGTTCAACAAAGGCCAGTTTTTTGATGAGCGGATCTTTCCGCTGGAGCCAGGCACGGTCCAGAAGAGGCAATGGTTTGATTACTTTTTTTCCACCGACTGCCTGCTTCGCCGAAAGTTGCGGGTTGGCAGTTGCAGTCTGTGACAGAGCTGCGCAGGCTGCGAGGGTCATCATTCCGCGAAGAATTCCTTGAGCTGCTCTTCTCATGGTTATTCCCCCGAGTTGAGAAAGGCGCTCAGACCCACCTGTGCGACCCAGTTATGTCGCCAGTTCGAGATGGATTTGTCGCCGCTTTTGACTGTTTCGTTGAGATAAATGTCGGTGGCATCGACGCGCAGGCTGAAAGACTTGGAAAAGTAAAAACGCTGGCCAATGGCCGGTGTGAATGCCCACTTGCGTCCTTGGGTTGTGTCGACCTGCGCCGCACCGGCGCTGAACGTGAGGTCTGAATACAGGATGGCCCAGTCGAAAAGGTTTATTTTTCCGTATATTGGGGCAGTGACAAGCTGAAGCTGATGAAGCTTGTTGATTCTGATGTAACTCGGTTCAATCGAGCGGCACTCGAGCTCGACGCAAACCTCTTGGGTTCGCAGTGCAACAAGGTCGGGTGAGTCTTCTGATTTGAATTTGGCAAAATTATATTCGACGCCGGTTTTTTCGCTGATGAACAAGCCTGCACGTGCGCCGAAAGTGTTTGTTTTGGAATAACTCTCGTTCAGGATTGAGCCCGCACTGACGCCTACTTCAGCCCGCAGACGTTTGGTAAAAAAACGATTTTGCAGAACGCTTGGAGCACTTTCAGAAGTGTTCGTCGTGGTCATGGCAAGCAATCGCGTCTGTTTCGGACCCGACCCCAGACACACGGAAACTGGGCTCGCGCAAGCGAGCAAAGCAATTGACTTCCACATGGTCGTTACCTCTAAGTTGACCTATGTGGATCATCGACAGTTCTTTGACTAACTTAATACTGACAGGGAAATTTTTTTTCGGTGCTCTTATTTGGCCAGTGCTGCCGCACCGATAACCGTCTTCAGGTCATCATCCGTGAAGCGCAGACCCGCACCAAAGAAGGCGATGGGTTTGGGAGTGCGTCCGATGTTGTCCGCACCACCGGTCACGTAAATATTCGGTGTTACGAAAACGTTCGCATACCCTTTGACGCGGGCGAATCCTTTAGATTTGTAGTCTGCCTGAGTCTGGTCTTCACCGAATTGGAATACCTCGACCGATGTGCTGAATCTGTCGGAGAAGAGGTACAGATCTCCAGCAACACCCGCATAACTTTCGAAAAGTCCGAACCGCACGCCGACCTTGTCGAAGCGCTTGGCGAATTGTGCGTTGTACTTGATGCGCGGACGCTCTTCACTGGTCGTGACCTCCTGTCGGACGATGTCCGCGCCGGAGGCGTCTTTTGAAACCGAGGTCCGCTCTTCGGTGATTTTGCGGCTCTGCGGAGAATCCGAGACACCGAGCAGGTAATAGCGATCGGGCCTTGTGGCCAGTCGCAAATTGAAGTGGTTTCCGGCCGTGGCAACGTAGCGCGTTTCGGTGTTGCGCAATTCGCCCTTGTAGTCCACCTCAATCTTCAATTTTGCAGCGGGCTTGAGAAGCTCCTGAACGCTTTTCAGCGTATTCTTAAGTTCATTTGCAGCATCGTCCTTGGCGACCAGCTGACCGAGCGTTCCTTCACCCTTTTCAACTTTGTCGACAATCAGCTGAACTTTACTCGTTGCCTGCCGGACGCTCTGCATTGAGTCGTCGAGCGCAGCGACAATATTTTCGATGCGGGTTTTGTTTTCGCCCGACATGACCTTGCGCAGCTCGGCGCTGAAGACTTTCATGTCTTTGGTGGCATCCGAGACCGCCAGCATGATGTCATCGATGCGTCCGTCATGCTTGGCCAGCAGTGCATTCACCCGTGAAACGGATTCGCGCAGCGTGTCGAGCGTCGCGGTGATGTTTTCCTTCTGGCCGGCAACGATGTCGCGTGCCTCGGCGGTGATTTTCTCTACGTTCGAAACAATGCTCTGCAACGTGGACTGGCCGTCGCCGCCGCCAAAAACCTTGGCGAGAGTGCGGCTCACTGTTTGTAAATCCTGCGCAATGCTTCCCAAGGAACTCATCAGAGTTCCCATGTCGTTGAATTCCTTCATCTGCGGAATCTGTGCGCCGGATTCCATGTCTTCTTTGTTGTCTTCGTTGCGTACGATCTCGAGGTAGACGTCGCCGAGAATACCGCGCGAACGAAGTTCAATATACGAACCCTTGGGGATTCTCACGGAACCGTTGACGCGGAAGTTGACCTTGGCACCGCGTGGAAGAATGTCGATCGACTCAACTTCTCCCACCTGAACGCCGCTCGTACGCACTTGTGTGCGCGCACCCACTCCACCGACGTTTTGCAAAACAGTATTGAAACGCTGAGCGCGCGCGGCAAAAGGGTTGCCCTCGAGTGTGACGACAAGTGCGCCGAGTGCGGCAAAAGCCACCACGGTAAACAAGCCGACTTTCAGCTCAGTTGTCACTGTTCTTTCGAACATGCGCTTCTTTCATCGCCCGCGGGCAATACAGTAGGTTCAATTCATCTTATCATCGGCAAATTAAATAACATCTTTATTTCTGCTGGGTAAGATTTACAGCAACAATGGCGGCGCTGCAAAATTTATTCAGGCAATCGGCTGGCCGAGCGGGCCCTTCAGCGAACCGGCGAGAAATTGTTGAATGACAGGATCACTGCTGCGGCGAAAATCGTCCGGCGTTCCGGACAAATACATTTTACCCTCGTGGAGAAAAAAGATTCTGTCCGCAAGCCGCAGGACGGACTGAATGTCGTGGCTGATGACCACGCTCGAAAGTCCGTCGATCTTCTTTTGCATCTCAAGAATGAGCGTGTCGATGAGTTCGGAAACCAGCGGGTCCATGCCGGTTGTGGGTTCATCGTAAAGTAACAGTGCCGGGTTTAGCGCAAGGGCACGGGCCAAGCCGACCCTCTTGCGTTCGCCGATGCTCAGGTCGGGCACCTGAGTTCTGCCGTAGTCAGGCAGGCCGACAAGTTCGAGCAGTTCATTGATCCGATCGGTGAGTTGTTTTGGGGTCAAATGTTGAAATTCTTTGAGAGGAAACGCAACATTTTCGCCAACTGTCATGCTGTCAAACAATGCGCCGTCTTGAAAAAGCAGGCCCATTTTCTTGCGGGCGGCAATCCACTCGGTTTCTGCCGCGTGGGTGAGGATTTTTCCATCCACCGAAATTTCGCCGGAATCCGGATGCAAGACACCAATCATGTGCTTTATCGTAACGGATTTTCCCTCGCCAGAGCGGCCGATGATGAAACTGATCTCACCGCGTTTGAGTTCAAAGGTGAGGCCGCGCAAGACGTGTTGGTTGCCGAATGTTTTGCGCACTTCGGAAAAACTCACGATGGGCGATGTTTCCGCAGAACGCGATTTGCCAGCACCAGCAGATTTTTGTTGCAGGCTGCTCATCCGTCAGCCCCGCATTTGCACGAGCGAAATAAAGAAGTCGACGATGAGAATTGTCAGCAGGCTGGAGACGACCGCCTGAGTTGTGGCTTCACCCACCCCCTTGGCACCGCCGCGCGCGTAGTAGCCTTTGTAACAAGCGATGGTCGAAATGATGAATCCGAAAACCAAAGCCTTTATGAGTCCTTTTTGAATGTCAGAAACCCATACCAGCCACTGCAGCTGGGCGATGAAAACAGAGGTGTCGACGCGGAACATGACAAGGCCGAGAATATAGCAGCCGATGATTCCGAGGGCGAGAAAAATAACCGACAAAAGCGGCATCATCAGTGTGCTGGCAATGACGCGCGGAACAATAAGGTAACTGACTGGTGAAACCCCCATTGCCTCCATGGCATCGAGCTGTTCGTTCACGCGCATAGTGGCAATTTCTGCAGCCATGGCCGCGCCGGCACGGCCCGTCACGATGAAGCCGCACATCACCGGCGCGAGTTCGAGTGCCAATGCCTTTCCCGTGGCCGCACCCATCAACCCTTCGGCACGAAAGATTCCGAAGATTTTACCAATTTGCAGGCCAAGTACGGCACCGGTGAACAATGATGACAAAGTCACGATTGATAAGGATTTGTTGCCAACAAATTCAAACTGGCGGAAGATCAGCTGAATGCGGAATGGCGGACGCACGAGCCAGAAGAAAACTTCACGTAAAAGAAGCGTAAAACGCCCGAGTCCGATGATCCGCCCGCGCACCACACCACCGAGTGATTCAAGGCCGCGCAGGGCAATGTCCATCATGACTAACTTTCTCCCGCATGCTCCGTGATTTTACGACCCAGAAATGCAAGGTCATCGAGCCGCAGTGCCGAGTGGGCATCGAGATGTTCGGCGACGGGTAGTGTTAAAACCGATTCTGCCGTTTTTCCCAGTTGCTCCTGCACACGCCTCTGAACAATCATAAAGTTCTCGAGGTAATTTGCAAAAAACGAGGCATCCTGTTGACGCAGCTGACCGAGGGTTTCCGTAAAACCGGCGTCAAGACGCAATTCCTCGGGAAAGGCGCGGTTGATGATGACCTGCCCCGAGCGCATTTTGAGCGAGCGGAGTGTACGGCTGAGCTCTGTGGCGACCTGCACGGCGTCATAGCGGACCGAAGTGACAATGTAGCAGTGTGTTTCTGCCGAGCGCAGCCAGCGGCCGGCAAAATCCAAACGTGTCATCATCCGTGCAAATACTTCATCAAGAAGAATCAGGAATTCGGCAAAGTGGAGCATAAAGCGCTGCCCACCCAGCTCCGACAAACCCTCAAGAATCTTGCGGGCACCACCTTTGACGACGCGCTGGATCAGTCCGGTTGATTGTTGGTTTTCTTGTGCAAACCACTTCAACCATTCAATGAGCTTCCCATCGAGAAAGGCACTGAGTTTCTCGGGTTTCGATAAAAAATCGATTGCGTGAATCCCCGGTGCGGTATCGACCACCAGATCGGTGAGCCCAGCTTCACGCTCCGGCCATTCGGCCATGCGCACAGCGGCAAAGGTGTCGGTGGCCGTGGCAAGCCGTTCTGCGAGCGCGCGAAAAAGTTGATTGGCAAAGAGCTGTTCTTGTGCGCTTTGCGACAGACCGGCCTCGCCCACCCAGCGCTTAAGACTTTCGCCGATGTGCAAAACACTGGCACGCAGTGAGCCAGAGCAGTTGGGTATTTCAATGAGCGCGCCGGTTTCTGGCAATTCGCTTAGGCCCAATGCGCCCTGCAGACGTTTTGCCGGATCGATTGACATGAGTCCGACGTGACGTCCTTGCTGCGCAAGAGCGAGGGCGAAACCCGCCGACAACGTCGTTTTGCCAACGCCACCGGCACCAAGAAACAAGTGCAGCCGCGGCGGATGAATTGTTTTTGCAGTTGCATCTGCTTTGCTTTTCTTCACCGCTGGTCCTCACTGAATTCATCGGCCAAAGAATGAGCAGCATGGCCCTGCGCCGCAGCGGGGGAAGGCGAATTTCGTTGAGTATCTGCGCGGGTTGCAGTCGCAGTCAGCCAATCGGTGACACCCTGCAGAACGGCAGGAGCTGCAGCATCCGGATTCGCAAGTCCGATGTCGGGAACAGAGATGATAGGCAATTGCGGGAAGAGCTTCGCAACCGACGAGCGAAGAAGGGTTTCAAAGTGATTTCGCTTGCGCAAATCACGGTGCAGCAGACTCAGCGCTTTGAGTGCTTTTTCGGAGTTCAGCTGCCGCTGCCAAATGTTTAAAACGTGTTGTTCATCCAAAGCGGCCGGATTGCTCTCCATGTAAGGAGCAAGCGAACGGTTCACAAATAATGCATCGGCCGGACGCCCCAAATCGCGCGCGAGCCGGGGCAAAAATTCCAGCGTTTCTTCCACCGGAAGTTCTTCGGGAAGTGTGACAAGCATACTTCCGACGAGCTTGGGATCAGCAAGCATCTTGGCAACCCTGTCGCATTCACTCGCCAAAGGTCCGGTCATTCCAAACTGGGCAATTGTGGGCGCGACAGTAAAAAGTGACACACCGTGACCAGTTGCCTGTGCGTCGACGATGACCCGGTCAAAACGTGTGCCGCGAATTTCTTCCGATAGGCAGATCAGCCAGAAGAGCCGACCGAGAAAAAACAGTTCCTGCACCCCGGGAGCCGCATGAATCAAGCGCTGTACATGCTTGTTCTCGATGACTAGATTATAGACCAGACGCATCTTCAGGTGGTCGATAAAATACTCGCGGATGGCCTCATCGGGCGAGAAGTTCATCGTCCACAAATTTTCTGCGATGGCTTCAGAGTCGTGACCGGCGGTTGGCTTTGCAAAGAGCAGCGAGACAGAATCTTGCAGTGCCCATTGCACAATGAGGGTCTTTTCACCCTTAAGCGCGCAGGCGCGAGCAAAGGACGTTGCGAGGGTTGTTCTACCCACACCACCCTTGCCGAGAACAAAGACCAATCTCTGCGGCACGCGCTCTGTGAGATTGGCACTCTGGGTCATTTGTTTGAATCGCGATGTTCTACGTCGACAAAGTCAACTTTTCCTTGTTGACCTGCCTGAGGGCTTTGCAGGCTGCTGTGCTGCACGTTTTGTGCAGCGACCTGCTGTTGGGGTGGCATTGCCTGATTCTGCTGAGGCGGAGCCGATTGGGCCTGTTTTTCTTCGGAATCATCCGAGCTCAGCCCCTTTTTAAAGTTGCGGATTCCTTCACCCAAGGATTTGCCGACCGTCGGGAGGCGGTTGCCAAACAGCAGCAGCGCAATTCCAAGGACCAGTAATAATTCGGGAAAACCAATATTAGGCATAGCCGCCCTCCCATCGTCGCAAGCAGTCAAATCGCTCCGAGCGTTCTTCGGATTATCCTCGTCGGTTACTGAGGTCAATCGTCGAGAAACATTGACGACCGTCAAGGATATTTGAGGCTCGGCAAAAGGATGGTATCAGTCATGCTGCCAATTTCATAGAAAGGGTTCCCATGGAATCGCTGACTTGCGCCTCGTCGCATCTTCCCCCGCGGCTGCTCGAGGGTGCCAATGCACTTCCGACGGTTAAGGTAAGTTATCAGGCCGTCCAATCCGCATTGCGCAAGGCGCTGCGCGGCGAGCGTTTGAGCTTTGAGGATGGAGTGAACCTCTATCACTCTCCCGACCTCATCGAGCTGGGCTCTGTTGCAAACGAAATCAATCTTCGCAAAAACGGCCGTGACGTTTATTTCAACGTCAACCGTCACATTAACCCGACAAACATCTGCGCGCTGTCGTGTAAGTTCTGCGCATTTTCGCGCAAACCGAATGAAGAAGGCGCGTACGCCTATTCAGACGACGAAATTGCTCACCGCGCCAAAATGGCGGCCGATTCGGGCGCAACCGAAATTCACATGGTCGGCGGTTTGCACCCGCGTTGGAAGTTGTCCAACTACACAAACATCATCCGTACGGTGAAACAAGCAGCTCCTCACGTGCACGTCAAGGCGTTTACAGCTGTCGAGCTCGACTGGCTCGCACGCAAAGAGCGCAAATCTGTTGCCGAAGTGATTGGTGAATTGCGCGACGCAGGTTTGGGCAGTTTCCCTGGCGGCGGCGCCGAAATCTTTACGCCGTATGTGCGCGAGTTGATTTGCGACACCAAGCTCACCGGCGATGGCTGGCTCGACATTCACAGAACCGCCCACAAAATGGGCCTGCGTTCAAACTGCACAATGCTATACGGACACATCGAAGATGTTCCTGCAAGAGTGGATCACATGCTGCGCCTGCGCGGCTTGCAGGATGAGACTGCCGGATTCAACGTGTTCATTCCGCTTGCGTATCAACCAGAGAACAACGAATTGGGAATCAACCGCCACACCTACGGCGCAGATGACCTCAAGACTGTCGCGGTTGCGCGCCTTCTGCTCGACAACTTCCGCCACATCAAGAGCTATTGGATCATGACGGGCGAGCGTGTTGCGCAGACGGCCCTGCATTTTGGTGCAAACGATTTGGACGGCACAGTTGTCGAAGAAAAAATCGCCAACATGGCAGGCAGCAAGGGTGGCATGGCAATGGCCAAAAGCAACCTGCTGCGCGTGATCCGCGATGCGGATCGTGTTCCTGTGGAACGCTCCACTGTTTATGAACCCATCCGCCGCTACGACAATCCGTCGGAGGACTCACTTGTATGAATCCCTATAGCCTGAACTGCTCAAATAAACCTGTCTGGCGCGGATTTGAACAATCCATCGCGCAGAACACACTGCCTGCCGCTGCAGGTTTTCAGGAAGCTCCGACGCTTGAAGAAATCAATACGCGCGATGGCGAGCGGCAAAAGATGATTGCCTCCTCCCCCCGCGAAACAAAAGTTCACGACGAACTGATGTCCGCGCGCATTGCTGAAACTCAGGACCCGCTGCTCAAGTCTGCCTATGAAACTGCTTTTGCAGGCGGCCGTCTGAGCGGTGAGCAGGGTCTGCGTTTGCTCGATGCGGGCGACCTCAACGTGCTTGGCTGGCTTGCAACCCGTGCCAAAGAACGTTTTCACCCGCAGGGCAAGGTTTCGTTCCTGATCGATCGCAACATCAACTACACGAACGTCTGTCGCATCGGTTGCGACTTCTGCGCCTTTTACAGGCGTGGCCCTGAGTCGGATGCCTATGTTCTTTCCAAGGAAGACATCTTCAAGAAAATTGAAGAGACCATCGAACTCGGCGGCACAGGTACACTCATGCAGGGTGGAGTGAATCCGCACCTCAAAATTGAGTATTACGAGGATCTCTTCCGCAGCATTAAAGAACGGTACAAGATCCATCTGCATGCGTTGTCGGTTATCGAAATCGAGGGCATCGCACAGGTCTCGCGCCTGACTGTTGCAGAAACGCTCGAACGACTCAAAGCAGCCGGACTCGACTCGATCCCCGGTGCGGGTGCTGAAATCCTGTCCGATGAAATCCGTCTGGAACAGAGTCCCGTCAAGCGCCACAGCCACCGCTGGATCAAGGTCATGCAGGAGGCTCATCAGGCAAACCTGCCGACCACTGCGACCATGATGTTCGGCGCACTTGAAGAGCGCAAACACATCATCGAGCACATTTTACGCATCCGCGATGCGCAGGATGAAACAAAAGGCTTTTACGCGTTTATTCTGTGGACGTTCCAAGGCGAAAACACCGAGCTGGCTAAAAAGAATCCCGATATGCAGCCAACCGGTGGAGTTGAATATCTGCGTGTTCTCGCAGTCAGCCGTCTGATGATGGACAACATTCCAAATATTCAGGGCAGCTGGGTGACCATGGGGCCGAAGATTGGACAAATCTCGCTGCACTATGGTGCTAACGACATGGGCTCAATCATGATTGAGGAAAACGTTGTCAGCGCTGCGGGTACGTCCTATACGCTCGATCGCAAGAACATGATTGAACTCATCCGCCGTTCGGGCTTCACTCCAGTTCAACGCGACACGTACTATAACATTCTTGCCGAGTATCCCGAGACTCCCGCTCAGTGAAAGCTCCGCTCTCCGAATTTTTGATGGAAGACTGGCTCGAACGCCACCGATTCACTGCAGAGTTCAATGCAGGTGAATCGGGGCATCGGCCGCAGACTCTGCAGAGCATCTTGAGTGGTCTGCAACCGGACTTCAGTTTTGATTTGCGCGACGCTCTCCATGAGACACTTCTCTGTGATGCGCCCAACATGGGCATGGAAGAGTTGCGTGCCCAAGTGGCCCGACTACACGCGGGTGCTACTCCTGAAAATGTGCTCATCACGACGGGGACAAGCGAGGCGCTGATTCTTTTGCTGCGTCAGCTCCGGCCAAAACGCGTCGCGCTCATCACACCAGCTTTTCAATTGTTGAGTGAAATTCCGCGTTCGTTGGGGGCCGGCGTTCTTTACCTGCCTATTGACTGGGACATTCAGAGCGGAAAACCACAAGTTCCGCTTCAGCAATGGATCGCAACGCTCACCCGCGAGCGGCCCGATGTTTTCATTTTCAACCACCCGCACAACCCTTCCGGACTCACTTTCACAGACGCAGAGCGCGAAGCACTGCTGACTGCTTGTGACGGCATTGGCTGTGTTGTGGTTGGTGATGAGCATTATCGCTTTCTGGCTGTTCCAGAATCAGACGCGAGCCTGCCGGCCCGAATCGGACCAACGATTTGGGATCGCGGCCGTGGACGCTATGTGACTGGGAGTTTTATCAAATGTGCCGGAACTCCCGGTTTGCGTATTGGCTGGTGTGTCGGCGATGAGACAACCCTTGCCTCAATGCAGAGCGAGAAAAATTATCTGACCCATACGGTCAATCCACTTTCGCAGCTGCTGGCGATCTGGTTCCTGCAGAGCTTTTCGCGCAAGCAGAGTTTTTTCAGACCTTTGTTCGACGAATGGCAAAGCAATCGAAAGCAGTTGAGAGATTGGTTGGCTGAGTCCAACGGTTGGGTTGGTGTGCCTCCTGAGGGAGGGCTTGTATCCTGTATTTTTTCGCAAACAGCTCATGAACCAACTGAAATCTTTGAAACATTGAGGCAAAAAGGAGTTTTTCTCCTACCTCTTTCTTCCT
Source organism: Pseudomonadota bacterium (assembly GCA_039799905.1). Taxonomy (GTDB): domain Bacteria; phylum Bdellovibrionota_B; class Oligoflexia; order Silvanigrellales; family Silvanigrellaceae; genus RFOM01. The sequence continues at coordinate 8,954 of JBDLRP010000025.1, read as the reverse complement.
TCATGGAAACTGATATGACGGACGGGGATTTTTCGCATGGCTTTCGATTGGGTTTGGGTCTTTCGCCAAATCGACTTTCAGAAATGCTATCGGTTATGGTTCCGAACATTCGGTGAGTTGATTCTTTTTCACCACGGCGAAAAATACAGACTGGTTTAAATGGAGTTAGAAAAGAAATGAGCGAAATACAGCGCAATCGCCTTCAAGAAGTGATGAGTAAGTACGAACCAATCCGGAGGTCACTTTGACACGCCATTGCGGCGCAAGCGGATGATGGAAATCGACGCGGAAAGTCAGAGCGATCCCAACTTCTGGAACGACAGACGCAAGTCATCTAAAATTCTCAAAGAGAAAAAGGCACTCGAAGACGGCTTCAGTAACGTGGCAGTCATTCAACGTATGGCCGACGATGCGCTGGTTTTGATTGAATTCGGTGAAGCGGGCGACGAAGCCACAGAAAAAGAAGCCGATGCAGCTCTTGATGAACTTGACGCTAAGGTGACCGACCTCGAAACACAGCGCTTGCTTTCGGGTGAAACAGACAAAAACGCCGCGATTGTTCAAATCAACGCAGGTGCCGGCGGAACCGAGGCATGCGATTGGGCTTTGATGGTCATGCGCATGATCCTGCGTCATTGCGACGTGCGCAAGTGGAAGGCGCAGGTTGTCGACGAGCTTGAGGGTGAAGGCGCCGGAATACGCAACGCCACGATCACTGTCGACGGCGACTTCGCCTATGGACTTTTGAAGTCGGAGATCGGCGTGCACCGCTTGGTGCGGATTTCGCCCTACGACTCAAATGCACGCCGGCACACCTCGTTTTGCTCGGTGTTCGTAAGCCCCGTGGTCGACGATGATATCAACATCGAGGTTAAGGATAGCGATTTGCGCGTGGATACCTATCGAGCCGGCGGCGCCGGTGGTCAGCACGTCAACCGAACCGACTCGGCAGTGCGTATGACCCACATGCCCAGCGGTATCGTCGTTCAGTCACAGAGCCAGCGCAGCCAGATTCAGAACCGTGAGACGTGTATGAAGCTGCTCAAGGCGAAACTCTATGAGATTGAAATCAACAAGCGCACGGCCGAAAGCCGCGCCATTGAGGATTCCAAGATGGACAACGCATTTGGTTCGCAAATCCGTTCGTATGTCCTGCATCCTTATAAAATGGTCAAAGACACCCGCACCCTGTGTCAGTCCTCGGATCCACAAAAGGTTCTCGATGGCGACATCGCTGAATTTTCCCTTGAGTTCCTTCGCCAGTCGGCTGCGGGAAGCTTCAAAGGCAAAGGCGGCGGCGGTGGAGATGACGATCTGTAATTATTCTTTGAAAGAGTAAATTCATGAACATTCAACAAGAGCTTTTGTCTATTCTCAAAGACTATCCTGATTTTCCAAAACCGGGGATCGTCTTCAAGGATATTTGTCCATTGCTGGCAAACCCAGCTGCATTCAAGCGTGTGCTTCGGCATTTGGCAGAACACGCGGGCGACTGCTCCGCGACGCACATCATTGGTATGGAAAGCCGTGGCTTTCTGTTCGGGATGCCGTTGGCTGCCGAACTTAATTTGCCGTTTATTCCGGCGCGCAAAGCCGGCAAACTCCCTGGCGAGGTTCTCAAACAGAGCTACACGTTGGAGTACGGAATCGACCACGTCGAAATCCAAAAGTCCTCTATCCACTCCGGCGGGCGTTACCTTATTGTTGATGACGTCATCGCAACCGGCGGAACAGCAGCAGCCGTGGCTCGCTTGGTGCAATCGAACGGCGGCACTTTGGCAGGATTTTCTTTTGTCATTGAGCTTTCATTTCTCAATGGCCGCAAGGCTCTCCAGGAGCTCGCCCCCGCCGCCGGCGTTTATTCACTCCTCACCCTGTAACAATTACCGCCTGCAGACGTTGTTGATTAAAAATCGGCACTGTTACCAAAATGACATTCATCTGTGTTGAGCCCAACTTTTTCCCGATACTGAGCCGGTCGGGTGCACCGAGTGGTGCGTCCGTTGTTTCGCTGTTCCGTTTCGTATCACATGGTCCCTTTGCGGACCGAAGTTGAGGAGTGTTTTTATGAGTGCTGCGCGCTGGAATGTCTGTGCTGTGGGTCTCATGTCGGTTGTGCTGGCGGCCGCAGGTTGCGGTAAGAAAAAATCTTCGGTCAGCGAGGGTCTCGGCGAAGGAGCCTCGATTACCATTTCAGGTCAACTCGCGCTGGAAAACTCTTCGACAGCTGCCGCATTAAATCTTGCGGGTCTGAACGCGGCCAGCAATCTTGAAGTCGACGCACTCAAGGTTTACTGCGTCTCGTTTGCGTTTCCACCCAAAGCTGGCACTGGTGAAGTGGACGGCAACGGTAATTTCTCGCTCGATATTGAAGCCAATGGGGTGTCCGTCGGCTGTTTTATTCTCAATGGCACAGACACTGTGGCAACCATGGTCTTTGAAGACACTGATTCAAAGAACGTCGACGGCGATGCCAAAAGCGACGCGCGACTGGCGTTCTCTGGCAACACCAGCATGGGGACCATCAAGGTCGATACTGCAACCGGCAAGGCAAAGGCAAACGTCGCCAACTTCAAGAGCGCGGTTAAGGCATTCAGCGGCAGCGGTTTCGACTTCACCGGAACTTGGAAACTCAAGGCTACTGATAATCTTCCCGAGGGCTATCAGACGGCTATCGACTGTTCCGCAGGGAGTGACGATTGCAAAGGTCCCGCAAAGGGCATGGATATTTATCTGAAACGCATTGCCGGTAAGAAGACGACCGACAATTCCGACGCCTATGCGATGGGCATCTGGAAATCAAAGACTGCCTTCGAAAATTGCGGACAAAAACTCGGGTTTAGAAATGATGATGCCAAGGCCAAAGTCGGCATCGACTTCTCGAGTTCTGGGTTGGGAGACGGCGGATTTACGTGGACTGCCGGCTGGGAGCAAGGTTGGAAAAGCTCCTCTGCAACAACAACCTATCCGATTCCAAACTGCACGCCTGACAGAATCAACGACGTAGAGGTCATGAAGTGCAAGGGAACAGCGAACAGTGCAGTGGCTTACAGTGTCAACGTCAACTCGCGCGACTCCGGCTGCCGCTACGATGACGGCTCGCCCGTGGAAATCAAAAACTGGCATAACGATCCTGTCACGTGGAACAACAACGGTTCTTGCCAACCCTTTGACAAAATTCAATCACTGGATGTTTGCAGCAATACGGGAACCCTCAAAGAGAACGGCAAGGCAATTACGTGCAAGGGAATTCATGGTATCGTTAACGCCAATGGTGTTAAATTGACCAATGCGAACTTTGTACGGGACGCAGACTACAACGGCGCCTGCTCTAGCGCGGGCAGCGAGCTTCAAAGGCTGCAGTGCTATGCGAACTACTATTATCAGAACCGCGACAATGGCGACGCATGTATTGCCGATGTTCACCTCAACTGGGGTGCAAAAGAACCATCGCAATTCGTGATGCGCGGCGACGGCCCGCAGCGTTCCACCAACCAGTTTGTCATGAACCTGCTCACCTATACGAGCGACACGACAGCTGCTGTGCATGATGAAAAAACCTATTTCCGTGGCGTACCGGCAGGCTCCAAAGACGGCGGCAACTCGTTCATCAACTGCCGCTTTGCGGAATCTGTCGACATGGCGCTGAACAAACTGTCAGATACTGAAGTTTTGATCGAGCTCGTTATGACGGAGAAATCTGTCGATCAAAATCCGGTCTGCAATTCGGCAACCGGCGGCTCTGCTGGATTTACACAGAAGTTTATGTTCAAGGCCGACAAGCAATAATTCATTGAGTTTTGCTTAGCCTGAGCGGCGCAGCAGGGAAATGAATCGAGGGGCCGGCTCAGCGCCGGCTCTTATTTTGCATCGTACTTCAGAGTCCCGCCATTCGCCGAAATCGAACAAGCGCTTGCATAGCTTTCAATACACAGCGCGACTAGCCTGGAATCATTGCCGGATCCACCTCTCTCGATGCTGCCCACCTCTTTGCCGGTCTTTATGTCCTTCAAAAATCCGGAATCTTGCGTGTTCGCACTTCCCTCAAATGCACCGCGTTTGAAAATCGTGACAACGTTCGCGCCTTGCGCGGATCCCGAAATTTTGTAACCGACTCCCTTGTGACAGCCAAGATTGAAGCCATTCAACCAAACCCCGAAAACGTTCGATTCCCACCGCCCGTTGACAAAGGCTTCAGCCCTTCCCGCACACAAGCGAAACCCTCTGGCTTGAGTGGCTTGATCCATCTTCGGGAAGACACCAAATGCCTCTCGGATTACAACTTGGGATGTGTCTTTGCCGCATGCTGAAGAAGTCCACTTGTCTGGATTGCTGCAAGCAGCCCCAGCAGAGCCGCTCTGTAAATCGGCTTCATTGGGATCGTCGGTTTTGGAATTGCATCCAGCCACGATAAAAACGCTGACCGCAAAAACAGAAAACTTGTCATTCATGCCGCTTACCCCGCCACCAGTCCACGTACTGTCGGAAAGAGGACAAATAACTTGAGCTTTTGAAACCGTACGTTCTGAGGAGCACTGAGCAAAGCAACATGTAAGTCGTTTGATAAATAACCAGGAACTTCAGAACAGCCCACAAACTAACAATATTCTACAGTTCCTTTTTTTGTCGCTAAGAAAAGAGCTCAGCTGTCCGTTTCCGCGGCCACGTCGCTGTCACGCTCGAAGCCATCTGAAAAAGCTGTTTGTAAAAATATCAGCGCATCCGCGGAAATTAAAAATGAGCCAATAAAAATTAGTTCTCATACTCCAACGAAGTCACTCCGATACCTTGAAGATTTTGAGGGTTGAAAAATGAAAACATTATTCCCAGTTGTTCTTGCACTTTGCACAAGTCACTTTGTCCTCGGTTGCAACAAACAGTCCGACAGCCGCACTTCTGGCTGGGGAGTCGCGGGCACCTCATATGGAGGAAACACACTGAACGTTTGCTATGAAAGCAGAGGATTTGCGGATCGTGAGCTTGTGAATGTCACTGGAGCACTATTCGCTCACGCCAGAGATCAGTTTGCACGCACAAACCTGTCGCTTCAGGGGTTTGGTCCGTGTGGCCCCAAGAGTTCGGCAAATGAAATCAGGCTGACTTGGTGGGACGCTGAGGATTTCCCCACCAATGATCCAGAAAACATCCGCAACCGGCTTCACGGCATGAGTCAAATCGGCAATGGAAAAATCTACGGCATTCAAACGTTCGGCCTGCCTCAAAGAATTCCGTCGACGGTTCGAGCTGAACCCACTCTCGCATTGAACTCACACATTTTTAAAACCACGCAAAGCAAGATTGGAATTTCCACCGCTATTTCGGAATTCCAGTCGACGTTTTTGCACGAAATGGGTCACGCAGTAGGCATGCTTCACGAGCACGCGCAGGCGAAAACCACCTGTTCAAAAACACAGGAAACAGCCGCCGTGCATTTTAACGTATGGAAAGATACAGGAAACGCGAATAGCATTAGAGTTGTTGGAACAAGCTATGATCCATATTCGATAATGAATTACTGCTACATATTCGAACGCAACTCAGCTGTGGCTGTCGGCTTTTCCACCAGAGACATTCAAACAGTCAACGCGCTGTACCCCAAACCAGTTGCGCAGCCCACTCCGCAAAAACCAATCTCAAGCAACCAGCAAGTCGGACAGCAGCAAGATGAGCAACCGCAGGTCGGACAACCGCAGGTCGGACAACCGCAGGTCGGACAGCCGCAGGTCGGACAACCACCGGTCGGAGCATTCAAACCCTCTGACGGCTACGGAAACTGCAACAATTCACAACTGGCAAACTGCGAAAAATATGGAGGAGGTGCTGCCTGCTATCCAAAGCATTGTGAGTGCATAGATCTAGAGATTTGTGGATCACCTGGTCTGTGAAGCGATAATCTTTCGCCATCGTATTGCTTTTGTCAGTTTCCGCTGCAGAACTTCTACTTTTAAAAATACAAAGGGCCGGCTTCCTGCCGGCCCTCTTCTTTGGGGTACCCCGCGCCCAGCTTTTAGGGCGGGCACGGGGAACAAAGTGGGCTCCGCCCTGCGACGGTCGATCAACTCGCCCCCACAACAGATTCTCTTCCTGAGAATCGGCCTTACTGGCAGTCCTGAATCTGCTTTTTAAGATTCAGGTGCGCATCCTGCGCAACGGGGCTTTTTTTCTTCGTCCCTGAAGCGTTGCAAAACCGCCTGCAGAGCCCACTGAAAAAGTCTTCGGTGCTCTCTGTGAAGGTTGAACGGGAGAATTTTGCAGTGCAGAGACAACTTGTCAGATGTGAAGAAAAGTGCTGGAAATGCGCATTAGATTGTATTTTTTTTAGACAGTCTTAGCGCAAGAGATGGGTTATGAGTGGCAATTCCATCGCACCGGACTGCAATGCCCAATAAATTACTGACATGATCACAAAGTAGGTGATGACCGAGGTCAGCGTACGCTTCTCGCTACGCAGTGCCGGCCCCCACGATTGCGGAGCCGCATACAGACTTGTCTCACGGATGCGTGACAAACTCGGAAACCAGCGGTTCGGCACAGATGCTTTGTATTGCGCATAAGCATCACCAAAGATGTGAGTGAGTTTACGCTCTTCCCACGCCACAACTGGAATGTACTGAGCATAAAAAACCGCAACAACCACCGGCGGCAGCCAATTTACATTGCACATCAAAGACAAACCGATGCTCAGCACCAAATTTCCGAAATAAAGCGGATTTCGCAATAGCGCAAAAGGGCCTTCTTTGACCAGTTGACCGTTGGAATAGCTGCGCGTGCGCGAGATGGTGCCGATGTAGGCCACACCATAGGTGCGGATGAGCTCACCGGTCAGTGCGACAAGCCCACCGACAAGCAACGAGAGCAACGTCGGCTGAGCAAAAAGGATAGCACAGATGATGATGGGAATGGGTGTGTAGTCGCGCAGACGAAAAAGGATTTCTCCGAGTTTTTCAAACCGGCTCAATTGCGGAAGTGCGTCCATCATGCGGAATCCTTCAAATCAAAAAAAGGTCTTCAAAATAAATCCGTCGCACCTTGCAATGCCGGCGCAGAAACACTCCGAGGCAGACCGTCCGATTGCGTCTCGCGGAAATCCGCTGGGCTCAAATTGATGTGCTCGTCGAGCGACACCGACAAGCCGTGCAGCATGCGGTTAAAATCAACACCCATCGTGCCTGCGTTGTATTGCGCAAGTGGCCAGCCGAACGTTTCAACGAACAGCTTTTCGAACTCGTCATACACAGCCTGCGAGGCACTGAGAAGCCAAATTTCGTTGGAATCGAGATGCCAGACGATCTCGGTCAGGCGGACGGAGGGAAGAGTTCCGCGCAGCAATTCCTGCTTTAGCCTGTCGCGGGTCGCATCGCGGAGTTTTTTTCCCTGCGAGCGCCCCTGCTCGCCGCGTGCCGACTTTCCCTTGCTCTGCAGTGCTTCAAGCGCATTTTTCATTTGCAGCCTGAAGTAAGTTCCAGGGATGCGCTTGACGTCAGATCGCAAACCAAAGACGAACGCCTGCTCGTAGAGATGCTCGTGAGCTAAGTCGAAATTGGCCTCGCCACTGTATGGATGGCACCAACCCGTACTCGTTTCGCGCTCGTCGTCAGGCCCGAGCGGGGAAATACTCCGTTTTTTGAGCTTTTTTAAAATTTCTCTGAACTGAACCTGCTTGGGTTCGACAAGAATCTGCACGCGACGGAGCGCGAGGGCACCAGCACCCAATGACATAGGCGACTCTCCAGTATGGTATCAGCGGTCTTGGCGCGGCACTGTGTCACAGGCGTCTGCCCGCCGCAAGTGAGAGACCACTCCAGCCGGACCGGCAAATGCCATGAAGGGTGTACTGAAGCTTGCCGCCACGTTACCCTGTCCATCAACAGCAATGATTCCAGCACGTCCGTCCATGCGCCGCCACAAATCTGCAAGGGTTTGTGCAACAGCCTTCTGCAGCGGAACTCCCGCACGAACAGCCGCAGAAATGCGTTGTCCTGCGGCAATTCTTAGAAGCCCCTCGCCCCATCCGGTGCAACTAACAGCGGCCCCCTCGTCGTCGGCGTAGACTCCAGCGCCAATGACGGGAACATCTCCAACCCGGCCCTGCATTTTACCGGGTGTTCCGCCGGTACTTGTGCCTGCGAATAGAGACCATTTCTTTGCCTGTGATGATTTTTCTCGCAGAGCGACCACAACACCCACCGTTCCGCGCTTTTCCGGTTCGCTTCCCGAGCGCAGAGACTCAGCAGCCGGAGAAGCAAAAAACACCTTTGCATCCGGCCGGCCTGCGGCAATCCAACGGGCAAACACCTCGCGCTCACGTGGGTCTACCAATTCGTCGGGCGGGAGCGCCTTATGGCCACAGCGCGATGCAAAGCGCTCTGCCCCCTCGCCCACAAGCAAAGCGTGGTTTGTCTGGGTCATTACGTCATAGGCAATTTTGGATGGATGAAGAAAATTGCGGATGCCTGCGACGGCGCCCGCGCGCAGTTGGGCACCCTCCATAACGCCGGCGTCGAGTTCGACTTCTCCGCACTCGTTCAAGAAACTTCCGCGGCCGGCATCAAAAGTCGGATCGCGTTCGAGCACTTCGAGGGCGGCTAAAACAATTTCCATCCCCGATGCCCCTTTGCGGTATTCAGAGAGGGCCGATTCATAGGCATGGCGCACTCCGGCAGCATGAGCATCATGGAGTGTCTGGGGAATGTCCCAGGCGCCGCCATGCACGAGAAGTCTGATTTCGGATTCTTCAGCTTCTCCGGCCGTCCACTGGCAGGGCATTTCGTCTGATTTACAGACAACCGAATGAAATTGCAGAGCTACAGATTCAGATGAAGAATGTGTGGTCATGACAGACGTCCGGATGTTTTTTGTTTTCATTACAGAAAAAAACAGCTAAGTGCGCAAAGACAACGGAGGGTTCAGACACGCACTCATCCGTCCGATACCCACGACCGTCCCCGAGGATT
>JBDLRP010000024.1:0-79063 GCA_039799905.1 Pseudomonadota bacterium | reverse complement strand
GCCAGCCACTGCTGCATCAAGGCCGCCATAGGAGCAAGCGAGATCGGCGAACGCTTTGGTTTTGTCGAAAACTTTATTGGGTTTGAACGTCCAGCCGCCGGCTCGGCATTCAGAATCCTTCCAGTAAACGACGACAAATGCGGAAACGTTGGATTTACCCACTGACGTAATGCTGCCAGTGGAGGTGTCAGCGGCTGTCGTATCGGCGGGGGGTTTGAAATCGAAGGAAAACGCGCCGTCTGTGACAACTGGTGAGCCGATTTCGGAAGGCGCGACAATCGCGCCAATATCGTCCTTCATGTAGGCGGCGGACAACCCCTGGATTGTTCCTGCATTGCCCGGTGGCACTGCCCCTTCAAGGCTGTAGTACGGCTGAATTTTGAGCGCTTTTCGGCCATCGACAATATCAAGAGCGGCATCGCTGGTGAGTTTGTCGGGCCATTGAGGCAAGGTTGTCAGGCGAAAGCGCATTTTGATTTGCCCCTCGCGGATTTCTCCCGAGGTGAAGTTTCCGTCCTCGTTAATCTCGAGAATGTTGGCTCCGGTCACATAGTCCGTGTTCTTGCCGACAACGATGACCCATTTCGATTTGTCGTAAACGAATTTAGACTGTGTCGGCACCGAAAAGCGCGGATAAAAAACCAAATCAAGCTCAACCGAAGCTTCACCCGCCTTGGGTAAATAGGACGGTGTGATGACAGTAGAAGTGCCATCTTTGTCGCGCAGACTGACGTCCTGAATGGAAGACGTGTCTGCAAAGAAGGACGACTCACGCGCATCCGATTGCGACTGCAAGCTCGCAACGTTCGCCTCATCGGGACGACCGCAGGCAAGAAACGAGGTCAGGAGTAAAGCTCCCGCTGTCACCACAAAAGCGTTTGGCCTCAATGCCATTCCACCATCTCCTTGAAAATCAAATTTGCGCGCGCCCACGTCTCAGCGGTTGTGCAGCGCGAAGTCAGTTCGCGCATGGATCAACCGAAGAGACCGTTCTTGGCGCAGGACTCGACGACCTGCAGGGCATTCAACGCGGCTCCTTTACGAAGGTTATCAGAGACCAGCCAAAGTGACACGCCGTTGGCAAAAACCTTGGCTGTCCGGATGCGGCCCACGAGAACCTCGTCGCGTCCCTGCACTTCCCGCGGGGTCGGGAAAAAAGCGACGTCGGGCGCGCTCTCGGGGTCGGCAACAGGGGCGGGGTTTTCATTTGCAACGACTGCAATGCCATCTGCCGCTGCCAGCATCTTTTCAAGCAAAGCAACATCCACCGGCCGATCCGTTTCCACCGTGACAGATTCAGCGTGTCCTACAAACGTTGGCACTCGCACGCTGGTGGCCTCGACCGGCAGTTCGGGCATTGAAAGAATCTTGCGAGTTTCAAAGATAATCTTACTCTCTTCGTCGGTATCCCCGTTGGGCAGGATCTTGGCGACAAAGGGCATTACGTTGAACGCGATAGACTTGGGAAATGCGCGCGACGACTTGACCGACAAATCCTGCGCCTGAAAGAACTGCCGCGATTCTTCCTCGAGAACCTCAAGCCCCGGCTTACCGGCACCCGAAACGCTCTGGTAGGTGGAGACAATCACGCGCTTCAAACCAAAATTCTTACGGATAACGTCAAGCACCATGACCAGCGGCGTCGTGCAGCAGTTCGGGTTCGCCACAAGAGTTTTCTTGCTGATGGCATCCTTCTTCAACAGCGCGCCATTGACCTCGGGCACAACGAGCGGCACCTCAGGGTCATCACGAAACGCCGACGACTTGTCCACGCAAAGAATTCCGCGCTCCACCAGCGCAGGAATAAAGCGCTTTGAAATATCCGACTCGGATGCGAAGAGCACAGCATCACACTGCGCAAGTGCATCGGCTTCAGTTGCCTCGACGACCAGATTCTGGCTGCCAAGTGAGAGCCGTTTACCGACTGATGCCGGTGAGGCGAACACCCTCACAGATTTCAGTGGAAAGGAAAGCTGGCCATCAGCCAAAATATCGAGGGCAGTTTGTCCGACGACACCAGTGGCGCCGACAATTCCAAGAGTCAGTGGTTTCATGTGTGAGTCTCCTCCTCATCGTCTTCATCGCCTGCAATGAAAAGTTCTTCTTCTTCTGCGGTTCTGTCGCGCTTGAAAAACAGCCACATGACAGGTCCGTGCAGGCAGTACAGGATTAACAGCAAAGAAAGCGTTACGGTAAATTCAAGCGTAAACAGCAAAACCGTGAGCATCAGCACGAAGGCGAGAAACCGGAACGGACGTTTGCGCGGCAGCTTGATATTCTTTGTGCTGACATATTCGAATGTGCTGATCATTCCCAGCGCGAGTGCGAACATCAGCAGAACAAGAAAGAGATTGCGAACGTCGGGGCGCATCAGTGTTTCGGCAAGCTGCACGGCCCATTCCGAGTAACCGTTGGCGACTGTCCAGCCTTGAAATTCAAATTGCGACATGATGAAGGCACACAACGGCATCGCCGCCATCGGGATGGGAATCCCGGTGAAGTTACCGCTCGCTTTGCCGACCGAACTCTGCACATTGAATCGCGCAAGACGCAAAGCTCCGCAGACGGCATAAATGAAGCAGGCGGCAAATCCCAGGCGGGCCGAACCGTACAGCGCGAAATTATAGATGACCACCGCCGGCGCTACTCCGAACGACACCATGTCGCACAACGAGTCGAGCTGCACGCCAAAAGCACTTTGCGTGCGGGTCAGGCGCGCGACACTGCCATCAAGACCGTCACACACCGCGGCCGCCAGAATGGCATAGGCCGCCCACAAGAAATATTTCGGATCGCCCTCGCCAAGCCGACCTTCTACGGCAAATTTCATCGCCAAAAAGCCGAAAAATAATGAAGCAGCAGTGATCATATTAGGCAGCAGATAGATGCTTGCCTTCACACCGCGTCTACGCGTCGACAGGTCATGAACATTGCCCACTCCCGTACTTCCTCCCGTCATGTCATGGAGCTCCCATGTGTTGCTTCAGTTTGATCACCGGTGTCGGATCACGGCCATAGGCTGGCTCCGCAACTGCAACACTCCGCGCCGACCCGCGCTGCCAATTCTCGAGATGTGCAAGCAGGTCGGCAAACGCCGCCGGCACTGCAAACGGGTCGTCCGCTTCGGCTGATTCTGCAGAGAAAAATGCCGGACGACATTCCGCAGCAAGCGATGAACAACGCTGCCGGACCTCCGCTGGATGCAGTCCGCCGATCGCATAAAGATCGCGATTGCGGCCGATTTTGAGACCGTTCACAAAGGCACAACCCAAGCGCAGACCGGTAAAAGACCCTGGTCCTTCGACAACCCCGAGCACGTCCACCGCGGCATCATGGCATTCGAGCGAAGCGAGCGCAAAACGATAGAGCTCTGCGAGATTTTCAGCGGTCAAGCCAGCGCACGTCGCATAAAAAAAACCGCCTTCACGATGATGCAGAAATTCTGCCATGGCACCGGTCAGCTGCAGCTGAGTCGTGTGCGGCAAACTGGCGGACAATTGCGAAAGATGCCCCTGCGCGGCAAACAATGACTCTTTGAGCCCGCCATCATCGTTAGGAAATAACGCGAGCGCCGCACCGCGCTTGTGCGTGCAAATGAGAGCGGCGTTTTTTTTCCGGCAGACATTTTCCACGCGTTATAAACCTCTCACGAGCGGAAAAGACGCAGCAGGTCGTTGAAGAAGACCAGCACAATGAGACCCAGCAGAACAGCCACACCGAGGCGCTGAACTGCGAGCTGCACCTTCATAGGCAATGGTTTTCCATACGCAGCTTCAACTCCCTGCATCAGCAGATGTCCGCCATCGAGGGCTGGCAGAGGCAATAGATTGAACAAGCCGATGTTGAGACTCATGAACGAAATCGTCAGCACGAACATCAGCAGACCGCCTTCGGCGGCATCTCCTGCGACGCGTGCAATGGCGATTGGGCCGCCGAGGTTTTTAAGCGGCACATCACCTGTGAAGAGTTTTTTAATCGCGGTCAGAATTGTTGCCGACTGATTAAGGGTTGCTTTAAAACCGTCGCTCAACGACGCAACAAATGACTCACTACGGAGAATGACCGGATCGACCGACACACCACGCGTAACAAATGAGACCGGCAAATCAACGACCCACTGATTGCGGCTGAGGGCATCCATCGTGCCACGCCGAGGAATCGTACAATCCAGAGTGCGCAAGCCCGCATCCTGCAGGTTCATCACCCGCCACTGCAACGAGGCGGGACCGGCATCGTCGGTGCGGATGAGTTTCTGCAAAACAAAAGACAGCTCCACCGGACTCTGCAAACTTCCCTTGGAGGTGAGCTCAAAGAAGACATCTCCTTCGCGCAAACCGCAACTCTGCCAAGCTTCCTTGGCGGGAATCTTGCGGTCGCTTTTGGTGAGCGTCTCATACGTGCGGACCATCATGTCGGTCGAGCGCACAAATGCCGACCAATCCTGCGCTGTCAAGGGCGAGTCGAAACGCAGTGTCTGCAACGAAGGCTGCGGACCGCCCATCGCCTGAGCCTGTTTCGGATCAGTCAAAATGAGCAGCGATTCAGCCGTGAGATTCTCGCTGCGCTCGACAACCAAAGTCGCCGGGCCCTGTGCCAGCAACTGTTCGGCTTCATGCAAAGCTTTTATTTTTTGACCATTGACTTCGACAATTTTGTCGCCGGATTTCAACCCGCTTCTCGTGAAAATATTTTCACCTGCAAGCACCATCACGCGCGGAGTCTGAAAAAATTGCGACACTCCGATCCGCCCCACCGGAGTCGGTTCACCGAACAGCGACTCGCCCATTTCTTTTGCCGGTGTCATCTGCAAAACCACGCTCTGGCCGGCGCGATTGACTTCAACTTCCGTGGGCATTTCCGGACGGCCCGAAATGAGCCGGTTGATGTCATTCCAAGAGCGGACTTTTTCACCGGCAATTGCGTTGATGGTGTCGCCGGTCTGCATTCCCGATTGGCGGGCAACACCTTCAGGCATGACACTCACCACAGGAGCCGCTTGCGGCAAGCCGACATTGGAGAGAATCACCATCACAATAACGCTGAGCACAAAGTTGGCAAAAGGACCCGCCACAGAAATAATCGAACGCTTGTAAACGGGCGCCGTATTGAGCGCCTTACCGACCAATTCAGGTGGCACGGGCTGATCGCTTTCCATTCCGAAAAACCGCACGTAGCCACCCAACGGCAACCAACAGATTTTGTATTCGGTGCGGCCGCGCTTGAATGACCACGCGGTCGGTCCGAATCCAAGGCTGAATTCTTCGACGGCGATACCCATCCACAACCCGGCAAGATAGTGACCGAGCTCATGAACAAAAACGACAATGCCAACGAGGATAATGAATGCAACAAATGGATTCGTCAGAAACCAATTCAGGATTGCACTCATCGGCTGCTCGCCTTCACTGGGCTCAGATGTGTCTGCTGCCCTTTCCTACGAACTTCAACTTGCGCCGTCTGACGGACCTGTTCAGGCGTCCGCCCGAAGCGACGTTCGCGCGCGCAATACTGTTTTAGGCAAGCGGCAAAAGCTGCTTCAGTGAAGTCCGGCCAAGGCAGCTGTTCAAATGCGTACTCTGCATAGGCGGATTGCCAGAGCAGGAAGTTACTGATGCGTTGTTCACCGCTTGTTCTCACCACCAAATCGACGTCCGGCAGACCGGCAGTATCAAGGTGGTCGGCAAAACTTTGTTCATCAATGTCGGCAGGATATATTTCTCCGGCTTCAATGCGGTCGAGTACCTTGCGGACGGCGCGGAGAATTTCGCCGCGGCTTCCGTAGCTCAGCGCAATACACAAATTCAAACCTGTGTTGGACGCACTTTCATCCTCAAGACGCACGGCCATTTCGAGAATATCGCTCGACAGTTTGCCGCGGTCACCGATCAGCCTGAAGCGGATGTTGTTGTCGAGAATCTTGCTGCGCTCTGCTTTAAGATAGAGACGAAGCAGGCTCATGAGCGCACTGACCTCTTCCTCCGGACGCCGCCAGTTTTCATCGGAAAACGCATAAAGAGTCAGGGCGTGCAGCCCGCACTTCACTGCAAATTCTGTGATCTCGTTGACGCGTTCAACGCCTTTTTTATGCCCCGCAACGCGCGGCAAACGACGGGAGGTCGCCCAACGCCCGTTACCGTCCATAATAATTCCCACATGATGTGGAAGCTTCAGGGGGTCGAGATCCCATTTTTGAAAAAATTCGTTCATCCTCGGAGCCTCAAAATCAACCAGACGCAGCCGAATACCATCCGTCCAATCTGCGGCGTATACCGCACCCGTCCAGAGTGGTCCATATGGCCGAGAAAATTGACACATCCATCGGCTTTTGACTAGCCTTGCCAGCCTGTTCCACATGCATCCTGCCGGAGTCAACCCATGACCAATAGTCCGTCCAGCACCAAAGAAGGCCAGACACTGTCCACACAGGGATACCGCGGGACGCGAGATTTTCATCCAGAACTGCAGCGACTTCGCAGTTGGATGTACTCCCACATCAAGAGCGTTCTGGAAGGGTATGGCTACGAGGAGTATGCCGGCCCTATCCTCGAACCGCTCGAACTTTATGCAAGTAAGTCCAGCGAAGAGATTGTCAGCGAACAGCTGTACTCGTTTGAGGATCGCGGCGGCCGCAAAGTGGGTATCCGTCCCGAGATGACCCCGACCCTAGCTCGCATGGTGGCTTCAAAGGCCAAGGAGCTTGTTCGCCCCATCCGTTGGTATTCGATTCCCACCTGCATGCGCTATGAGCGCCCACAGCGCGGACGCCTGCGTGAATTCGACCAGCTGAACGTCGATGTCTTTGGCGGCACAACACTCGATGAGGACATCGAGGTCTTGCTCACGTGTCATGACCTGCTCATTCGTCTCGGCGCCAAGCCGACCGACTTCGAGATACGCGTCAACCATCGTGGACTTGTCGACGACCTGCTTTTTGGCGTGTTGAAACTCAATTCATCACAGAAATCAGCAATTCTTCGCCTGCTCGACAAAAAAGACAAACTCTCGGCCGAGGCATTCCGCGAAGAAGCAGGCAAACTCTGGCTGTCGGAAAGCGACATCGCAACACTCGAAAGCTTCACGACTCTACCGCTCAATCAGTTACGGCCGCTGTTGGGTGAACTGACGACAAATCTGGATGCGCTCAGCGAACGCCTTGCCTGCCTGCACAAACTCATTCCTGCGGAATGCATCCGCTTTGATGCATCGATCATGCGCGGGTTCGATTATTACACAGGACTTGTTTTCGAAATTTACGACACACATCCGGAAAATCGCCGTGCGCTGTTCGGTGGCGGCCGATATGACAACCTTGTCGGCGCATTCGGAACTGATCCTCTGCCGGGCATAGGATATGGAGTCAGCGACGTTTCGTTGCTCAACTTCCTTGAAGTGCATGGCCTGACTCCAACACTGCGCCGCAGCACGGATGTGGCCGTCATCCGCTTTTCAGAGAACGACAGAATCGCAGCGCTCGAACTGTCGCGTGAACTGAGAGCCAACGGTATCAGCGTTGAAACGACATTGTCTGGCACCAAGTTCGGCAAGCAAATTCAATGGGCAGAACGCACTGGCGCACGAGCCGTTCTCTTCCGCGGTGAAGATGAACTCAAAAACAACACGTTTGCCTGCAAGTGGCTGGCCACGGGTGTCCAAGAGATTTACTCGCTGGCAGACCTCAAGGGATTCGTTGCAAAATTAAAGTTGCCTTAACTTGCGAGGCCCTTCTGCGAACACCTCGAAGCCGGCCTTTTTTTTGCTCGACCGCCCGCGCTGAGCATTATCGGCCGCGGCCCAGCGCGACCCGCCGGCACGCTGCTTACCTTTTTTCTGCTTCACCAAATCTTCCAACGAGACACCCTGAGTGCTAGCGAGTTTTTCGCGCAGCGCATGAGCATAAGCAATCGCAAGCGCATCGCTGGCATCGAGCGGTAGATTCTGAAAAGAAACTTTGAGGATTTGCGAAAGCGCTTGAGCGATGGCTTCCTTGCTTGAACGTCCATGTGCAAGGACTGCCTTTTTGACCGCAGTCGGCGAAAGCTCGTGCACCGATAATCCACGCTGATGAGCATGCGCAAGAACGACACCGCGCGCGTGACCAAGGTACAGTGCTGAGCGGATGTTCTGAGCGACGAAGGCCTGCTCGACACACACACCGTGCGGCGAGTAAAGGTCGACAACACGCAAAAGCTCGGTCGAAAGTGCAGCAAGACGGGCTGCCAGCGGCAGTGAGGCATCAAATCTCCATACACCCGCAGAAACACCGACGATGCGGCCGTCGGGGTACAGATCCACCACGCCGTAACCTGCAACCCGAGTTCCGGGGTCGATGCCGAGAATTCGCATCATTAATTCTGACCACGCTTTTCCAGAGACAAGACGTACTCAGCAAGACTTTGCAGGTCTGACTCGCTGGAAATTTCCTTATTGTATGCGGGCATGGAACCCTTGCCATTCTTGACGATCTCGACAATCGCAGCAACCTCGCGCGCGCCTTTCCAAGGACCGTCAGCCAGATTGGTCGGCTTGGATGCCATCATGCGGGACATGGTCGTTTGCGCACGCCCGTCGTCGCCGTGGCATCCGGCGCAGTACTTCGAATACAACTTTTCGCCAGCCGAAGCAGTCGCCGAAACCACCGCAGCACTCGCCTGAGCCTGTTGCGTTTCTGCAGACGATGAATTGCCTGCGGGTGTCTCTTCCGCCGCAATCGCCTGCGGCCTTGCTGCGTCGGCTATGACGTCAGGCTTCTTGGGTACACACATCACAACCAACCCGCACATAACGAGCGTCGCCGCAGTGCCTATGACAAAGATACGCGGCCGTGAAAGTGCCGAAGTGCTTTGATTATTCTCACTCATATCTGTGAATTGCCCCAAAATTAAGTCGACGACAGAGCACGGCGGCGTTCAACGGCAATCAGAAGTCCGACACAGCTCATGACTGTGAGCATATGGCTGCCGCCATAACTCACGAGCGACAACGGAACTCCCACGACCGGAAACATGCCCAGCACCATCGCAACGTTGATGAAAAAATGAAAAAGGAAAAAACCTGCGACACCAAGGGCAACCAATGCAGAAAAAGAGTCGCGCGCCTTCTCTGCTATCTGGAAAATCTGCAGCAACAGAAGCAAGTACAAGCCAAAAATAACGGCACAGCCGATAAACCCCTGTTCTTCAGCCCACACCGAAAAAGCAAAGTCGGTGTGGCGTTCCGGCAAAAAACTCAGCTGGCTCTGAGTTCCCTGCTGAAATCCGCGTCCCCAGAGCCCTCCGCTGCCGACGGCAATCATGCTCTGGATGGAGTGATAACCGGCACCTTTGGGGTCGCGCATCGGATTGAGGAAGTTCAACACGCGCAGTTTTTGATAATCATACAAGACAAAGTTCCAGGCGATGATCGATGCGCTCAGACTGGTGAAGGCAACAATGGCGATGCTGGTCCAATTGATGCGCACAAATGCAATCTGGAAACAGGCAATCAGGAGTACCAAGCCGGAGGTCCCAAGGTCGGGCTGGACAAGAACCAACACAAAAGGAATCAACACAACAATGATCTGCCGCCACAATGTGAGCAAGGTAAATTCGTGCACCCCGCGCACAAAACCAAAACTGCGTGCAACGATTAGAATGATGACAAACTTTGCGAGTTCACTGGGCTGCACTCGGATGGGTCCAATCATCAACCAGCGCTGCGAACCTTTGGCAATTTGTCCCGAAATATCTACTGCCAGCAACAACGAACAGACGACGATGTAACTGAGCAGTGTCAGACGCTCGATTGAGCGCAAATCAAGAATAATTCCCCAGAAAATCATTGCAAAAGTACCAATCACCGCCCACTGGAACTGGTCATTGAACCGCCCCGGTGAAGCATCTGCTCCGGAGGCACTGAACATATTGAACAAACCGAGCGCGACCAACAAGTAAACGGTGACCAGCAAAGACCATGGAGTCCCGCGAAATCTTTCTTTGAACAGCTGCCAAAATAGAAGCACCCTGCAGTTCTCCTTCAGTCTTGTTCTGCGTCGTCGTCTTCGCTCGGTTCGTCGCCTTCGGCAGCTGCCGGAACAGCGCCTCCGGAATCGGCGTCTGCGCCCCGCTGATTCTGTAGCGGAGTTTTACGCTCGACAACTTTTTGCGAGAGCTTGCTGGAAACAAATTTTTCAGGGTGAGCCTTACGCAGATAAGCTTCCAGCACCTGCTGAACGATGGGCGCAGCCTGCGAACCACCGCCGCCGCCGTCAAACTCACTGAGTGCGACAACGGCAATTTCAGGATTTTCTGCCGGCGCATAGGCAGCAAACCACGCGTGGTCGCGCTGTTGAAAATGCACCTCATCCTGATCCTTTGTCCGCTTCAGCGCGGCTGTCTGCGCAGTTCCTGTTTTGCCGGCGATGCGGAATCCGCTCACAGCCGATTTTTTTCCGGTTCCGGTCGGGCTCATGACAACATCTTCCAAACCGGCCTGTACCACAGTCATGTTCTCTTGTTTGAACGCAGCCCTTTTGCGCAGCAAAGGCTTCTCTTCCAAGATTGTTTTACCCTGCTGGTCGACAATCTTTTTCAGCAGGTAGGGACGAAAAACCTTTCCGCCATTTCCAAACGCCGCCATCATCGTCACGATTTGCAGAGGAGTCATCAGATTGTAGCCCTGCCCAATGGAGACGTTTATAGTATCACCGCTCTGCCAAGGAGCTCCCTTGGTTTGCAGTTTCCATTCCGTCGACGGGACGATTCCAGTGACTTCCATGTTCAAATCGAGTCCAGTTTTTTCTCCCAGGCCAAATGCACGAGCCCACTTCGAAATGCGATCGACGTTCAGCAGGTTACCCACCTGATAGAAGTAGACGTCACAGCTTTGCTCGAGTGATTTGCGCAGGTTGACAACACCATGACCAGTCTTCTTCCAGCAGCGCCATTTGCCGTTTCCGAGCGAGAAGACGCCATTACAAGAGTATGTTCTCTGAGGCGATGCGACACCTTCCTCGAGGGCGGCAAGAGCAGTGATCAACTTGAAGACTGAGCCGGGTGGATAAGCTCCGCCGGTGACCTTGTCGAGCAGAGGTTTGAACGGGTTGGTCTGCAGTAGCTGCCAGTCTTCGCCGGTCAGTCCGTCCTGATACATCGACAAACTGAAATTGGGATGACTCACATAGGCAAGAATCTCGCCATTCTGAGCGTTCATCGCTACAACGGCGCCGTTTTTGTTGCGGAATGCCTCAACGGCCGCGCGCTGAATGTCGTCATCAATTGTCAGATACATGTCGTGGCCGCGTTGGGCGGTCTTGCGCTGGCTCAGTCCGAAATCCATCGAACTGGCGGTCTGCAGACGTCCGTAGGCATCCACTTGAAGATAATCTTTGCCTTCAAGACCGCGAAGGCTGCTCTCGTATTTCTTTTCAACGCCCAATTTCCCGACGGTTGAGCCTACGCGGTATTGGTAGTCTCGTGTCGTTGCGTTCAAAGTGTCGAGCTCGCGGTTAGTGACCTCGCCGAGGTAGCCGAACAAATGCGCCGAGTCGCTGCGCTGATAGTCGCGGCGCGGAGCTGTGTCGACGTCGACACCTGGCAGAAAGAACTTGTTGGACTCCATCATCGCAACTTCATGCAGAGTCAGGTTACGCTTGATTCGCACTGGAACAAAGTGCGGGACACCTGCCGACTCGCTCAGACGCTTTTCGATCTGTTCAAGCGGAATGCTGAACAACTCGGAAACAATTTTGAGCGTCTGCTCGCGATTCTGCAGATATTGGGGAATCACAACCAAATCAAAAAACGGCCGGTTCGAAAGCATCAAGCTCCCGTTGCGGTCGAAAATCAGTCCGCGCGGCGCCGGACGCGTCACTTCGCGCACGCGGTTGCGTTCTGAAGCGATGGAAAAGTCTTTGCCTTTAAGAATCTGAAGATACCAAAGTCGCCCGCCGAGCGAGAGCAGCAAAAAAATGAACACGACAATCGCAACATAGATACGGCGAGGGTCAATGACTACTTCAGATTTAAACCGATTGTCGCCCACGCGGCAAACTCCCTTTAGCTCTCTACGAGTTCCTGACGGTGATCACGGCGTGCGCTTGCATCAAACAAACCATCGATGCGCGCGAGCAGACTGAACAGCGGAACAGACAAAAGCGTTGTCACAATGAGACTCGGCGCTACCGACAAAATAAAAGGCAGCATGCCGGAAATTCGCTGCGCCTTGACAAGGCTCCCATAAATCAAAACAAACTTGAGAACGAAAATAACCGAAAAAACCAGAATCTGGCTGCTCAGCTTGTGCAAGGCAATCACCCGCGAAAACAGGTTGGCCACCACGAGTGCCAGCAAGTAATACATCAGATAAAACCCGTCTGGCGCACCGGAAAACATATGCATCAATGCAGCCACACAAAAAATCCGCACCAGCGCACCAAGCAGAAGATGCTCAATGGAAACATACACAACAAAAATGGTGGCCAAATCAATTTGCAGCCATGGCGTGCGCGCACGCGCAAGTCCGTAAGCCTGCAGGTATACGACCGCAATGCCCAAAAAGAACATCAGAGTGGCATGAACTTGCCACGCACGCATGCGGATCATCATCAACCCCCGGAGCGTCCAGGCACCGACTCAACCAGACGCTTCATCCAGTCGCCTCCACCCAACTTGCGGATCACTTCAACCTCGCGGCTGCTGCGCAGAAGAATGAGAGCTTCGGCAACTTCGGCAAAGTTGACCGCCGGCTCAACCTCAATCAACTGGCTAACGCCATCTGGCTCGACACGGATGCGGCTCACTTTGCCGACAACAATCCCGCGCGGGAATGGTCCGGTCAGACCGCTGGTGAGAATTTCATCGCCGACAATCACTCTGCTGCCGCGGTCGGCGTATTTAAATATCATTCCCTGCGAAGAACTCCCCTCTAGCATGCCCCGGCGGCGGTTGCGCGCCACAATCACATCAAGATTCGAGTTCGGGTCGTTGAGCAACAGGACGTCAGAATATGACTTCAGAGTGCGCATGACCACGCCAACTGCGCCTTCCGCAGCAACGACTGCCATTCCAGGCAGAACACCGTCGTTCTCGCCGCGGTTCAGACGGATACTCTGATAGAGAAAGCTCGGGTCCGCACTGCGCACCTGTCCGGATACGAATTTCAGATTTACTTCTCGGACGAAATTGAGCAGTTTTTGCAGTCGCTCGTTCTCTTTTTCGACCTCTTTGAGCATTTGCATCTGCACCGACAACCGTGAGTTTTCCTCTTTCAGCTGACGCGCCTCCTCGCGCGCTCCGCGCAGGTCGATGTAAGATTTCACCAATCCGCTCGACTGGTGGGTCACCAGATTAAACGCGAGTTCGACCGGACGGCTTATCGTGTAGACGACCTTTTCGATAAAGGACAGGTCGCGACGCGTCGAAACATCCGAGGAATAGAAGGCGAACGGAAAGATGAATGCACTCAAAACAAGCAACGCAAAGCCATATCTGCGAAAGACAAGCATGGTGACATCCTTAGAAGTAAGCCGGGTGCAATAACGTGTTCAATTTATAGCCACTTGGTTGAAAAAGAAAGCTCGCGTGCTAAAAGATTGGGGTGAGGATTCGGTGCGAACCGGTGTTCCCACTGGCTGCTACAAGGTTGTAGCGGCTGCAGTCATCCGACAGCCCCACCAAGAGGCAGGCATGCGTTTATCCAGCAAAAGCTTTTTATCTCCCAGTGCGAAATCTATGGCAGTCGGCGTCGTGATTGCGCTCGGTGTTCTTGCGTTCGCCATCACCGGAGTCTCGCCCAACCAAGGCGGACTGGACACGAATCTCGCCGCACAGGTGGGCAGCCAATCGGTAACAATGCTCGAATTGCAACGCTCGGTGGAAAACCTCAACCGCCAAACCGGCAACGAAGAGGGCCGCCGTGAGGCCAATATTCAGTCGGCACTCAACCAGCTCATACAGGAAAAAGTGATGTTGGAAGAGGCAACACGCCTTGGCTGGACGCCTGCAGACCTTGAGGTCGCGCAGTGGATCCGCAGACGGCCCGAGTTTCAAAACGAGAAAACAAAGCAATTCGACATCTCGCTTTACAGGAAGTTCCTCAAAAGCGGTTACATCAGCGAGCTCGATTTCCACAAGCAGGGCCGCGATTCAATGATGCTCGAAAAGATGAGCGCACTCATTTACCTTCCGGAAGTGACGCCCAAGAAGATCCTCACCGAAAAATCGGTACGCGACAGCACAGAATTCAATCTTGAGTTTGCCTCGGTTCAGCCGAATCCTGCAAAGCTCAAAGAGAAGCTGGATGCAGATGCAAAGGCTTACGCCTCAGATGCAGCCAACGAAACAAAACTCAAAGAGGCTTTTGAACAAAGCAAGTCGGAGTTCATCAGGCCTGCCCAGGTTCGCGTGCTTTCCATTTTGGTCGCGCACAAGGATGCACAGCGGGTAGAAGGTGAAGCCAAAAACCGCAGCAAGGACGACGCGCGGAAACTGTTGACCGACATCCGCGGCAGAATCGTCAAAGGTGAATCGTTTGCCAACATCGCCGGCAGCACCAATGATGACGCTACTGCAAAGTTGTCGAAGGGTGAAATCGGCTGGATTGATCAATCCAACATCGACCCGGCAACAGCGGCGGCCGCATTTGCGCTGAACAAGGACAATTCGTTGTCAGAGGTCATCGAAACCCCCTTCGGCTTCCGTCTGCTCAATTGGCAGGAATCACGTGAGCGTCTCGAGCGGAAATTCGAAGATGTGAAAATTGAACTCTCCGAACGCGCCTTGAGTGAAAAAGTCAAAGCCGAATTGAGCAGCGGTATCGAAACCGAGCTCAACAAGCTGCTGGCAGAAAAAAAATGGGCAGAGGTCAACACTCTCGCGCAGGCGAACGGCTTTGAGTGGAAAGTCGTCAAGAAGCCCGTCACTCCAAGGACACGCTTCATTGAAGACCTCGGGCAATCCGACCCCCTGCTGTCGGTGCTTTTCACGCTCAAAAACAAAGGCGACATGGCTGGCCAGGTGCTGGACTTCTCCGGCCGCAAATCAATCGTGCGTCTTGTCAGCCGCAAAGACGGCCTGACTCCCGACGACGAACGGCTCAAACGCCTGCAGTCGGCGGATCAGCGGCTCGCGGCGCAAACGTATTTGTCTCTGATGCAGCGCAAGCTCTTTGATATCTATACGAACAACAAGGACATCAAGCGCAACATGGAGCTGCTGCGCTAATGACGGTCTACGTCCCATGGGGACAAAACAGCGTTCCTCCTGATGTGGTCGTCGTACAAAAAAAGACGGCACTGGAACGCTACGCGGCAGACTTCAAAACAGAATCTGCCCAGACCTTTTTTCTTGGCGACGGACAGACCGACGGAACCCTCCAGCGAGCCCATGATCAACATTGTCAGACGCTCGATCATTTGCTGACACTGCTGACCCAGCGCAATTTATCTTTCAGCCTTCACACCCTCGATGACCTCGCGGAGCACCCTACTGGAGGCCCTGCGCACTATATCGCAGGTCGTGATGGTGGCTTGATTGCGAAGAAAGATTTGGTGATTTGCGTGGGGGGTGATGGAACCCTGCTGCGCACCAGTCATTTTGTCGGCGGCAACACGCGCATACTTGGAGTCAACTCCGTTCCGCAGCATTCCGTTGGTCATCTGTGTTCGTCCATACCCGACACACTCGAAAACGACCTCGCCGACATCCTCTCTGAAAGACGCAAACCACGCACTGTCAGACGATTGTCCGCACGCACCCACTCAGGAATAATTCTGCCCTACGCGCTCAATGACATTTTCTTCGGTCACCAGCACCCTGCATCTGCAAGTAGATACAATCTGACCATTGAAGGTCCGCGTCAACGCAGCGAAAAGCAGCTCTCCAGCGGTCTGTGGTTGTCGACACCTGCGGGAAGTACCGCGGCAATACGCTCGTACGGTCTCGGGGTGCTGGACGCCTGCGCAGAACAGTTCCTTCTGGCGGTGCGCGAGCCTTATGCACAACCCAATCATCATCTGTCGCTGACCAAACTTGTCCTTGACGGCAACAGCGAGACGGTCACGCTGATTAGCAGGATGCGTCATGGCATCGTTTGTGTGGACGGTCCTGTGACGGCGTGTGTGTTGGGTTTTGGAGATACTCTCGAGGTTGGTCTGCAGGCCGAAGCTGGTCTGAGAATTTTTCTCCCATGAACCCTGCGTGTTTTCGGCGGACGGGCATCGACAAACACCAACCTCGTATGATTAGTTAAGAACCGCTCAAGTGCACAGACACGGAGACTTGCAATGAAGCATCACAGCTACGGAAGCGAATTTTACCTAACGACTCAGGTCGACCAGTTCGTCAACTGGGCGCGTCGCAACTCACTTTGGCCCTATCCGTTCGGGACTGCCTGCTGCGGAATTGAGTTGATGTCGGTCATGGGACCGAAATACGACCTCTCCCGTTTTGGCGCCGAAGTGGTCCGTTTCAGCCCGCGACAGGCCGATCTGCTCGTTGTTGCGGGAACAATTACAGAGAAAATGGCACCGGTTTTGCGCCGCATTTACGACCAGATGTCGGAACCCAAGTGGGTTCTCTCGATGGGCGCCTGCGCGTCTTCGGGTGGTTTTTATCGCGCTTACCACGTCGTACAGGGCATCGACCGCATCGTACCCGTGGATGTTTATGTTCCGGGATGCCCGCCAACTCCTGAAGCAGTGATCGACGGGATCATGCAATTGCAGGAAAAAATCAAACAACAACGAACAGAGGCTGCGGAACGCGGCTGAAGTGTTTTTTTGATGCAAACTAAGCCCTGATTCATTGTGCGTATCTTTAAAGCACATCGAATTAGGGCTTTTTTGTGCCATTTCTGTGGAATTTTTGTTGCACACTTCCGCAATTGCAGAAGTTTCTGTTAGACACCTTATGTTCCCACAGGAGGTTATAGGGTGACAGAGACAAACCACATTCACGCACAAAAAGATCCAAAGTCGCGTGTTTTGATCATCGAAGATGATCGGGATCTCAACAACCTGCTCAAGTTCACACTTGAGTCCAGCAAAGATTACGAAGTCTCGTCGCACTTCGACGGCGAACATGCTTTGGCAAGAATCATTGAATTCAAGCCCCATCTCATCCTGCTCGACGTAATGTTGCCCCATACTGAGGGAACCGAGGTTCTGCGTCAGCTCCGTTCGACGCCGGAACTGGCGTCAATCCCCGTTATTTTGCTCACAGCCAAATCTCAGGAATCCGACAAAATCGACGGCTTCGAGGCTGGCGCGGATGACTACATCACCAAACCTTTTTCGCCCCGCGAACTCCTCCTGCGTGTGCAAGCTTTGATGCGCAGAACTGGCTTTCATACTTCGGTAAGCCACCCTGTTTCACAAATTCCGGCTACGGCTCAAATTCAGTCTTCAACAACCGTTCCCGAACAAACGGGACTGGAGAAAACAATCCAAATAGGCCCGCTGACGATTTATCCCGAGCAATTCCGTGTCACCGTTTCCGGAGAAATCGTCGCACTGACAGCGACCGAATATCAACTGTTACTTTATCTTGCCGAGCGTGCCGGACGCCTGCAAAGCCGCGACGCGCTGCTGCAGAGAGTCTGGGGCTACGAGGGTCAGCTAAACACACGCACAGTCGATACACACGTCAAACGTCTCAGGCAAAAACTGGGTGACGCGGGTGGAATGATCGAAACCGTACATGGCTTTGGATATCAACTGACCGAAAGCCAGCGCCCCGCAAAGGCCTGAAGCGCCGCATGCGATTCCGAATGAGTTTGCTCTCTGTTACGTTCCTGCAGCAGGATTATTTTGAGTTCTTGAGTATCTGACAGAGGTACTTTTCCAGATCGTGGTCTGCGATCTGGTTATTTTGCGCTAGCGACTGCAGCGACGCAGCACTGCCAGCCAAGCTCGGTAGTGAAGTCACTGTTTGCCGCACCGTTTCAGCATTGGATACCCAATAACTCGAGTCCCAAGCCGCATCTGACGCAGGAGGACTCAACAACAAACCAGTCTTGTCGAGGTGAACGAGTTGTCCCACATGACTGAAGCCAAGCAGTCCAGCCCCCTGAACAGCCAATTTGAGCAAATTGTTCTGACTGAATGCCGAGGCAGCAGAGTCGGCGGCACCCGTGCTCGGCGGAAGATGCGGCACCAGATCTCTGGCATGCACATAGCGGAAGTATTTTTCACCCAACGCTTTGGCAAAGCTTTCGCTGAATGCTGAGTTTCCAGTGCGCGGCTGGCCGAGCGTGACAACTCCCTCAACTTTGACTTTTCCTGCAAGACCATCGGTTGCTGCGAGCATTGCCAGTGCTCCGCCCAAACTGTGGCCGATGTAGAAAGTTGGAATGTCGGGCCGATTTTGAACGTCGAGAGCTGCGTTGATTGCAGGTTTAACCGCATCAAATGCTGCCTTGAATCCGCGGTGCACCCCGCCCTGCATGTTGACAAACGAGGCTCTTGACAACAAAAAATTCATGTCCGTGACCAACCCGCCGGCGCTGTGCGTTCCGCGAAATACAACCAGATTGACTTTCTCGGACGTCGCAACGAATCCCTGTACGCCTTTGCCCTTGTCCTCGAAGACCTTCAGACCCGAGAATTCCGCAGTCTTGAAAAATCCCTGCAAAAAAACTTCTTCGAACTTAAACGCCGGCCCGCCAATCGCAGCGAATCGAGACAACATATATCTGTTTTCTTGCGAAAGGCCCTTTGATGGATAGAAACCCATTTCAGCCGGCGGTTGGCACTCGTGTTTGATGGGTGTGTTGGAGACGGTCCACAAAGCCTTCTCGGGAGCCTGCTCTTGCGGCGGCGCTTCCTGTGTTTGCTCCCTACCATCCGCAGCGGCGACATTTTTACCCGACTCAACGGCGCGCGGGGCTACTTTTTGTTTATCCGCACATCCTACCAACAGAGCCATTACTATCAGCGTGTTACCGCACACAAAAAAAGCAGACATGCGAGACCCTCACCTGCGTTTTGCAACATCGTCTTTTGTATCGGAAAGAACATTACGAAAATTGACTCAATTTTTTTTATTCTGGTCCGAAGCAGAAAAGTCTGTGTGCGGAGATACGACTATGATGGAAAACCGACGGCGCTTTTTACTTTCATCTTTTTTTCCGGCATTGAGCCTTTATTCCGGAGCTGTGCTCGCACTGGCTCTATCTTTAGTTGCGTGCACGAAAAAAGGAGGTGGGCAAGGCCCACAGCCGGCAGCTGCACCGCAGGCAACACCGACAGCCGCAAGCCAGAACCCGCAGCTTCCATCAGGGGGCGGCGTCACAGAAACCCTGTTCCGCTACTCGTTGAGCTCGGTGGCAGGAGAAGCGGTCTTTTGTCAGGACTTCGTCAGCCGCTCGCAGGCCCCGTTGGCCGATGTTGAAAGCCTTACCGACGGCATGGCGCTCGCGCAGGCTCAAGTGCCCGCAGGTGTGATCAATCCGTTCAGTCCAAAGACACTCGGCCTCGAACTCAAACCGTCGCCATGCGCAGCGATTCCGGAAATTATCCGCGACGGACATTGCGCAGTGACCGTCGCTCGGAGCGCGAGTTCAGGAATGCTCTCGCTGCAGAGTGAACAGAGGCTTCTTTGGAAAGATATGCCCGTACTTGCGCAGGCAAGTTATATTAAAGCGACAATCGACAACAAGAATAATGCAATTTCAAGCAAGAATGAGCTTTTCCGAAGTGTTCAAAAGCAAATCACGCAGCAACAGCAATTCCTAAATATTCTCCAGCTTGGACAGGAGCTGGCCACAGGCGAAAAGCTGCAGCTGATTGAACAGGCGAAAGAGGCTCTGGCTGGCCTACAGAATCAGTCTAAACAAATCGAACTAGACATCAAACAACTTGAGGGTGAGATCGTTCCCATTCAGGATGAGCTCAACAAGACTCTCGAAAAACTCACAACCGCGCGCGATTCGCTCAAGCAAATGTGCAACACGAGCGGAATGGGAGCCACCTCGGCCGAGTGGAAGAACAACTGAGCGGCATGTGAATTTTAAAATGGGGTATAAGCTGCAATGCGCCCCTGTGTCCGTTGACGTGGAATTGTAACCGTGAACACAGTTCCTGTTCCCGGTTCACTGCGCAGTGTGATTTGTCCGCCGTGCGCCTGAATGACATGTTTGACAATGGCCAGTCCAAGGCCGGAGCCACCACCCAGCCGAGCATGACTTTTGTCTACCCGATAAAAACGTTC
Organism: Pseudomonadota bacterium; assembly: GCA_039799905.1. Classification (GTDB taxonomy): domain Bacteria; phylum Bdellovibrionota_B; class Oligoflexia; order Silvanigrellales; family Silvanigrellaceae; genus RFOM01. Next base: position 58,880 of record JBDLRP010000024.1, on the reverse strand, counting down.
AAACGCACGCAACTGGGCCGAATGTGGAATTCCCAGACCTGAGTCTTCAACATAAATCAGCCATTCATCATCCGTCTGACGGACAGAAACTTTTACGTAGCCGTCGCGACGATTGTACTTAATGCCGTTGTCGACGAGATTCAGAAGCACAGAATCAAATCGCTGGCCGTCGACATACAATTCAGAGATGTTTGCAGGAACGTCGACAACGACACTGACACCGGCCTCACGGGCCTTGGGTGCGAGCGTTTCCCGAACACGGGCGAGTGACGCGCGGATGTCGTAGGGCTGGAGCGTCAGCGGAATTTGTCCATTTTCAAGATTCGACAGAAGAATCATGTCCTGCAGCAGATTGGAGACCTGTTCAGAGTTGCGCATGATGACGTTGAGAAATTGTTGGGCCATGTCGGGCGACAAATTCGCAAATTGATCCTGAAGCAGCTCTGCATATCCGCGAATCGAAGAGATCGGGGTCTTGAGTTCATGACTGACGTTTGCAAAAAACTCTCGGCGGAACTGCTCAAGGCGATGCAAATCGCTCAAATCGAAAAGAAAGATGAAGCACACAGGATGCTGGTTGCCCGATTGCACCGGAACCATTTTTGCACGTACGCGGCGTGCCTCGGGACCATCAAGATGGATGGACTCGACTACTTCCGGCTCAACACCGCCGAGAGTCTTTTCACTCCTGCAGCGCTGCAAAAAAGCAAGAAATCTGTCGTTGAGTTCGACACTGCGGACCACGTCGATGAAATCACGGCCGGTCGGATCGCTGTAGTATTCAAGCCAGCGTCGCACTGTGTGGTTGATCTTGAGGATCTTTCCCTCCATCGTGCACAGGACGACCCCCTCGCCGATGGCATTAAATATTTCGTCGATGCGACTGTTCTGTTCGCGCGCTTCTTGAATCGATGTGTTCATCCTCCGGCCCATGCCTTGGATGGCGCGCGCAAGGCGCGAATATTCGTCGTGGCCTGAAACTGGGGCCACGCTGCCGGTGAGATCGAAGCCGCCCTGACGGGTGAGTTGCTGAAGTGCGCGCAAAGGTTGGTCAACCAGCCTGACCAAAATCATAAACCCGATCACTGAACACAAACTCAGCAGCAGCAAAGCCGACATATACGGAAGCAGAACTGACTGCAGCACAAGCAGCAGAACGAACAGAATCCACAATCGCAGATGAACCGAGAAAGGCAGCAGAAGGCGCAGCAGAAGACGCGAATTTTCAGACATACGACGCAATGTGCCGAGGAACCGTAGTCCGCGGCCGGACAAGCTTTTAACCACTCTCGGCAATTTTGCCATCACAACGCCACAATCCCCTTGTTCAAAGAGCAGTCGAACAGCAGAGTCACCGGACCATCGTTGGTGAGTGTGACCTTCATGTCCGCGGCAAACACACCCGAAAAAACAGGACGACCAGCAGCTTGTGCGGTGACGAATTCGATCAGCTGGGCAAAACAATACTTAGCGACAGGTGCAGACAATGCCGCACTGAATCCGGGGCGGTTGCCCTTGCGCAGATCTGCAAACAAAGTGAACTGACTGACAAGGTACACACCGCACTGCTGGGGCTGCTGCAAGAGTGAAAAATTCATGCGTCCCTGATCGTCGGGAAAGATCCTCAGCTGCGCGAGTTTGTCCCACCATTTTTGGAACAGCGGCTGCAATAATTCAGCACGCTCCTTGGCTGTGGCCGACTCGACCCTCTCGGCGGTTTCTGGCGGCAGAGCGTCACCCTCTTGAGAAAAGCCGACCAGCAAAACCAACCCCGACTGCAACAGTCCGCGCGAAACTCCGTCGATGCAGACTTCCGCGTTGACACCGCGTTGCACAACCGTGCGGATCTTCAGCAGGCCGGCAATAGAATTTTCCAAATTTTCAGGCTTGCTCTGCAACGACACGCACCAACCTCTCGATGTCCTGCGCTGTGTGTTCAGTGCTCAAAAATCCGACCTCGTATCCGCTCGGCCCCATGTAGATGCCGGCATTGAGCCACTCATGATATACTTTGTTGAACATATTCATGTCGCATGCGGCCACTTCATTGAAGTTCTCGGGCGGGCGCGCAGTACCAAAGAAAAAACAGAAAAATGATGCTTTGCGCACATACGCAAGCTTGCCGGACTTCATTGCCGGCGCAAGAAGTCGGTTGACGGCATCATCCAACACGCGTCCCGATTCTTCCAGTTTGGCAAATGCATTCTGCCGTTCCATCTCAGTGAGCGTTGCGAGGCCCGCAGCCATTGCGAGCGGATTGCCGCTCAAAGTTCCGGCCTGATAAGCACGGCCCAGCGGAGCAACGTGTTCCATGACGCTTTTTTTGCCACCATAGGCAGCTGCGGGAAGACCCCCGCCGACGATTTTTCCAAACGTCCAAAGATCCGGCTGAACGTTGAATGCCTCCGCGGATCCGCCGCGCGCGACACGGAAACCCGTCATAACTTCATCAAAGATCAGGACGCTGCCATGTTTGCTGCAAAGCTTGCGGAGAGTGCCGAGAAAGTCATTTTTGGGGAGAACAAGACCCATGTTCGCCGCCATGGGCTCTACAATAACCGCTGCGATATCTTGGCCCCACTCCGCAAAAATCTGCTCAATGCCTTCGTGTGAATTGTAAACTCCGGTGATGGTATCCTGCACGCACCCTTCCGGCACACCCGCCGAACTCGCCTGCCCGAGTGTGGCCAAACCACTACCGGCCTTCACCAGCAGACAGTCGGCATGGCCATGATAACAACCTTCAAATTTGACGAACTTGTTTCGTCCAGTTGCAGCCCGTGCGACGCGAATCGCACTCATCGTTGCTTCCGTGCCGCTGCTCACAAAACGCATCATCTCGAGGCCGGGCATCCAACTCTGAATTTTCTCGGCGAGCAATACTTCCTCTGCGCTGGGCGCTCCGAAGGTCAATGCGCGTGCAGATTGTTTTTGCACCGCCTCAATCACTTTCGGATGCGAATAACCCAGAATCAGCGGCCCCCACGAACCGCAGAAGTCGATGTAGGTATTGCCGTCGACGTCGGTTAGATGTTTGCCCTGACCGTGCGAAAAAACCACCGGATCTCCTCCGACGCTGCGGAAGGAACGAACGGGTGAATTCACTCCGCCGGGAAAAATTTTCCGGCTGCGCGCCATCAGCTCGGCAGACCTGTCGCGATTCGTCACCATTTTTGACTCCAAACTCCAATCGGGTTGCGGCTTATGCCATTCTCTCCAGGACCCTATGACCATAGGTGCGAGGAGCGGTCGGAGGCAAGTCGGATGAACAACAAGAGTTCAAATTCCCGTGCTGGCGGACTATACGCCAGATGCTGGCCGAGGATTGCGGGTCGCCTTGCGTTCTGTTTGGTGGGTCTTTTTTTGGCTGGGGCGAGCGCCTCGTGCACAAAAGTGGCAAAGAAATCGGCAGTCCGCGAACTGCAGGCCGGATTACCTCCTCTGAAACAATTTCAGGTTAAATACTCATTTATCTTTATTGGCTCGTCTGGGAAAAACTACCCGATCTACATGAACGCAGACGTTCAATTCAGCGACGATCAGCGTGCGGGCGTTTGGAACTCGGCAATCGACAGCGACGGCGGACTTGTCGAGGCCAGAGGAGAAAGCAAGACACTCAAACCCGACAAAAACCTGCAGCTGAAAAGCACACTGCAGCCAGCAGACTCAGCGACTGACCCGACAATTGTCGTCTTCTCGGCCGGCAATCCAGAGCTGGGCCGTGGGCTCAGTTTGTCACTGCAAAAGGTGGCCGCTGGCGGAGTGCCGACCTGGAAGGCAGTGAAGCTCAGTTATTTTGGCTACGAAGCACAGATCGAAGACAGTTCGCCTAGAGTCCAGAGTGCATCCGCAACTCCAAACTAAGTGAATGCTATGAAACTGATTGCATTATTGGCGTGTTTCACAAGTGCGACGGCTGCAGCGGTCTGCCCTGCGGTTCAGGACGAAACAGAAAAAGTCGCAATGGACAGTGAAATCGCACTGGCGAACATGGTCATATATTCACAGGAATACATGCGTTACTTGTTCGCCGACAACGAGTCGGCCGTCCAGCCGCTGCCGGCTTCGGGAATATCACTCTTTCTCGCACGGGAATTGCGCAGCGAATTGCGCGCAACGGCGATTTTCACACTCCCTCTGCGGGATGAAGAAGTGAAACGAAAAAATGCTCCGACACAAACCTACTATTATCCGAAACTGGCAATGTTGGGCATCGAACGAGATATCTTCGCAACGACAGCAACCTCCAAAGAGGCTTGCATCCGCGTCAGCGCCGGCGGCGGGCTTGCTCTGCCGATGAGCCCGCTCATCAAAATCTACCAGCCGCCTTATTTGCTAATCCGCGCGGGCGCTGAGGTAGGCGAGAATGTTTTTTTGAATTTCGGACTTGGATACTCAGGCAACATCAAGCGCGGAGCTTGGTTTTTCCCGTTTGGAATCAGTTACGTTCTGAGTAATCCGAAATAACCTTCACACCTGTTCACGCTGCTCGGTGAATTTGACAGCGGCTGAAATGAGATCTCGGAACAATGGATGTGGCTGTGTCGGCCTGCTCTTGAGCTCCGGATGGAACTGACATCCCATAAACCACGGATGCGTGCTCAGTTCCATCATTTCCGCCAATGTGCCATCAGGGCTTTCACCGGACACCGTAAAACCACCGTCCTCAAATCGCGCACGGAATTCGGGGTTGAATTCGTAGCGGTGGCGGTGACGCTCGCTGATGCGGTCGGCGCCATAGGCCACGTAGGCATGTGTATTGCGCCGCACCACACAATCATAAGCGCCCAACCGCATGCTGCCGCCCTTGCGCTCGACCTGCTGCTGGCTCTCCATCAGGTGAATGACTTTGTTGCGCGACTGCGGATCGAATTCCTCTGAATTGGCATCTGCAATTTTGAGAACATTGCGCGCGAACTCGAGGCACGCGAGTTGCATGCCCAAACAGATGCCTAAAAATGGCACCTTATGTTCACGTGCAAATTGAATCGCAGCCATCTTGCCAAGAATTCCACGGTCGCCGAATCCGCCGGGAACGATGATTGCGTCGAAACCGGACAGCGTTTCAGCGGCGTTGGCCGGAGAAATTTGTTCCGAATCGAGTCCGGCAATTTCAATTGCCGCTTCGTTAGCAATGCCGCCGTGGGTCAGTGCTTCGTACAAAGATTTATAACTATCACGAACTCCCAGATACTTACCGACGACGCCGACTTTAATGCGGTGACGTGGTTTCTCGAGGCGTTCGAGAATACGATTCCACTCTTCCAGATTCGGTTGCGCAGTCCAAATTCCAAGGTGTTCGGCAATACGCGCATCGAGCCCCTGTTCGTGGTAGATGATCGGCATTCGATAGATATTATCGACGTCCAATGCCTCAAACACGCTGTCGCGTTCGAGGTTGCAGAAGAGAGAAATCTTCTCACGAACATCCTGCGACATCGGCTGATCCGCGCGACAAATCAGAATGTCCGGATGAATGCCGATGGCACGCAATTCTTTGACCGAGTGTTGTGTCGGCTTGGTCTTCAGCTCACCCGCAGCACGGATGTAAGGTACGAGAGTGACGTGAATGAACAGGGAGTTTTCCTTGCCCACATCGTTGCGGAACTGACGGATGGCCTCAAGAAACGGAAGACTTTCGATGTCACCGATTGTGCCGCCGACCTCGACAATTGAAACATCTGCGCCTTCCGACGAGTGAACAATGTTGCGTTTGATTTGGTCGGTGATGTGCGGAATGACCTGCACAGTTCCGCCGAGATAGTCGCCACGCCGCTCGCGGTTGATGACCGTATCGTACACTTGTCCGGTGGTGAAACTATTGCGGCGGGTCAAATTTGCACGTGTGAACCGCTGATAATGACCAAGGTCCAAGTCGGTTTCGGCGCCGTCATCAGTGACAAACACCTCGCCGTGCTGAAACGGGGACATGGTCCCAGGGTCCACATTAATATAGGGGTCCATCTTAGTCATGGACACACGCAAACCGCGCGTTTCCAAGAGCGCACCCAGACTCGCTGCCGCAAGTCCCTTGCCTATGCTGGAGACAACCCCACCCGTCACGAAAATGTACTTCGTCGGATGCTGACCGCTCCGACGCACTCCGGTTTTTTGCTGAAACTGCATGGAAGCTCCCAAGAAACACGCTTTGTTTGTCGGGATGACTACTTAACCCAATTCTGCTTCTAAGGGAAATTCTTGCCCGTGTGCTTACTCCGAGCGCTGTTAAGCTGAAGACAGACCCTGCTTGAGAGGTGATTATGATGAGCCGAGATAAATTCGAAATGCCCAAGTTCTCAGCAGCAAGCAGCGCTGGACATCAACCCACGACGGAACAAGTTGTATCAACACTGCTGATGAGCTTTGTGGAGCGCAAAGTCAGCCCCCAAACGATTGCCGATGTGGTCCGTGCCCAGGTGACCGAGAATGGAATCCTCGCGGATTCACTTAACACAGCCACTTGCAACGGCATTATTGAAGTTGTGACCTCGGCCACAAGTATCGGTGATTGCGCCGACCTGCTCTTCTTCATCGCAACACATTCGCAATTTCCAGAATCACTCTCGAGCAAGGCAGCCCTGGGCGGACTCGCCTATCTGCTGCGCAGGGCGCAGGTCTATCTCAATCATTCGGATGCTTTGCTTCGCCGTCAGTACCTCATGGCAACCGAAGGATTCTCAGCACAAGTATATAAACTGATTGAACAGGACAGCAGCGACATCAACCACGCCGACCGCCTGCGCCTTATCAACGTTGTCAAAACGCAGGATCCGTCGCTTGTCAGGCTGTTTTCAGCCTCGGATCAACTGAACAAATTGAAAGAATTACTGCTTGCTCCTGTGTCGCGAATTACCGCAGCACTTTCAGGCGTCGGCGCCGGCGGAGGCAGAGCAACAACACCCGACCAGATTATTCAAGAGATCTCTTCGACGGCCGACCACACTCTTGCACTGAAGGGAGTCTCGGCATTCAAACTATCCTCCCAGTTCGGCGGCCATCTGTGGAAACTGCAAAATGCCGATGCTTGCCTGTCTTTCCTCGACGACGGAGCAATGTCTTCGTTCCAGCTCAGCTTCTTTGCAGAATGGTTTTTCGACGGACTATTCCGTGAAGCAGTGCTGAATCCGGCGGCCGAGCAAGGGGTACTGCAGCTCATGCGCCGGATCATGACCCAAAAAGCGTCCGACATGTCGATCGTCAAGGGTCTTGTGCGCTCACTGCAGCGTGATTTCAGTCAGGTCCAGGTCGAATTTCAAAACCAGACCGCGGCCCCCTCTGTACTGAACAAAGCCAATGCCATTGTGAACCAGTTCTTTCTCAGCCTGCTGCCGGCCGTCGAGCAGAACCAACAGATTTTCACGCGTCAGTTCACTCCTTGGGCATTGCAGCTGCCAGTGCACCCTGCCGAGACACGAATCATCACACGTTCGCAATGGCAGTGGCTGCGTACGCTCACCTCGCAGAAATGGGAAGAGGATCTGCGCGAGCCGCCAAATTGGGTTGTCACAAACTCAAGCCGTTTTGCCGCGCATATCTTTCTGATGGCGCCCAATTTCTGGCTGCACGACTTTGCCCTTCAGCTGTTCGAAAAACTTTATGTGGAAAGTCTCACTCCGCAATTTCAGACTTCCAAACACCATGTCGAGTATGTTGAATTTCTCGTCAGGGCACTGCGTAAAAAATCGCCTTTCTTTGCCAGCCGTCCCGAAACACTCGCAGCTCTAAAAGCTCTTGGTGTGGCAAGTCCGCACGAAGAACAGCTGCTTCAACTCGCGCTGACGCGTGCCAAGATCAACGCGCGCAGCGGCGGAGAATCGCTGCGTGAACACGAATTTCTGCTAGAACTGTCGAACCATGGTGTGCAAAGTGAACACTACGGACAAAACTCAATCTCAAGGACTCTCAATCTGATGATCCGCGCGGCGCGCGACAGCTCACGGCAACCGGCCCGGGCACGTATTCCACAACCGGCGAACTCGACCTCCAGCGCAGGGACGCAAGCTCTCACGCGCGGCGGCGGATTCGGCCCGAACCAACCAAGCTGAAAGAAACCACGGCGATGTGCGGTTTCTCAGGACTGCTGACGGCCAATCATCAACACCCGAGAGCATCGGCGTGGAAAGATGATTTCGTGCAACAGTCCGGACGTATCGCACACCGTGGAAGCGACGATGCCAGACTCCTGAACTTCGACGCGGTCTCACTCAATCACTTCAGGCTTGCATTTCAAGATCTGCAATCGGGCCGGCAACCGATGCTCAGCAACGACGGCTCGTTTGCAATCACCTTCAATGGCGAAATCTACAATCACCACGAGCTGCGACGCAAACTTGAAGGAAAATATGGCTCGCAAGCGTGGCGCACGCAAAGCGACACGGAAACCATATTGCAAGGGTGGTTGCTGTCGGGCGACACATTTGCTGATGAGCTTGAAGGAGAATTCGCTTTCGTCATCGTCAAGACAGATGGCAGCAGCTTCTTTGCCGCACGTGATTTTTTTGGCGTGAAACCTTTATTTTTCCAATTTTCAGACATCAATACGCGGATGTTTTCAAGCGCGAGAAAAGCTTACAGGCTCGACTGCCAGCTGGTTGCATTTGCGAGCGAGATGAAGGCCCTGCCGGGTGAAAAAATCTGGAACCGAGACGGGTCACTCCGACAATTCACCGGCCTGTTCGAACCCATCTGCACCCCATTTGAAGGGATTATCCAGTGCCCTGCCGGCGGACGCGTCCGCGGACGCAAACAGTCCCAAGATCCAGTCTACTCCATTCAGGTGACAACCCGGTCGCAGCCAGTGCGCGATGCCGGCAAGGGAGCATTTTGGTCGGACGGCGACTGTGAGCGAAGGCTGGAACAATTCAGAGAAGCCCTTGGCACATCTGTTGAAGAAAGGCTTCTTTCGGACGTCGAATTGGGCGTCTATCAGAGTGGCGGAATCGACTCAAAAACCGTTGCATTCGAGCTCGCCAGTGCGCTGCAGAGAAAATCCTCGGACTGGCTGAAGGGATCATTGAAATCCTTTACGGTCGGCTTCGAAACCCAAGGCTACGATGAATCCGACGAGGCGGTTGCATTCAGCCGACATCTTGGTTTCACTCCGCACGTCCTGCGTCTCAGTGAGGAGGCATTGCGCTATTCCTATCCGCACGCTGTTTACATCTCGGAGAATCTTCAGCCGTTCACCAATGGTGCTGCCAAGTGGTGGCTGAGTTTGTTTGCACGACGGTATGTGCCTGGAGTTCTGACCGGCGATGGCGCAGACGAGTTGTTGTGCGGATATCCGAGCTTCCGATACTGCGCTTGGTGGGCCTTCAGTCAGCGTTCGCGAAAATCAGATCTTGCACTTGGACAGCGCTGGCGCGACTCCGTTTACATAAAAAAATTTGCTGCACAGGCGAGTGATCCCTGGCTTGCAGGCAGCAGTGCCGAAGGACGGGGCGATGACTTTGTGCAGAGTCTCGCAAAATGGCAGGTTCCTCATCCGCTGTTCGGACAAGTCTCTGCCATCTGCGAAGCCATTCTTGGACCATCGGAAGCCGCCCTGTGGTTGGCATCACAAACAGAAAGTATTCGCAGCTGGTTTTTGCACGGCATCGACTACGGCGCCAATCAGGATGAATTTTTACAGTCTCCAGAGAACGCGCTGCTGCTCTGGCAAAACTACTTTTGTCAGACCCACCTGCCTGTGCAGATTCTCAATTGGGTGGGCGACCGGATGGAAATGGCAAATACTCTCGAAGGCCGCACTCCGTTTCTTTCAGGAAAAATGCGGCGCCTCACTGCAGGACTGCCTGATGTTGCTTTGGTGCAGGGATTTCTCGACAAGGCAGTGCTTAGGAAAGCCTATGCTCGGGTTCTGCCCAACCGCTTCATCATGACACCTAAAAAACAATTCAACGCTCCGTTTCTAAACTTTGAATCATTGTTCAAAGATTTTTCCGCTGAGACACAGCTCGGAAAAATGGGCTTGGACGGCGCGACGTCCGCATCGGCACGCGCTCTGCTGCTGGAATCCAAAAATCCGCTGTCAGTTGGCGCCAGTGCGCAGGAAAAATACCTGCGCACGCACAGGATGTCGGCACTGCAAACGCTAATTTGCAGTGCGATTGTGCAGAAGACCATCGTTGAGAAACAAATTGATCCGCGTAACTCAGAATTTGAAGAAAAAATCATTTCGACGGGAGGACCGCTGTCATGAAGAATGATGCAGGTAACAAAATTTCGAGTTTATGTCTGGCACTAGTGCCGGCCGTGATTGCAGCATTTACGTTAAGCTGTGGTCCAAAAAACTCCGTCGAGGACAACGAGACTCCTACGGGTCCAAACAACAACGGCAACTCGCGCTCACGGCTGACTGGCGGCACTGCTAATGGTACGACCGGCGCGGTGAGTTACTGCCGGGTTCCCCTCGACATGGGTACCATCGTCGACCCACGCCGATCGGGCCTGACACAAACTGTCCTGACGACACAAATCGACAACCGATGCGCGGCATACCAGGAGGTACGTCTGTCGGTGAGGGCAAAACAACGCATCACCCTGACTGGAAAATTTGTCTGCCGGTCGGGAGTTCAGTTCAATGAACAGATATGCACAGGCATGACCCAGGATGTGTTGAATACGCAAAAGAATGCCGTGGTCATACCTGTGATCGCCGATGAATCGTGGCGTCCAACTGACGTCGAAGCGTCAGTCGAGTTCCTGTGAATCCGACAGCCTGATGTGCAGGTCATCATTTTGGCTCTTTGCAAAGCCTCACCGGAGGGCGAAGATCGAGTCGCTGCGGAGGCGCAAGTGTGAGATATTTTCAAACATTTTTAAAGAAATATTTTAAGAAAATTTCCATTTATAATGTTCTTCCCGTGCTGTTGCTTTGTATCAGCACAGTCCTTTTTATTTTGTTCATGCTTGGCCTCCAGCGCAGTTATGACATCAATGCACAAATCGAGCGGATGAAAAATGAAAAAGTTCTGATTCTCCTGCAGGAGTGGCAGGCTTCACCGTTTCACTGCAAAACACCGAAAGATGTTCTCGAAGACTGCATGCCCTTGCAGGCTACCAAAACGACGGTCACCCTGCCGCGGACAACCAACATGTTTGCCGGCCTTGAGAATGAATTCAAGAAAAACGGGCAGACGCTGTTGCCCAACTCTGCGCGTCTTGTCTACCGCTTCAAAATACCTGACATCGACTGGATCAACAGCATCAGCAAACATGCAACTTATCTGAGTCTGGTTGTGCCGAGAACGTATCAGTCAACGCTGCGCATCTACACAAACCAAGACAACAAGCAAATACACGCGGGCAATGGAACAAATGCGGTGAGCACCTTCGCCATCACAGACATTCTTGCCAGCGGCTCCATCAGTCTCGATTACAATGCAAATAAATACGCTTTTCCAAGCGCCTTCGGCCCCATCACTCTTCCTGTTGCTTTGATGGTGAGCGGCAACACGACTGCATACACAGGATTACTGCAGAAACTTGTCGACTCCTCCATCCCGCTGACTCTGTTGTCACTCACTCTTCCTGTACTCGTCGCCGCAATGGCAGTCATTCTGGACAGTAGCAAGATTCTTTTCCACATCAGCATCTTTGCATTTCTCAAAGGTATAAAAGCATTCTTCGCACACTCAATATCCACATTTCAAGGTGTAAAAGTCAGTCTGCTCGGTCTGACGCTGAATGTGAATCAGTTGAGAGTCCTGACTGCACTCATTCTGCTGATTGTGCTCTTCTGGCAGGCGCGGGTCATTTATGAGCTGATTATCGAGCCAAGCTCCCGCTTTGCATCTCGCAAGGCCAGATATGCATTTGCACTGATGAACTCTGCACTGCTGGCAGCCGCCATGGTGTTTTTCTACAGCGAAAAATCGTTGTTCATATTCCGCAGCGAGCGCGCGGCCGACCTGATCATCGCAGTCTCGACAATCATTGTGTCCGCTTATTCCATTCATCTGCATTTCAGAAAAAAGCCTGCACCGCGGTCGGATTCTCTGCAAGACCTTGACTCAGGACAGACGCTCTTCAACCCGACGCATTTTTTCACACTGCGAGGACTGCTTGTCAGTGGTGTGGTGTTTCTTATGGCCCTCGCTTCTTGGCGTGATCTTTCGGGCGCAGGCAAAAGTGCAAACCTGTACGACCCTCTGGATTGGCGACAGGCTCTGCTTGTGCCCGTGCTTCTTCTTTCCGCCATGCTGGGTATCGGCAGTGTCACACAAAAAATTGGCGAGTACGCACGCACACTGCGCAGACGCGTCGAACAGCTGATGCTGGGAAGCCGGCAGCTGGCAAGCTCTCATGAGCATGTCTCAGCGGTGTTTGCAGCTCTTAATATTCTGCAAAAAGAACTCGAATCACTGCGCGAGATAGATGTTGAAATCATTCTTCCAAGCCATGAGCCGCGCAGGGTTCTGCAATACACGGCGCATTTGAGTCATCCTACGGATCAGCCCGTCATTCCTGCACCTGTTTTAAAATCAGGTGTTCCCCCTATTCCCGATGAACAACCGCCGATGTCTACAATAGGTGGTGTGCTGACGCTCAACTTGTTCCAAGATCTGCGCTGGCTCGGAATGGTTTCAATTTCTTGCGACAAGGAAATGTTCCTGACCCGCGAAGAGATGCATTTCATCAAGATTACCGAACAGACGCTTTGTCTGACGCTCGACAACCTCAGTGTGGTTTCGGAGCTCAGGCGTGCTGACAAACTGAAAGACGACTTTCTTGCCAACACTTCACATGAGCTGCGTACGCCGTTACACGGCATCGTCGGTCTCGCTGAAACGTTGCTCAATGGCAGTGAAGGAAGCCTCAATTCACGTCTCAGGGAGAATCTTGGTCTGATATCCGCCTCAGGCCGCAGGCTGACAAATCTCGTCAACGATTTGCTTGATTTTTCTCAAATCAAGCAGCGTAATTTGAAGCTTCGGCTCAGCGACGTCGAACTCCGGCCAATGGTGCAGGTCCTACTTGCACTCAACCAGCCGCTCGTGGGCGGCAAAGCGCTCACCCTGCACAACAACGTCGAACCGAATTTGCCGATGCTGGAAGCCGATGAGGCAAGGATTCAACAAATCCTCCAAAACCTCATTGCAAACGCAATCAAGTTTACGCACACCGGCCATGTCAGTGTTTCAGCTGAAGTGGAAGGACGCTTCATGCGCATCACGGTAGCCGACACGGGAATCGGTATCGATCCCGCCAAGAAACAGAGAATCTTCAACGCCTTCGAACAAGCCGACGGACACATCAATCGCGCTTACGGCGGAACAGGACTCGGCTTGACGATCACCAAGCAACTTGTTGAACTGCATGGCGGACACATTCAGGTTGAATCACAACCCGAGGTAGGCTCGCAGTTTTCATTCACCATTCCGCTGTCCATACAAAGCATTGCCGCAGCGAGCAAAGGCGAAGTTATCGATGCCGGCATACAGCAAAAAATGCAGCGCCCGCGAATGCTTGAACAAAACTCAGTTTGGTGGGAAAGCGAAACTCCGGCCGGCGAAACATCCCCTTCCATTCACACCCGCATGGATGATCAAAAGGGATACAAAATTCTGGTTGTTGATGACGAGCCAATCAACCGTCAGGTGCTGCAAAACCAATTGCGTTCCGAAAACTATCAACTTGTCATCTGTGAAGATGGCCCCTCCGCACTGAGGGCCATGCAACAATTCAAACCGGATCTCGTCCTGCTCGACCTTATGATGCCGCGCATGTCCGGGCTGGAGGTGCTGGCCGAGATCCGCAAGACCCATCAGGTTACCGACCTACCTGTGATTATCCTCACCGCAAAAAACCAAATCAGCGACCTTATCACCTGCTTCGGCAGCGGTGCCAATGACTTCCTGATGAAGCCGTTCAGTCAGTCCGAGCTGCTCGCACGTATGCGCAACCATCTGCACATCAGCAAAATTCACGGCGCGTATTCCAGATTTATTCCGCAGGATCTGCTTCAGCTTTTGGGACGCGAATCAATCATCGATGTGCGGCTGGGTGATCAGGTGCTGCGGGAAATGACCGTATTGTTTCTCGACATACGGCAATTTTCAAAAATCTCAGAGACTATGACGCCAAAAGAAAACTTTGATTTCCTCAATAGCTATTTTGCGACCGTCAACCCGCTCATCCAAAAAAACTGCGGCTTCATCGACAAGTATATCGGCGACGCCGTGATGGCGCTTTTTCCGAACCGTCCCGATGACGCGCTACTTGCAGCCATCGACCTGCAGCGCGAGTTGGAGAATTTCAACAATCAGCGCAAGACTTCGTTCCGGCCACCCATCAATATCGGGATCGGGGTACACCATGGACCGCTGATGCTCGGTACACTCGGAAACGACCAGCGCATGGAAGGTACGGTCATCTCCGACAGCGTCAATCTCGCTTCTCGCCTTGAGGGAATCACCAAAGTCTTTTCCGTCGGACTGATCACCAGTCAGGATTCGATGATTCTCACTCAGAATCCAAAACACTTTGACTTCCGCTCGCTCGGCCGTGTCCGCCCTGCAGGATTCACACGCGCTTTGAGCATCGTTGAAATTTACAATGCCGATCATCCCCACGTCCGAGAGTTGAAACTCAAGACGTTGGAGCGCCACGAGAGTGCGATGAGGGCCTTTCACGCCGCCCAATGGGATACCGCAATCGACGGATGGAAAAAGAACCTCGACGAGAATCCGGCAGATAAAGTTGCTGCATTGTATCTCGACAGGGCAGTGAGGTTAAAACAGAACCCACCACCTCCCGAAGAATGGGACGGGGTCTTTGATATGCGCGCCCGATGAATTACAATCGTCCCACCGCGCCAAGGCACTTACGGGAGGTTGTCAACTTGAAGTCCTGCACATTGCTGCTTGCATTTATTTCCGGGCACGCTCTGACAACATCACAAACAGCCTCTGCAAATCAGAGTGCCGACGCCGGCGCGGCTGCCAATTGCCGACAGTACTCCGCTCATGCCCTCAAGCGTATTGCTTGCGAAGATCCTACCGCAGCTCGATTTCTGCAGCGCATTGCCACGGCCGAGCGCGCACTGAACAAGGTCCTGCCTGCAGGCAGCAGACCGGCCCTTCAGGCACACCAAAAACGCTGGGAACTCTATGCGGATTCATGGTTGACCGCACTACCCAATAAACCCGACTCAATCCGTTGTTCATCGCCGCGTGCGTTCTTATTTCAGCGCATGGAGTCACTCGAAAAGGCGCTGCTTTCACACCGCGAGTCGCGCAGCAAGTCCATCGACATGTGTTATGACAACGGCGCCTGTTTGGAACCCAACGCCGTCAACACGGAAATGATCTGCGAAACTCTCTTCCTTGGCATGGACGGCGTTCCGGCAAATGCCGAGCCACTCGTGGTCAAGCTTCTGGGCGACTGGACGGCAGAGGGCCGCCCTTTTGAAACACGCATCACCAAGTCGATGGGCAGCAAGGAACCTTGCGAAACCGTCTCGGAAACATCTTTGGTTGAGTACTTGCGCGGCGGATACGTCACAGTCCGATACCGTCTGGGCGACACCTGCAATCCGCAGGGAGGCAGCGAGCAGCTCAACACGTTCGATTTACGCAGCGGACGCACGCTGTCGATTCAAGACTTCACTCAGAATCCTCAGGCACTCTTGAATCTTCTCAGGCAACGCAAAGAAGCCGACGTTCTGCAGGCATTGTTGCGAAAGCAATTGGCGGGCGACGACAGTCGGCCGCACATTGAACCAACGGAATGTGCCAAACTCACATTTGCACAACTCAACGAAGTGTCGGTTCATGTCACTGGCGACGGATTGCGCGTGAACCGGCTTTTCAAAAAGCCACCGCGTGAATTGGCGGCCTGCCAATTCAAGGTTGAAGAGGGAATTTCTCCATCAACAATGGCTCAACTGCTGCGCATGCGTAAGTCGAGTCCGGCTGCGGGAATGCTGCGCTATATCAAGTGAAGATATGATGCATCATGCGCAAATATTTTATGCATTCACAGCAACAAGCATCCGCGGAGCAAAAATGAAATTTAAAAAAAATCTGCTGCTCATGGGCACAGCGTTCTCAGTTTGTTCAATCTCACTTGGCAGTGCCGCATCCGAGACGACTCCCGCGGCTGCGCCGGCACCGGTGTCTGAAGGAACAGAAAAACAATCCGCCCCGCGCACAGTGCTGCATTTTACGCTTTTGGACGCTCCGTATAACTTCCGCCATGGATACAAAAGCCCGAGCATGGCCGAGTCGTTGGACCTCTCGCGAAGCTGGTACAGCGCAGTTCATTACGGCCTTGAACACATCCTTCCCGACGAGGACACCCGACTCAAACGCTGGCTGAGGTTCAGCCTTCTGTTAGCAACAGACTATTCCCTTTCTACACTTCCCCTCTCGACCGCCTGGACTCATGAGGAATGGCATCGTGCGGTCATGACCCACAGAGGCGTTCCGAGTCACAACACGATTAACGACTTCAAACCATTCGGCGAAGTGTACTCTGTCAATGGCCAGTCCGATGAGGATCACATCCGGCTCAAAAGCCTTTACCCCAAAGACCAGCTGCGCCTTTCGATTGCCGGCAATGAGAGTGAGCGAGAATTCATTCAGTCACTCAAGAAAGATCACTTTTACAGAAATCTAAAATCCAGCAACAACCTGCCGTTGATGTGGCTCATCCAGCTCGGCTCGAGCGGCTACATACAATCCATTGTTGATGGCGACCTCGACAAAACTATTGTGGAAATTGAAAAACGCGAGGGCAACAACATCCGTGCACGTGATTTCGTCGGTCCGGATTACTCAGGCTGGGTTCGAGACCTTTTCCGTCCGAACGAAAAATATGAGGAACGCGGACAACATCCCTCCGGTGTCGGCATCAAGCGCTACACGGCGTTTGCCGATCTCAGCAAAGAAGAAAAAGACTATCTCAAAAAGCAGAATGTCCTGCACTATCTTAACTTCTTCGATCCCGAACTGTTCGGCTTCGATTCATTTTCGATGACGAGCCCTGCGACAGGACGAAGGCTTGGGTTAAATGCATCTCTCGCACATTACTTTGCCCCCTTCGGCTATGCCCTGAAGCTCAACCTTTTTATGAAAACCATTGAAAAACAGACCCCCTTTGGCACTCAAGGATTATTTTTTGCGTGGCAGCAGAACATCAACAAAGAACGCAGCCTGCCGCAAATTGAAATGGAACACCGTCCGCTTCCGCTGTCTGACACACCGTTCGGATTGGGAGCGCGCGTGATGCTGTGGATGCAACCCAAGGACCTCGATTTTAATGCAACGAAATCGGATTTCGGCGGGCTTGTCGCAGCAAAGCTCATTCACAATGCAGCTCAGGGCTGGCAACCGTGGATCGAGGTGAGCGGAAAAACCAAAGGCTGGGTCGCCGGTGAAGTTGATCTCGGCAGCACATATGGCCTGCGTGCCGGTCTTGATGTCGAACTGACAAGCGAATAAATAAGGCGCCGTTTAGAACTTGCAGGTTCCGGGCACGCGCGGGAACGGAATCACGTCACGCACGTTGCCCATGCCTGTAATCCACACGAGCAACCGCTCCAATCCGAGTCCAAAACCACTGTGCGGAACACCGCCGAACCGGCGCAGATCGATGTACCATTCGAGATGTTCAGGCGAGAGCCCTTTGGACTTGATCTTTTCGATCAGAACGTCTTCACGGTCTTCGCGCTGGCTGCCGCCAATCACCTCGCCAATGCCCGGCATCAGCAGGTCCATGGCACGAACCGTTTTACCGTCGTCGTTTTGGTACATGTAAAACGCCTTCAGGACTGAAGGATAGTTGTACACGATAGTTGGAGCCTTGAAGTGTTCCTCACAAAGGTAACGCTCATGCTCACTCTTGAGATCTTCGCCCCACTCCACCGGATATTCAAACGAACGTCCGCATGATTTGAGAATTTCCACAGCCTCAGTGTAGGTCACGCGCACAAAAGGCCGCTCGAGCGCCATTTTGAGGTATTCGCGCGTTTCGACTCCATTGCGGGCAATGATGTTCTCGAGATCGTCGGAACAGTGGTCGAGTACATCTTTAACGACGTATCGAATCATATCCTGCGCCAGCTGCATATTGTCTTCAATTTCATAAAAAGCCATTTCCGGCTCAATCATCCAGAACTCCGACAAATGCCGGCTGGTGTTTGAATTCTCTGCGCGGAAGGTGGGCCCGAATGTGTAGACTTTGCCCATGCCGAGTGCGAGCGCTTCTGCCTCCAACTGGCCAGTCACGCACAGCATTGCGGGTGAGCAGAAGAAGTCTTGTGAATAATCGACGGCACCCGACGGCGTGCGCGGAAGTTTGTCGAGCGGGAGAGTCGTGACCTGAAATGTCTCGCCTGCGCCCTCGGCATCGGACGTCGTGAGCAATGGCGAATGAATGTAGTAAAAGCCCTGATCCGAGAAGAAACGGTGAATGGCTTGGCTGACACGCGCGCGGATTCTGAAAACGCCCGCAAACGTCGCAGTTCTGCCGCGCATGTAAGCCACATCGCGCAGATACTCATAAGTCATGTCTTTTTTCTGCAGCGGGTATTTTTCAGGATCGGCGAAACCATAAACGTGGACGGCGATGGCTTGAATCTCGAATTTCTGCCCCTGCCCCGGGCTTGCAACCAACTGCCCTTCAATGCGGACTGAAGCGCCGGTTGTCAGTCGGCTTAAATCAGCCTCATAATTAGGCAAGCTAGCATCCACAATGACCTGAATCGAACGGCCGGATGAACCGTCATTGATCTCGAGAAATGAGAACTTTTTCGATGCGCGGCGGGTTCTCACCCAACCTGCGATTGTCACCTTGCCCAATGCCACGCGCTCCGCGTGGATGTCAGCGATTGAAGTCAGCGATTGTCTGCTGGTGGCCATGCCTGAAAATCCTTTGTCCGAGGTAGGTCTTATGCTACGCCTGAAGGCGTTAATGTGGCACACACACAGGCAGAGTTCAACCGATGCAATCTGACTCATCCGAACGTCCGGACCGCTTTGAAAAGACATGGGAGCTCGAGCCCATGGGCGATCAGCCGCAGGCGATTGAAAGCCTCGTCGAAGGTGTGGAAGCCGGCGTCAGCGAACAAATTCTCTTGGGTGTCACTGGTTCGGGCAAGACCTTCACCATTGCCAACGTGATTTATGAGACACAGCGTCCGGCATTGATATTGGCACCAAACAAGACCCTTGCCGCGCAGTTGTTTCAGGAATTCAAGGCGCTCTTTCCCAACAACGCCGTCGAGTATTTCATCAGCTATTACGATTATTATCAGCCCGAGGCCTACGTCCCGAGCACCGACACATTCATCGACAAAGTAGCTACCATCAACGAAGACATCGACAAAATGCGCCACGCCGCCACGCGCAGTCTACTGGAGCGCGATGATGTGATTATCGTCTCGAGTGTCAGCTGCATTTATGGCCTTGGTGATCCGGAGGCTTATCTCAAGGCGATGGTGATGGTCGAAGAAGGCGATCGCATCGGACGCGACGAACTGCTCGCCCGGCTTGTTGAAATTCAATACACCCGTAACGACATTAGTTTAGAACGCGGCAAATTCCGCGTGCGCGGTGATGTCGTTGAAATCATTCCGAGCCACGAGCGCGAAAAGGCACTGCGCATTTCATTTTTCGGAAAGAAGATAGAAAAACTTCAACTCATCGATGCCCTGCGTGGAACGATCATCGAGCGGGTCAAACGCTGTGCCATCTACCCTGCCTCACACCACGTGACCGATCGCGAGCAGCTCGAGGGAATCATTGAACGCATTTCGCTTGACCTCATTGACCGCTGTGAGTGGTTCAAAATGAACGGGTATCTGGCTGAAGCTCAGCGCCTCGAACAGCGTGTTTTGCATGATCTCGAAATGATGCGCGAAGTGGGCTACTGTCAGGGTGTTGAAAATTACAGCCGCTATTTGGACAATCGCCAGCCAGGTGAACCACCGTCGACCCTGCTCGATTATTTCCCGTCCGACTACCTGCTGATAGTTGATGAGAGTCACGTCACCATGCCACAAATCGGCGGTATGTACCGCGGCGACCGCGCACGCAAAGAGGTTCTTGTCGAACATGGATTCCGCCTGCCGGCCGCACTCGACAACCGGCCGCTCAACTTTGATGAATTCATGACGCGCATGGGCCAAACGATTTATGTTTCGGCCACTCCCGGGAAATTCGAACTCGAGCGCTGCAACTATCAAAGCGTCCAACAGCTGATCCGTCCGACCGGACTGCTCGATCCGATAGTCGAGGTCAAGCCCGCCGAACATCAGGTGGACGACCTGCTCGGCGAGATCCAAAAAACGATTGCCAAGGGCGGCCGTGTTCTGGTCACAACACTGACCAAAAAAATGTCGGAAGACCTGACGAACTACTACAAAGATATCGGCATCCGCATCCGCTACCTGCATTCAGACATTGATTCGATTGAACGCGTTGAAATACTGCGCGATCTGCGCATCGGCCTGTTCGATGTTTTGGTCGGAATCAACCTGCTGCGCGAAGGTCTTGACCTGCCGGAAGTGCAACTTGTGGGAATTCTCGATGCCGACAAGGAAGGTTTTCTCCGTTCACGTACAAGTCTAATTCAAACGGTCGGGCGTGCGGCACGAAATGCGCAGGGCCGCGTGATCCTCTATGCCGACAAAACCACCGACAGCATTGCGGCAACCCTTGCCGAAACCTCACGCAGACGCGAGCTGCAACAGAAATACAACGAAGAAAACAACGTCGTTCCTCAAACGATCATCAAGAAAATTCCGGAACAGCTGCGCAAAATCTACAACCTCGACAGCGCGCCTGACGAAGCCGATCTGGAGATGAAAATTGAACGGGCTCTGGACGGAATCGACGACAGGACTATTTTGACCAACCCAAAGAAACTCGACAAAGAAGTCAAACGTCTTACCAAACTGATGCAAAAGGCATCGCAGCAGCTGGAGTTCGAAGAAGCGGCGGCACTGCGCGATCAAATCAACCTTCTGAAAGAAGTCGCCCTTCAGGTGAGTTCGGCTGCCGGAGAATTGCAGAGCAATGAATTCTGAGAAAAACTTGAACGCCTCCGAGCACGAAAGTCCCTTGATTGAACGATTCGAAGCTGCACGCGGCGTGCGCTTTCGCGCTCGCGAGGGAGTGCGCAACATTTGTCTTGAAATCTCTTATCGCGGCGATGGTTTCATGGGCTATCAGAGCCAGCCTCATGGAAACACCGTGCAAGACACACTCAGCAGGGCATGGCAGACACTCACACAGGAAACACCGACACTCTATGGCTGCTCACGCCTCGACGCCGGTGTCCACGCACAACAGTTTTTTTTGAATGTGTTTAGCCGAACAAATCGCAGCAATGAAGATATCACCCGCTCGCTCAATGGCATATTGCGCTCGGGCATGCAGGCGAATGTATCTGTTTACAGGTGCTTCGATGCAGGCCCAGATTTCAACGCACGCTTCGACACGCTTGGCAAACACTACCGTTACAGGCTTTGGTACGGCCGCGGCCATCATGCCCAGCTGACACCCGCTGCGTGGGCAGTCCGCAGCCGTGATTTCAGTATTGAGACACTGCGAAGAACGCTGCAGCAGTGCGTTGGCGAGTTTGATTTCTCGGCCTTCCGCGCATCCGACTGCACGGCAAAATCAACCGTCCGGCGCATTCATAAAGTTGAGGTCGGACAAGACCAACTTTACCCCGAGGCTGTTTTTCTGGATTTTTGGGGAGAGGGATTTCTCAAAAACATGATCCGCAACCTCGTCGGCACTGGTGTCGAAATAGCAACGCAAAAATTATCGGCCGACGCACTGACGGCCGCGTTCACGCACAAGGACAGAACTCGTGTCGGGCAATGCGCACCTGCGCATGCGCTGTCACTCGAGCGTGTCTTTTACCAACAGGCAGATTGGCTGAGGGCAACAGGTTTTTCGAAAGTGGAGTTCACTTGACATGAATGGATGGATCAACGACTTCTCGTCGCGTTTGATGAATGCCGGCAAGGACACACTCGGACACTGGCGGCATGGTGTTCTTTATCTTTTGCTAATGCTTCCCTTTTCGATTTTTAGGCATATCCGCATCCACGGCGACGAAAAAGTCTACGTCGGACAAGCTCTCGAAATGCTGCAATCAGGATACTGGTTCCGCCAGCTGCAGTTTGGTGACGTCAACTACATCAAAGGGCCGCTGCACTACATACTGCTGATTCTTGGTCACCACGCGTTTGGCTTTTCTATGCTGAGCACCGTTTATATGAACCTTATTCTGGCAGCTGTGGCTGTCGTCGCTTTGCGCTCGGCCTGTGAACATCTTTTTCCCAAAGACCACCCATTGATTGCCCTTCCCGCATGGGCCTTTGCCAGTTCAGGCTCGTTTGTTCTGTTCAGTTTCTCAAGCCAAATGGACAGTGAACTGACAAGCCTTTACGCCATCGTCATGTCGCTGGCCGTTTTGGCCCGCAACAGAAATACAAACGTCCTCTATTTGTTACTTTGGATTGCAGTCGGACTTGCCGGCACACTCAAATCACCGTTGCATAGTTGCCTGCTGGGTGTTTCGGTACTGGCGTATTTTTCTCTTCACCGAGCTTTGTTCCGTCAGCTGTTTTCCTCGCTTCCGCGCATGTCGTTTCTCGTCTTTGGAATACTCACAGCGGGCGCAGGTTATCTGATTCCCTACTTCCTCGACCACGAGCAGTGGATGGCGACCTACATCATGAGAGAACAGGTCGATCGTCCGCGCTTCAAAGATCCGGCCTCCGGATTCCTGCTCAACAATTTCTTTCTGCATTTTTTGCCTTGGAGCTTGCTTGCAATTTATGCGCTCAGGCACTTCTACAATTCATTCAAAAGCAAAACTTTACAGTGGGATGATCTGCAGAAGGCGGCGCTGTGTTTCATCCTGCCGACCTTTTTATTTTTCTTCGGGCTCGGTTATCTGGCGCCGTGGTATGGCTTGCCGATGCTTCCTGCGACGCTGCTGCTCATCAGCGGAACTCTAGTCCAGCAGGATGCGCCGCTGAAGACTATCGCCCGTGCCCTCACTCCCTGGCCGTTTGTTATGATTATCGCGGTGCTGACGGCTCATTTCGCTTTTCACAACTCAACCCCGTGGTGGAGCGCTTGGCACACGGTGGTAACTTTATTCCTGTTTGTTTGCGCGGTCGCCTTCTTTCGCGAAGTCAAACTTCACAACCGTATTCCGCAGGCCGGCGCGCTGTTTATGGGAGTTCTATCGTTTTGGTCAGCAACTCTGATTCTGACCTCAACGCTGGGTGAAGCCGAACTTCAGGACGCGCACAACTTCCTCAATGAATCGGGCACAGCGAAATTGAATTATGACAACATCAAGCGCGAGAACTACAACGAGTGGGGCTATATGGCATATATGCTCGGCCGCCCTTCCGATTTTTCGGTGAGTCCGCAGCAGCTCCATGAGGCCGCGCTCAAGGGTGACATCCTCGTCTTTACCTCAAATGATGACTTTCAATCTTTCGGCCGCTGGCTCGACGGCGAAAATCTCGGCGATGATTTCAAGAGCCGTGCCGAGGTTAAACTCTGGCACCGATGGCCACGCAACTTTGCGCAAATGCAAGCAAACTGGCAGAGCCGCCCTGAGGCTAAGACCCTCTGGGAAAAAGCGACCCGCCACTTTATTATGTTGAAGCTGCACGAGGCGCCGCAGCAGACGCTGCGCTGAAATTTATTATTATCCATTAACTTGCGCACCTTATTACGCATTTCAAAGCAATTTAAGCAATTTTCGGAAATAGCCGAAAAACCCCCAATCGAGCTTGGGGGAGAGGGATGTTTTCGAAATTTTTGAGTACTTTCGCCTTTATGCTTGTCTTGCAGAGTATTCAAAGTGGCTGTGCAAACACTCAACCCACCGTTCGAGCGGGCGATCGCCGCCAGCTGAACGGGGGAGCTCCAAACAGAGGAACGGACATCAAAGCGAATGCCAACGGCGGAATTCTGCAATTGCCGGACGGTGGAAAAAACTATCCCTTCCCCTTGAATAAAAACTCGCGCCTGAACGGACAGCCGCTGCCCTTCGACAACGGCAACTTTGCCAGACCGGACGAACGAAGCGGTGCTGCGATTTCAACTTTGATGGCGGCGCGCGGCTTTTATGAGTCGGCCTGCGAAGGGCAGGTCAAAAGATTTCTGGTTGTTGACGGCGACGTGATCGTTCGGGCAAATCGGATTTACTCATCGACAAATTGTGTTTCTCCATTCGCTGAAACGGCCGTTGCCATACTCTCATCGCGCGTGTCTCAGACCGGCGGCACAATCAACAGCCAGTCTTTGGTTGCCGCCGTCTCTGCGACTCCGCTGACCTTCGAACAGGCCAGTATAGACAACTCAAACGGCTTTTGTGGAATCAGGACGTGGCAGGCAAACAAGCCTCTGGACATCGCAGGACGCATCTGTGACGGCGTATCGATGCCGCTCATTGAGCAACCTCTAAACCTGACCATGCAGGTAACGCCGAACACTTTCACATTGGATGGAGTTTTCTACAATAAGATCAGTACGGGCCTTGGAATCACCGGTGGATCCGCCATCGATGTTTCCTCGAGCATGCTCGCTCTGTCGACGGTCGCGTTTATGATTGATGACCGACCGTTTTGCACTGGTACGCTTATTACGCCAAATCATTTTGTTACTGCAGCGCACTGTGTGGAAGGAGATACACCAAGCAAGCTTCCGTCGTTGTATGTCGGAATGGGAGGATCCGGTGAGAACCGTTTGAAAGTTGTTTCGATGAAAATGCACGAACAATATGATCCCACTCAAAAGTTTCCGGAAAACGGGCGCGGCTTCACGCCGAATCCGCACAACGACATCGCCATCGTGAAATTTTCCGGCACACTGCCAAAGCCCTATCGGCCTATCGCTCTCTTGCCGGCAAGCGAAAGTCTCAAGAAAGACGAAAAAGTCTATATTGCCGGTTACGGCCGCGACGAGAGACGACAAAGCGGTACCCTGAAATCGTCATTCTCGCTGTTTGACACAGAAAACATCGTTAGCCGACTGTTCCGAACAATCTCGGGAGCGACTCAATCGACGTGCAATGGTGACTCTGGCGGACCTGCGTACGTAGCACGCGGCGGGTTTTACTACCTTGTGGGTGCCACATCCTATGGACCAAGTAATTTTAATTGCATGAGCGGCGACAGTTTGTTTGTCGATTTGCGGCAGTTCACGCCTTGGCTCGAGGCGAATGCGCTCTAACCATCAAAGCGCCGCACTGAGGGTGACTTTTTTTCCGTCTGGAGAAAACTGAACTGAGAGACCGCTGCTCCGTGCGACCTGATGATATATCAAGTAACCAGTCCCGCCTCCAACAACGGCGCCCGTGAGCACGTCGCTCCAGTTGTGCTGATGATCGACTGCCCGTGAGGCGCCGACCCACACGGCAACACCATTGAGGAGTGTTACAAAGAACCATGCCTGCGCACTGTCTTTCAGTTCATTGAGCGCAAGCTGCGTAAGATAACCGGTGAATGCAAATGAATGGGCTGAATGACCGCTGAAAAACGAGCGACGATCGTCGATACCAGCTCTGCCGTTGCGCAGTTCAGTGTCGTAAAACGGCCTCTGCCGCCCAAAGTAATTCTTTGCCGAAGAAGTCGCGAATTCAGTCCAAAGATGTGTGTGTATCAATCCACGCACGTGAGTCAAAACCGGAAAGTCTGGATCATCGGCAACAAGTGCGGCCGTGAGCGGCAGCGAAACTCCCAAGCCAAGTCCTGCGGCAAACAAGCCCGGATGACGTGTCGGTTGGCGTTCCTTATCGGTTTTTTCACCTGAAAATGGCCAGCGCGGCTCCGCAGGTGGCTTTATCGAGCTCACGACTGCAACAGACAACGCTTCGAGCGGAATAGTGTACATATCTTGTCGCCAATCGCCTGGACGATAAGAGGCACACTCGGCAGCAGGAGTGGAATCCGGACAAAACATTTCTCATCCAAAATTTGAGAGTTCAACAAGAGGTCGGAACGGCCTCACAACGAATTCAATAAGACGCCGACACTCAGGTATCGTAGTAGTTTTCAGGAAAATTTTCAGACTACGGCGGGCGCCTGACACCTCCGGGGGTCCTGACTACGTGATTTCAGTGGCAGATGTTAAGATCAAGGTGTTCAAAAAAGGAGAGAGCGTCATGCGTTCCCCATTGAGCCGAACTCTTTTACTCTGCGTGCTGGGAATTGCTTTGGCGATTCCGCAGGCACATGCACAGCAGGGACCCGACACCGGCGGCTGGTCAGTCGTCAATCCGCCCACGCCAACACGCCGCTATGGTATGGCAGGTTGCGGCTTGGGTTCCATCCTGCTCCCCAATGGCCCGCATTTTATCACTTCGTTCATCAACGGCTTCGCGTGGAATCAGGTGTTCATGATCTCGAGCGGAACCTCCAACTGTCAGTCCGAAAACTCGCGTCAGGTCATGCTCGAGCAGGAACATTTTATCGCCAACAACTACCGCGACATCGCGCGCGATGCCGCGCAGGGACGAGGCGATACAATCGCAGGTCTGGCCAAGACTCTCGGTTGCGAAGACTCAGAACAACAACGCTTCGCACGCCTCGCGCAGCAGAACTACAGCAGTATTTTTTCACAGCCCGGAGCCATGGCAGCGCTGCAATCTTTGAAAGAAAAGATTTCCGCCGACCAACAACTGCAATCCTCATGTAAATATGCCGCACTGCCAACCGGCCGTGCAGGTGCCCGATGAGGTCTGACATGAATAAAATCAAAATGACGTCGGTTTCGGTTTTTGCCCTGTTGTGTGCCGGTGAGTCCGCCGCATGGGCACAGGCACGCACGAGTCGTTCGATGGGCGGCCTCGGCAGGCCAATTCCTAAAACCGAACAACAAAACCAAGTGCCGCAGCAACAAAATGCTCCAGTGCAAATCCCTTCGCAAGCGCAACCAATGCAGGGGGCTCCGGTGCAAATCCCTTCTCAGGCGCAACCAATGCAGGGGGCTCCGGTGCAAATCCCTTCTCAGGTACAACCACAACAGGGAACACCCGTCACAGAACAGCCTGTCGTTGTTCCGCCGCCGGTTCCCGTGCAAGTCCCGACTCAGATGTCATTTGAACCGCCGATTCAGGTGCCGTCGCAGGGAGCTGCACCCTCCAGCCAACCGCAACTTCCTTCTGACAATTCAATCCAACAACCCTTGCAGGTGACGCCACAAACGGCTCCGCAACTCCCGCAGGGAGTGCCCTCGCAACCGCCTGTGACTCCTGCAGGCAGAATGTCGGAACGCTACGTCCAGCCCTCCTATGGCATGGCCGGTTGCGGCTTGGGTTCGATGATCTTCAAGAACAACGTGCGCTCTGAGCAATGGCTTGCCTCAATCGTCAATGACCTGATCATTCCGCAGTCGATTGTCATCACCACGGGTACGTCCAATTGCGTGGACGTCGACGAAGAACAAATGCAGGCAGAACAGGAAATCTTCATCGACACCAACCTGCACTCACTGCGGATGGAGTCGGCGCGCGGCGACGGCGAAAACCTGCGTGCATTTGCCGATCTTTTGGGGTGCCAAAAGGAAGGGCTTTTCGACACTTTCGCATCGTCGAGCCAAGGGCAGCATTCCTTCATTTTTTCAGACGCTCAGCCATCGGCCATCGCCGAACGCTACAGAGAAGTGCTCAAGCGCTCGCGGGCTCTCAAAGCACGTTGTGAGAGGCTGTTCTAGTTGAACCGTGAATTCTCAAAAAATGTAACCGACAGACAGCAAACCGAGAGTCAAAGACACTGATTTAGCAGTTTTGTCTCCGGCAGACTGAAACTTTACCGCCGCCTCGTCCAACGATGTCTGACCCACTGAATTGCTGGATAATTTCAACGTCGATGCAGTCGAAAGCGGCACCGAAACCATCAGCCAGTCTACTCCAACGCTCAGACCGCTTCTCCAGAACCAGTGGTTCCCGATAGCAATCGGAAGAACTGATGAAAATATGGATTGGCTCAGGTCAGCTCTGTTTCCGGATGAATCCTGGACTGCAAGAGATAGATTCGCTGTGCGAATAGCGAATCCGGTTTTTGCGGAAAAACTATTTCCGAGAAAATATCTCGCAGAAACTCCAAACATCGCGGCGCTGACCTTTGCGGTTTCCACAGTCAGGCCTCCCGAACTGGGAAACTGGCTCTTCAGATCCCGCGCACCCGAAAGCAAAAAGCCCCCGAGATGCAAATCCGGACTCTGAGACCAATAACCACCGGCACCCAGACTGAGGAAAAAATCAGAGACCGGAGTCAACAAAGCCTCGACGCCAAAAATTTTATTTTCACGCGCTGTAGCCGAATTGTCAGGCTTGATGTTTTGAACGGATGCTTGAAACTCCTCATTGTCAACGCTCTTCTTACGTTTGCTGTTTCCTTTCTTGCCGCCTGATATTGTATTTTGGGCGGCGCCCGCAGGCTGCGCGATCAGCAACGAGCAAGCAGGTACAACCAGAACCGAAGTCATTATTTTAAGGAGCATGCGAGTTAAATTCATGTTGGCCTTAGTTCTGCACCGTATCGGCAAGCAGCCGCACATGCGATGAGCTTGCAGCTCCTTCGGCTCCATTGATTGTCGTGATCGCCTTGAAACCACCGACCAGTGTTTCATTCCACAGGTCATCGATTTGAGCCACATAGCGAATTTCAACCCGCTTGCGCAGAGCTGACGGCAATTCAGCCACAGCCGCCTTGTTCTTCTCAGGAACACAGACCGTTTTGATTCCAACCCGCAATGCGGCAAGAATCTTTTCACGCAATCCGCCAATCGGAAGAACTCGTCCGTGCAAAGTCACTTCGCCCGTCATGGCAACATCCTGCCGCACAGGACGACCAAGGAAAGCTGACAGAAGTGCGCAGGCGATCGTCACACCGGCACTTGGTCCATCCTTGGGGATGGCTCCTGCCGGGAAATGCAGGTGAATATCAGTTTCCGAGAACACTTTTGAATCGATGCCCAGCTGTTGCGAACGGCTTTTGATATGACTCAACGCTGCATGCGCTGACTCCTTCATGACGTCACCCAGCTGTCCGGTGAGAGTCATGCCGCCCTTGCCGGGCAACAGATTCACTTCGATGTAAAGAATCTCTCCGCCCACAGATGTGTACGCGAGGCCCGTAGCGACTCCGATTCTCTGCGCGCTGCAATCATGCTCCTCGGAAATGTAGCGTTCCTCACCGAGCAAATCGCGTGCGATTTTTGGAGTTACCTTCCATGACTTGCGCGACTTTCCGGAAGCATCGGACTCAGCCACATTGCGGGCGATTTTTCTGGTAATGGCACCGATGTGTTTTTCCAGATTGCGCAGTCCGGATTCACGCGTGTAGTTGTTGATCATCAACTCAACCGCCGCATCCTGAAACTGCACCAAATCGGCAGTCAAGCCGGTCTGCTCGATGGATTTCGGAATAATGTACTGTTTGGCAATCTCGCGCTTTTCATCCTCACTGTAGCCGCTCACTTCGATTATCTCGAGGCGGTCGCGCAGCGGTGCTGGAATGGTGTCCAACCGGTTTGCGTTGGCAATGAACATCACCTGGCTCAAATCAAACGGCAGATTGATATAATGGTCCGAAAACGTGTGGTTCTGCTCCGGATCAAGCACCTCAAGCAATGCTGAAGCAGGATCACCTTTATAGTCGGAGCCCAGTTTATCGAGCTCATCGAGCATGATGACTGGATTTCGGACCTGAACATTTTTCAACGCCTGAATGAGACGGCCCGGCTGCGAGCCGACGTAGGTGCGTCTGTGGCCGCGAATTTCCGCCTCGTCGCGCATGCCACCCAAGCTCAGACGAACAAACTTGCGTCCAAGTGCCTTGGCAATCGAACGACCCAGGCTTGTCTTGCCAACTCCAGGAGGTCCGACAAAACACAAAATCGGCCCCTTCGCCTCGGGATTCAATTTCTTCACGGCAATAAATTCAAGTATGCGGTCTTTGACTTTATCAAGGCCGAAGTGATCTTCCGCAAGGACTTCCTTGCAACGCACGATGTCGAATTTCGTTTCGCTGAGCTTTGCCCATGGCAAATCACATAGCCACTCGATGTAGGTGCGTGTGATGGTAGCCTCGCTGGAATCTTGATTCATGCGTTCAAGACGCTTGAGCTGCTTGCCTGCCTCGGTCAAAGCTTCGGCCGACATCTGTGAGCGCTGCACACGATCGCGCAGCTCTTCGAGGTCGTCCTTGCCGTCCATTTCACCCAATTCAGAGCGAATAGCGCGCAATTGTTCGCGCAAATAGTGCTCGCGGCTCGCACGACCGACTTCTTCCTTCGCCGCTGTCTGAATGCGCGCCTGAGCGCTCGAAACTTCAAGCTCGCGAACCAGAAGCTTATGCACGCGGCGGAGTCTCTCGAGTCCACCGTTGGTGGCAAGAATCCACTGCGCGTCACAAATGCGGAGGTTCATGTTGCTGGCAATGAGATCTGCAAGTCGGCCGGCTTCTGTGACGTCCTCAAGCAGCACAAGAATGTCTGGTGTCAGAGCTCGTCCAAGTGCGACCAGTTTTTCCAGCTGCTCGCGCGTTGTTCTCATGAGCGCTTCTGCTTCAGCACTGTTGGCAGTCGTCAGTGCGGCGTCGGCGATGGCCGAAACGTTGACCAACGGAAAGGGTTCCTGCTGCGCCAAAGACGTGATGCGAGCTTTACGCAAGCCTTGAATCAACACTTTCACGCGGCCATCAGGCAAGCGACGGGTGCGCATGACCATAGCCACAGTTCCGACGTCATAGACGTCAAATGGAACAGGACTATTGGCAGCGAGCTCGGGGCTGTCTTGAGTGACCTCGGAATTTTGCGAGGGATTGACGGCACCGTCCACCTGAAAGGCCGACAGGAGAATCAATTTGTCCTTCGCCATCGATGCTTCCACTGCTTTCATGCAAACATCTTCGGCGATAAACACCGGAAGAATCATCTGCGGGAAAACAACGATGTCTTTGAGAGGAAGCAGGGGGAGTTGCTCTGGAAGTTTATCTTGAACAGCCTGCATGCCGTGCGATCTCCTTGCGCTGACCGGTGGTCGTGCTCCAATTTCATTGTGAAGGAACGGGCGGCATGCTGGTGAGTCGTGAAAATGTCGAAGTGTAGGGAAAAAAAAGCATCCCGAGTGCATTTTGCACGCGGGATGCTCAATCAATAATCAGAGTACTGTTATTTTTTTGAACCGGTCGATTTTGCAGCCGTGGTTTTGCTCGGAGCTGTTGCAGTCTGAGCCGGTGTCCCGGCCGACGCCTTCGCTGCAAGCCGTTCGTTGCGGGCCGCAATCTCGTCTTCGGTGAAGTAAAGGTACTGTGGCGCCTTGTAATCGGTGATGCATTCTGCAGAGACGATCACATCCTTCACATTCTTCATGCTCGGAAGCTCGAACATTGTGTCTAGCATGACGTCTTCGAGGATCGCACGAAGTCCGCGCGCACCGGTTTTTCGCTTGAGCGCTTCGTGCGCAACAGCCGAAAGAGCTTCCGGTTCAAACACCAGATTGACCCGCTCGTAGGCGAACAAACGCTGGTACTGCTTGACGATTGCATTCTTCGGTTCCGAGAGAATCTTCACCAGCGCCACATCGTCGAGTTCTGCAAGCGTCACAACGACCGGCAAACGACCCATGAACTCGGGAATCATCCCGAATTTCAGGAGATCCTCAACACGCACTTTTGCAAAAAGCTCAGTGACGTTCAGTTTTGCACGGCTCTTGACGTCTGCACCGAAACCCATCGAGTTGGAATCCATGCGTGCACGGATAATTTCCTCGAGTCCGGCGAATGCACCGCCGCAAATGAACAGGATGTTCGTTGTATCCACCTGCAGGAATTCCTGCTGCGGATGCTTGCGGCCGCCGCGCGGTGGAACGTTGGAAACAGTTCCTTCCAGCAACTTGAGCAGCGCCTGCTGCACACCCTCGCCCGACACGTCGCGTGTGATTGAGGTGTTCTCGCCTTTGCGCGCAATCTTGTCGATTTCGTCGATGTAGGCGATTCCCTTTTGTGCCTGCTCGACATCAAAGTCAGCAGCCTGCAGAAGGTTGAGAATGATGTTTTCCACATCCTCACCTACATAACCTGCCTCGGTGAGGTTGGTCGCATCAGCGATCGTGAACGGCACTTGTAGGATGCGGGCCATACTCTGCGCCAGCAAAGTCTTACCCGAACCTGTCGGACCGATGAGAAGAATGTTGCTCTTCGCGAGCTCGACTTCTTCCTTGGACTGGGCGTTTGAATGCTCAATACGTTTATAATGGTTATGAACAGCAACCGACAGAACCCGCTTCGCACGTTCCTGCCCGATCACGTATTCGTCGAGAACTTTCTTGATTTCAGACGGACTAGGGACGCCTTCAACTGCTCCGACGACATCATCTTTTTCCATCTCTTCGGCAATGATGTCGTTGCACAGCGCAATACACTCATCGCAGATATATACATTGGGACCGGCAATAAGTTTTTTCACCTCGCGCTGGCTCTTGCCGCAAAAGCTGCAATGGAGTCCATGGAGGTTGCCGCCGTTGCCGCGGCTTGCCGAGAAGTCAATTCCGTGAGTTGTCATAGGGTTGCACCCTCATCCGTCTGCGAGCCAAAAAACAAAAAACTCAGTCCCAAGTTAACCTGCCGAAATCCTTCACAAGCCAGTGTAAGCTGGCCGGTCCGAACGCGGCATCAATAAATCGTCCACAATTCCATAATCCTTAGCCTCCTTCGCACCCATGAAGAAGTCACGCTCCGCATCGGCCTCAATTTCCTTAACAGATTTGCCGGTATGCAGCGCCAAGATTTCATTGAGACGTTTTTTCAGCGACAAAATTTCACGCGCCTGGATGGCAATATCCGAAGCCTGTCCGCCGGCACCGCCGGACGGCTGGTGAATCATCACTCGGCTGTTGGGCAGCGCGTAGCGCTTGCCTTTTGCTCCAGCCGCCAACAACAAAGCGGCCGCACTTGCACACTGGCCGATGCAGTAGGTTCTGACCTGCGGGCGAATCACCTGCATGGCGTCGTAAATGGCGAGACCTGCCGTCACACTGCCACCCGGACTGTTGATGTAGAAGTTGATGTCTTTCTCCGGATCCTGAGATTCGAGAAACAGCAACTGAGCTACAATCAGATTCGCCACTTCGTCGTAAACGGGTGTGCCGAGGAACACGATCCGGTCCTTTAAAAGTCTGGACCAGATATCATAACTGCGCTCACCACGGTTGGTCTGCTCAACGACTATTGGGACTAATGGCATGTGGTTCAACCTCTTCTAAACTTTTCCCCGCAATGCGCTGCCCCTCACTTGCAGGACAGGCTGTTTGCCGAGACACTGAATCCAAGAACTTGGTACCTTAGCATTCTGTCGGAAGGAGCCAGCCAATGCCACAGCCATTCCAGCCGCCCACGGGTCCGGAATTTGACAACTGCAATTTCTGGATCACCGGAGGCACCTCGGGAATGGGATTCGAGATTGCGCAGCAACTCGCCCTTCGCGGTGCATCGTTGTGGATCATGGCTCGGAACCCCCAGTCACTGCAAGCAACCGCGCAACAACTGCGCTTGTCTGGTGCAAAAAACGTCGTTCCAGTGGCACTGGACCTCACCGATCCAAATCTCCTTGAAAACGTCTCGCGTCAAGTGACTAACGTAACATTCCGCGGCGTGCTGATTAACGGTGGCGGACCACACGGCGGTCAGCTGCTGCAGTTTAAAGCCGCAGACTATGACCTTGCCCATGCCCTTTTGCTGCGTGGCCCTGCCCTGTTGACTCAGGCATTGTTTCCTCATCTTGAGGAAGGCAAAGGCAGCCTTGTGGCCATCTCCAGCACGACTGTCCGCGAACTCAATCCAAGTCTGCCGCTCTCGGGAGCCTACCGCAGTGCTCTCATGGCGCTAATGAAGGCGTTTGCCGAGGAAGGCGGACGCAGGGGAGTGCGCGTCAACACGCTTGCGCCCGGATATGTACGCACCGACAAACTCGGTGAGCTGCAGGCCTATACTGCGCAACAGCAATTCGGCGCCGTGACCGCCGAGACACTGCTGAAAGTCGAACAACAGTGGGCGGCACTCTCTCCGCTCAACAGACTTCTCGAGCCGGCAGAAATTGCCGAGTTGTGCGTGTTCCTTTTTTCGAGCGCCAGCAGATCGCTGACCGGCCAGACCATCATTGCAGACGGCGGACAGTTGCGTCAGTTGTAATTCTTTTATTGAATAAAGCGAACAAGCAAACACCGGTTCATTCTTCGGAGAAATACGCATGAGCAACGAAACGAACTCGATTGGACATCCGCACCAGCGCCTGCGCCGCCTGCGACAAAACAGCGCCCTGCGCGAGATGGTCGCCGAGAACAGGGTCAGCAAAGCAGACCTCATTTGTCCGATCTTCGTCACAGAAATCAACGACAAGCGCACACCCATCAGCAGTCTGCCCGGGGTTGAGCGCATTCCGCTGAGCGAATTGGCCGCAGAAGTTCTCCGTATCAAAACCCTCGGACTGAAGTCTGTTCTGCTTTTTCCGGTTGTCGCTCCGGCAAAAAAAACCAACGAGGGCGAAGAAGCGTACAATCCGAACGGGCTTATTCAAAAGGCAGTTGCTTTAGTGCGCCAGACTGCACCTGAACTGCTGGTGATGGCGGATGTCGCACTCGACCCGTTCACCTCGCACGGGCATGACGGAATTCTCGGAGCGGATGGCAACATTCTCAATGACGAAACGGTTTCCGCGCTCGTCAAGATGTCTCTTTCGCTGGCCAAGGCCGGCGTGCATTTTGTTGCGCCGAGCGACATGATGGACGGGCGCGTCGGAGCCATCCGCAAGGCACTCGACGCACAGCAATTTTCACAGGTTGGAATTTTAGCCTACAGCGCGAAGTACGCATCAGCATTTTACGGACCATTCCGCGAAGCTGTCGGCTCGGGCGCACGCGGTCTGGATAAGAAAACCTACCAGCTGAATTACACAAACGTGCGCGAGGCTCTGCTCGAGGCTGAATATGACGAAGCCGAGGGCGCGGATCTCATTATGGTCAAGCCGGGGCTTTGTTACCTTGATATTCTCTGCAGACTGCGCGAACGGACACAAAAACCGCTGGTGATGTATCACGTCAGTGGTGAGTACGCGATGCTCAAGGCTGCTGTTGAACGTGACTGGCTCGACGAAAAACCTGCCGTACTCGAAACCCTCACATCCATGAAACGCGCAGGAGCTGATTTGATTGTGACCTATTATGCGCAATGGGCAGCTGAGCACCTTTTCAGAGAGTCATGAGCAGAGTGTACCTCCACCCCCGCTGATGAGACAAAATAACCTCCATAATTCAGCTTCTGTCTCAAAATTTATTCAATAATTTCAGATATAAAAAAAATAACTTGAGAGACAGAATTATTTGCCGATAAGAGGATTGTGAGGCTCGGAAAGTGTCCGGTCCGATACATAGCTCAGGGGGTGACTTATGAAGCTTTCAACTCGTTCTCTCAGCAAATTCTCGGTGCTGACCATCGTTGCATTGTCGGTAACAGCCTGCGGAACAGCGGTTGATCTGCTTGCAGACAATGACAGAACAGCACAGAGCGAAGTGAGCTCTGATGAGGAAACAAATCAAAATCTCATGGACGCAAGCTTTGCTGCAGCAAGCGGAATGAACAATGATGAATTCAAACCATACCGCGCCGGCTTTTCAAAAGGAGAGGACGAATCAGACCACAAGCGCGGACCTCATCCACGTGGCCGTCCCGGTCTTCACAAAGGACCCCGCGGAGGCGGTGAGCATAAAATGGGACACGAGCCGCTTCCTGCAGAAATCGCAGAACTGATGAAGGCGGCTGACGCGAAAAAAGATTCAGTCCTTGGCATCGACAGAAGCAAAGTTGAACCAATTCTCAAAGCGATGGCAACCGATTTGCAAGCACTGCGTGCCGTCACTCCATCGCGCGAAGAGTTCGTAGCAAAGGCAAAAGAAATTCAGGCCAAGTACACTGAACAACTCAAAGCAGTTCTGCCCGCATTCGACAGCCTGACTCAGGAACAAAAGGACCGCGTAAAGGCCATTCACGATCTACAGAAAAAAGTCATCGTCAGCTGCGTCGCGCGCGGGGCCGATGCAGCCAGCGAAACTTGCAGCAACGCCAAGGGCGAACTGAAGGCAAACATCGAGGCACCGTGAACTGAACGGTGTTCTTCGCTCAATGCATCTTGAGCGATTCGTCTAAAACCTGCGACGCTCGGCTCTTCATCCGTGAGTCGGTGTGATTCTGACTGAGCCACATCAACTCGCGGACCATTTCTGCACCACCGGTGCGTCCCATCAATTCAAGCAGTTGAAATTGTGTCCAGGCACTCTCGCTGCGAAACGCCGAAACCCACGTGACAGCATTGCGCCGCAGCACGGGAACGTATGCATTTGCATATAAATTGCGTGCGCCGGCATTGAAGTTTACAAAGATTGCGTTCAATGCGGATATTTCGTCGGCGTCCGCATTGCGCAGGCCGAGTGATTTCAAAAACAAATCAAAGACGATCGGCGGAAGAGGCTGCAGGGCGGTTGTCTGGGTCATTTCTTGAATTTGATTGCGCCCGTAAACCTCCGCAGGCAGCTGTCCAAGCCCGCGCGAACGGCGGATTTGTTCTCCACTGCGAATGACCCACTTGCGAAGAAGATCACTGTAGGCGCGCTCATCCCACTGCTGCAGTGTCGCAAGCCACTCCAATCCGGCACCCGAGGCAGCCTCCGCTTCAACCAGCTGCTTGGCAGCGGGCATATCCAGCAAAACGCCCAGAGTGATGGCCGCCAGCCGCCCTGTTTTAGTACGGTGTTCCAAAGTCTGGCTGCGCATTTCGACAAGCCAATTTTCCAGCGACTTGCGGCAGCGGTTGTCCTGCTTTTGCATCACAGAAATCAAACCGCGCCTGACCTGCAAATCCGCCAGTGAGCTTTCGCTCAGCAAAGCCTGCAATTCATCGGGCTTGATTTGTCCCTTTCCCGCCGCACAATAACTCACATAGAGCGGTTCACCCTTGCGCTCTGTCGCCGCTGCAGGTCTGGAAATAAAAAAAGCCGCAGCCAGTGCACAACCAACGCCTCTCAAACTCCGCTCCATTGCCACCCTCCGGCTCCTGAAAACCCGCTGGAATTCCATTTGATGACGACCTTTTTACCGCTCACACGCAGCTCTGCCAATAACTGTGGCAGTTTTTGAGCATTGATAGTTTCCCCCGAGTCGTTCAGCACCGGAGAAAGGACACGCATGCCCGCACCGGCCTCTGCCAAAAAAAGCAGCTCGCCGACAGCCGCGCTCCAAATCGGCTGGTCCAGTTCCAAAAGCTCCTGCGATGCATCGACCACGACCTCAAAACCGTAATTGACGCGGAGTTCCTCGGCAACCCAACGCAGCGTCCGCAAGCGAAGCGAACGTCTTTGCAACACTGGAGCCGGCAAAGAATCTGAGGTGCCCTGCTGCCTTAAAGGTAACAGGGACACAAGAACCGAGCGGCGGAGCTCTATGTGCCGCGCGTTCAGAGCGCGGTAGGCAATAGCTGCCCAGAAAGCCGCCAACGCCGCGCCCAAATGCCAGATGAGATTAGTCAATTCCATGGAGATGACCCATCGTTTGAATGTCCGGATGCGTTAAAATGACAATGAAGATAATTTACCAGCTTTTCGTCTCGGAGTAGAACCTCTGGCGAAGGAGACTTCCGCAGTGAGTCACGACCCCAACAATCCGACGGCAGTGCCAGTTCAACCCGCGCAGACCAGCATTCCGGCCGACGACCCGGCTGAACTGGCGTTCGCGCGCCTCGCTGCACAAACCGCCGGCTATCTGGACAGCAGCTCAGTGGCACGTTTGCGCAAAGCTTATCAGTTTGCTCACTCGCTCCACTCAGGCCAGCTGCGAAAGAGCGGCGAGCCGTACATTGTTCACCCGATTGCCGTCGCAGAAATTCTCTCCGAGTTCCGCATGGACGAAACCTCGCTCGTGGCCGCCATTCTGCATGACGTTGTCGAAGACACGCAAGTGAGCGTCGAAGAGGTTGAGAAACAATTCGGCAACAATGTTGCTGCGATTGTCGATGGCCTCACCAAACTGGCAAAAGTTGAGTTCCGCTCTTCGCAGGAGAAGCTTGCCGAAAACTTTAGAAAAATGATCGTCGCCATGTCACGCGACATCAGGGTCATCGTCGTCAAACTCGCCGATCGCCTGCACAACATGCGTACACTCAAAGCGCTGCCCACAGAAAAGCGCCAGCGCATTGCCGAAGAGACCAGCGAGATTTATGCCCAGCTCGCCGGTCGTTTGGGGATTTACAAAATCAAGGCAGAGCTTGAAGATTTGTGTCTCAAGGAACTCAAGCCTTCGGTTTATTCGAACCTCGTCGCACGCGTAGCGCAAAAACGAGACGAGCGCGAAAAGGTCATCAACGCAGCACGCGAGCATCTTGAAGCCGAGTTGCGTGAGCACAACATCAAGGCCAAAGTAGAAGGCCGTGCGAAACATTTTCATTCCATCTACAAAAAAATGTCTGAAAAGCAGATGGAATTCGAAGATATCTACGACCTCTTCGCGCTGCGCGTGATAGTCAGCAATGTCAGCGAATGTTACGAGGCTCTTGGTGTCGTCCACAGCACCTACAAGCCCGTCCCCGGTCGTTTCAAAGACTATATCGCAATGCCCAAGGCAAACCTCTACCAAAGTTTGCACACAACCATAGTCGCCGCGCGCGGCGAGTTGCTTGAAGTGCAAATCCGCACGGCTGAAATGCACTACATCGCCGAGAACGGAATTGCCGCGCACTGGGCCTACAAGGAAAAACGCAGCTCCCGCGATCAGGCTCGTTCGGGTGACGAACCGATGAGCCAGTCGGATTTGGAAAAATTCAACTGGCTCAAACAAATCGTCCGACACCAAAAGGAACTCTCAGACCCCAACGAGTTTCTTGAAGCCGTCAAGGTCGACCTGTTTGATGACGAGGTTTACGTGTTTTCGCCAAAGGGCGATGTCTTTGAACTGCGGCGCAACTCGACCTGCCTCGACTTTGCATTTGGCGTTCACTCGGATTTGGGTCTGCGCACGACAGGAGCCAAAGTCAACGGCCGGATGAGCCCGTTGCGCACTCCACTGCGCAGCGGGGACGTCGTGGAAATCTTGTCGGGCAACAAAATCCGTGCCACAAAAGACTGGCTTTCCTATTGTACGACGAGTAAAGCACGCAATAAAATCCGCGGCTATTTACGCAGCGAGGAGCGCGAAGAAGCAAAACGTGCCGGATTGGAAATGCTCGAAACTGCACTCGAGAAACACAACCTGACCTACGAAAGAGCCACCAAGACAGGAGTCTTTGCCGACCTCAACCGCGTGCTACCGGTTGGCAGTCTTGACGACTATGTCCTACAAATTGGCTACGGAAAAGTTGATGCAGCGCAGTCACTTGGAAAAATAATTTCGCAGCTGCCTGCTGCACTCGTTCCTGAGTTACAACAGCAACAACAGGCCCAGCAGCTCCTGCAGATCGAAAGCCTTATCAACAGCAACGCGGCCGAAGCTTTTGAACAGGACAATCAACCGACGCGCCGCTTCAAAAACCGCGCAGGGCGCAAAGCCGAAGATTCGGTGATCGTTCAGGGCATGCAAGATCTGGTTGTCAGACTCGCAAAATGCTGCGAACCCCTGCCGGGGCAACCCATCACCGGATTCGTTTCGCGCGGCAGAGGTGTCACCGTTCATTCGGCCAGCTGCCCTTGGGCATTGTCCAATGACCCTGCGCGACAAGTGGAGTGCCGCTGGAATCAATCAGGCAACGCAGAGCACAATGTGCGCCTGAAAATTACCGCCCACGACAAGCAAGGCATGCTCGCAAACATCACCAAGTTGATTTCATCGACACAAATCAACATCACCGGCGCCGATGTGCAGACGACTCCGGAAAAACGCGGAATCATCACACTGCGTGTGCACGTGAGCAGCATCTCGCAACTGCGCGACATTCATGAACGACTGGAAGCTCTCGACGGAGTCATTCACGTAGAGCGCCTGACGGGGTGAAAAAGCTCCATGCCAGCGAAAGCCGCGGCAGGTCGGCCCGGTCGGGAACCATCAACTCCGAAAGCGCGATTGAAACGCTTTTCCCAAGCCGCACTCCAAGACTCACCTGAGTCCAGTGCGGCTGTTTTGCATTGCTCAGAGTGTCCGACACCTGCAGATCGGTGTTGTCTTCCTCAATATATAGACGGCTGGTTGTATTCTTTTTTCCAAGCATCACGCCGCCCCACAAACCGCTCTGGCTGTGCTGAACAGCAAGACTGACAAAGGTCAGCACCGAGCGGGAGGTAAACGTGTCTGTACCCTGTGAACTGCTGATCGTTCCGCTGAGCGAGGACGATGTCACGGCGTATCCGCCGCCGGAAACGATCCGCGCACTCCCCAGTCGAGTGCTCGACAGCTCTGCGCGCCCCCCCCATTGCGTCTGCCGCAACGCAGCCTTCAGGCCAACGAGTTTTCCACTCCCCTCGGGCAAATATCCACCCCAGACTTCACCGCTGAGCGCCTCGTTGCTGCCCAGCGGGAGTGAAGCCGCAGAATACAATGCCGGAATCATCTGCGCGGGAGCCGACGGCATCGGTTCAATTTTACTTCCAACTTTTGCATTGGGGGCAGGTAAAAAACTCACATCAGCTCGGATACCGAGCTGAAAATTTTGTGCGATGGGAGACGCAACGGGCACAGTGTCCAGCAGTGTGGCACTGACCTCCTGCAGTCGCTGTGCCTGTTCCATCCACAGCACAGCTGCAACCAGTCCTTCCACCAGCACTTCCCCCTCCCCACTTTCTGCTTTGTGACATCATCACACACCCCAATACGCCAAAAAAGACTGAACTTTTGACAAATGAACGAACGTTCATTAATTTTCCAAGCTCACTGGCGGACGGGGCAGAGCATGGTTCTTGGAAGACCCAAAAAATCAGACAGTCGCGACACCCGAAGGAGCATTCTCGTTGCAGCTCTTGGGCTCTTTTCGCGGGACGGGTTTGAGGCAACCAGCATGCGGACTCTAGCTTCAAGTGTCGGAATCCGCGAAAGTGCTCTCTACGTCCACTTCCGAAACAAACAGCACATCCTGCAATGCCTGATGGAAACCTTTGGACCCGCACGCGAGATTCCAGCGTTTACACATCTGAATATTTCGGCGCATCAAAGCCGGCTCAAAGAATCGCTACTCGAGCTGGCAGAAGACATGATCGACCATTGGTGCGAACCCGAAGCGGTTCAGTTCTACCGCCTGATGATGAGCGAATGTCTGCGCGGAACAAGTGCATTCCGCGAGGAATCTCGGGAATTGCTCGATCAACTGCGCACACAGATCAGACACTTTCTCATCAAGATCAGTGAAAATTCCAGGCCGGCAACTTTCGACATCGACTTCGTCGAGGCAGAGTTCATCGGTCCGATGATGTTCATGCGGCAGGAAGTTCTTCTGATGAACGATGTCAGCGAGCCGCGCGAGCTGCTCAAATCATTTGCCAAAAAACATATTGAATTCATGTTTACAAATCTGCTGAGGTCCACACCATGAAAGCGCGCATTCTTTTCCGTCCGAATGAGAGTTTTCTGCTCGTCTGCATTCTGTTGGGAAGCGCAAAAGTGGTCGGCTCGACAGCTGATGCGAGCGATGGCCAACCCGCTGAGGCAGCTGCATCGGTCGGGAAGCTCACCCTTCGACAAGCGCTCCAGCTCGGCCGCGAACGTCCTTTTCAAGTGAGAATTGCGCAAGAGCAGGCGAGCGAAGCCAGCGCGCGCGCGGCACAGGCACTTGGTTCACTTTTCCCGCGCATCGATGCCGACGCCCAGTACATTAAATTCGACAAATCGGTGAACAAAGCCACCGGTGCTGCGTGGGCTCCGCAATTTCCCGAAAAAGTAACAACAGCCGCCGTGCAAATCTCGCAACCCATCTTTGGACTATTGCCGCTGACGCTGCAGGCACGCGCCACATCGATGCTCGCAGATGTCGCTGTCGATTCTGCCGCACAGGCAAAGCGCGACGGTGCACTGCTGGGTGCACAGAGCTTTCTCAATGCGGTGCGCAGCGTACAATTTTTTGAAATCGCAAAATCGAGTCTTGCTCTTGCGGAAAAGCAAAAGAGCGACGGAGAAGCACTTTATCGTGCCGGCAAACTCGGACAAGTCGATGTCATGCGCTTTGAACTGAGTGTGGCAGATGCGCGCGCACAACTCACACAGGCAGGAGTTGCCAAGGAACTTGCACTGATGGCCCTCAACGACTCGCTGATGCTCAAAGTCGGTGACAGCGATCTCGACGCTCCGGAAAAGTCCTTGCTGGAGGAAAGAAACCCCACCGCCCCGCCCCTCGAAGATGTTCTTAAAAAGGCGCTTTCCAACAGGCCGGAACTCAAGGCGGCTGAAAGCCAACTAAAAATCACCAGCCTGACGGTGGGTGCTGCACGCCTCGATTACGCTCCATCGCTGAATGCTTTTGCCCGCTATGAACGCGACTTCGGCGCACAGGATATTCGCGGCAGAGCTGCCGATGCTTCCGCAGCCCCGCTGCTCGCAGCCAAAAACGATGTGCGCGACAAGCTGGCGGTCGGGCTACAACTCAAATGGCAGCTGTGGGACTGGGGTACTCGCTGGAATAAGATCAGCGAGACCGTCGCGCAGCGCAGCAAGGCTGAAATCAGTGCTGAACAAGCGCTTTCGCTCTTGAAAACCGAGATCACCAAAACATATCTCGACTTCAAAGCGGCAAGCGATTCGCTGCAGACTTCACTGTCCAGCGTCCGGCTCGCACAGGAAGTCTATCGCCTCACCCAAGCGCGCTTTGCCAACGGACAAGCCTCGTCAACCGATTTGATTACGGCCGAGCGAGATCAGGCTCGTGCACGCGCCGGCTTGGTTGCAGCACGTTCTGAAGCCGATTTGGCCTGGCTGAGGCTGCAGCGCGGTATGGGCGAAGAACTTTCGCTATGACTTTGTTTCATAATTCTGAAGCGACAAGAGAAATTTCTTTTCACACAGACGCTCAAAAATTTCAGTTGAACACCTTCGCACGGAGAGTCCCACGATGACATCAGCAAGCCAACCGCTCACTCCGATCCAAACGATCCTCTTGCCGGCTCTCTGCCTGTTGTGCGCCTGCACCGGAAAAAAAGTTGATTTGCCGAGTGAGGCTCCACAGGTTCCTGTCGTTTCGTCAGAAAATAAAGCCAGCTCAGGATTCACCGAAACTGCAGAGGCTTCCCCTGCCACCTCGGCAGC
Organism: Pseudomonadota bacterium; assembly: GCA_039799905.1. Taxonomy (GTDB): domain Bacteria; phylum Bdellovibrionota_B; class Oligoflexia; order Silvanigrellales; family Silvanigrellaceae; genus RFOM01. Next base: position 15,631 of record JBDLRP010000024.1, on the reverse strand, counting down.
ACCCTCAACCACAGCACCCTCAACCACAGCAGTCGCACAGGCAAGCGAAAGCACTGCACCAGCCATTGTAACAGCGCAGGCCACCCAACCTGCGGAATCCGGAATGCGCGTGTCGGGTCAGGTCAATTCAGGGAAACAAGGACAAGCCAGTTTTAAAATTGCAGGTCACATTGCAAAAACTGTTGCACAGCCGGGCGAAAAGATCCGCCGCGGGCAAACCCTCGCCATCTTGGATGACACCGATGTGCAGCTGCGCCTCAAGCTGGCGCAAAATCAGCTCGAACAAGCAAAAGTGACTTTTGAGCAGGCACGAAAAGATATGCAGCGCGAAGAACAACTGAAAAAAGAAGGCGCAACGACACAGAGCAACCTCGAGCGGGTCACCAACGCCCTCACGGCCGCACGCATAGCGACGGCACAGGCGCAAATAAATCTTCAGCAGGCGGAAAAAAACCTTGCCGATACCAGACTGACCGCCGCGTTTGACGGAGTTGTTTCACGAAGGCTCAAAGTAGAGGGCGAATATGTTGGAGTCGGCGCTCCGGTATTTGAGCTTGCATCGATGAATGAATTGGAAGTCTCGCTGCGGGTTCCCGAAAGCCAGATCAAAAAAGTCCGTCCGGGAGCTGAGGTGTCTCTCTCCATCCCGAGTCTCGGTAAAGATACAAAGGCCAAGATTCTGCGCATTGTTCCAGTGATTCAAGAAAACTCACGCACGTTTGAAGTCATCGGCCGCGTTCAGGGAACGCTCACCGGAGAGATCATCCCCGGCCAGTTTGTCGAAGCACAACTTTAAAGGAACACCGCGATGATTTTAGCAAACGTCTCAATCAAAAGGCCAGTTTTCGCCACGATGCTCAACGTGGTACTGATCGTATTCGGACTTTTCTCGTATAAGAAGCTCGGCATCGATCAATTCCCCAACATCGATTTCCCTGTCGTCACGGTGCAGGTCACCTACCCCGGTGCCGACCCCAAGACTGTCGAACAAAAAATTCTCCAGCCGCTGGAAAAGGGTCTCAATGGAATCGAAGGGCTTGAGGCACTCAATGCCACTGCGTTTCCAAACTTCGGGCAAGTGATCCTGCGCTTCAAACTCGAACGCAACGGCGACAAGGCCGCTCAGGACGTGCGCGACAAAATGTCCGCATTGGCTTCACAGCTGCCCACTGAGGCTCTCGCTCCCGTGGTGGCCAAAATCGACATCGGCGGCGCCCCGATCATCACTATGACCCTCTCTGCCGAAAACATGCCCTATGCTCAATTGTCCAAGCTGGCTAAAGACAAAGTCAAACCCGCGCTCGAAACCGTGCAGGGCGTCGGGCGGGTTGATTTGGCCGGACAGCGCGAACGTGAAATTCAGATTCTTATGTCACGCACACGCCTGCAGGCATTCGGCCTTTCACCCACACAGGTGGTGCAGGCTGTTCAGTCGCAGAACACCGACGTTCCGAGTGGAAAACTTGAAAGCAGCGAAAGCCTGCTGCGCATCAGAACAGAAGGCACATTGAGCAGTGCACAGGACGTCGGAGAAATTCCGATCCCGCTGCGCACAGGGCAAAAAATCCGAGTCAAAGACATCGGTGAAGTGCGCGACACGCTCGCCGACGAAACCGGTTATGCCTCGGCCAACGGACGCACGACGATAGTCATGGTTCTCTACAAGCAATCGGGCGGCAACACTGTTGCCATCGCCGAAACTGCACAGGAAAAAATTAAGGAACTGCAAAAGTCACTGCCGGAAGGCGTTCGATTCGATGTATTTCAAGACAACTCGAAATACATCAAAGGTTCCATCGACTCCGTCAAATTTGACCTTTTCCTCGGTGCACTGCTGGCCATCGTCATCGTGCTTGTCTTTTTGTATGACTGGCGCGCCACAATCATCAGTGCCTGCGCCATTCCGACGTCTGTGATTGCCACCTTCTGGTTTATTCAGACGATGGGCTTCACGCTCAACCTGATGACAACCCTCGGCCTGACGCTCTCCATCGGAATTCTTGTCGACGATGCGATCGTCGTGATCGAAAATATTTACCGCCGGCTCGAGATGGGCGAATCTCCCATGGAGGCGGCACGCAAGGGTACAGCCGAGATCGGCCTTGCGGCGATTGCCATCACTCTGTCGATCGTCGCAGTGTTTATTCCCGTGGCATTCATGGAGGGAATTCTCGGCAGGTTCTTCTATCAATTCGGCATGACGGTCGCTTTTTCGGTGTTGGTGTCGTTGTTTGTCGCCTTTACGCTCACGCCGATGATGAGTTCCCGACTTCTCAAGGCCCATCACGGCTCCGTGCCGAAATTTTTTCAGCCGTTCGAGAACGTCTTTAAGTCGGTCGAGAATTATTACCGCAACGTCTTGCGCAGATCACTAAGCAGTCCGGTCAAGACGGTACTCGCAGGTGTGGGCGTGCTGATACTCAGCATCGTTCTGCTGAGGTTTGTACCCGTGAGTTTCTTCCCCAAGGAAGACCGCAGCCAATTTCAGGTCAACTATGAACTTCCTGAGGGAAGCCCCATCCAGAAAATGAAAGAGAAGGCCGCCATTGTTGACCAGTTCCTAAGACAATATCCGGGTGTCGAAAGTGTCGTGGTCGCGATTGGCGCGAACGCCGAGCGCAAACCCAATCTGGCGCGCTTGGATGTCAATCTGATTCCCAAGTCTCAGCGCTCTTTCACACAGGAAGAGATGGTCAAAAGACTGCGCGTCGACCTCAAGAGCCGCTTTACAGATGGCACAGAAAAACTTGAAGTGAGCGAACAATCGGGCAGTGGCGGCGGACGCCAGCAGCCCATACAGCTGATTCTGCAGGGGAGCGAGTTCGACAAGCTCAGCGGCTACGCAAACGAACTGCGCGACTGGGTCAAGGCCAACGTTCAGGGAGCCGTCGACGTGCAGACTTCCGAGCCTCCGCTCGTGCAAGAAGTCAAAGTCATTACCGATCCGGTGCGTGCTGCGGATGTCGGAATGAGCACCCAGCAGCTCGGCTTTGCACTGCGCACATTGTTTGAAGGCATCAAGGTGGGTGAAATTGAAGACCGCGGCGAGCGCTATGATGTGCGCGCCAAAGTTGCGGATGCCGATTCGCAGCAGGTCGCAGATTTGTCGGCACTGACTCTGCCCAATGCGGCTGGAATTCCGATTGCACTCACGAGCATTGCGCGGGTCGAACGGAAACCCGCACTTTCCAAGGTCGAAAGGCTCGGCGGACAGCGGCAGATCGTCGTGCTTGCAAACTTTCAGGGCAAGGATCTGAGCGCGGCCATCCGCAGTCTCGAAGCTCAGGTGAAAAAAACACTGCCGCAGGGAATCAGCTACAACCTCGAAGGACAAGCCAAGCTCCTCAAGGACGCCATCGGCGCCATGCTGGGTGCACTTGGTTTTGCAATCATTCTCGTCTTCATCGTATTGTGCGCGCAATTTGAGAGCTATCTGACACCCTTTGTCATCATGATGTCGGTTCCGCTCGCGTTTTCGGGTGCCTTTGCAGGTCTGCTCGTCACACAAAAATCGATGAGCATCTATGCGATGATTGGCCTCATCATGCTGATGGGACTCGTGACGAAAAACGCAATTCTGCTCATCGACTTCACGCTCGGGAAAATGCGCGACGGGCTAAATATTATTGACGCACTTGTTGAGGCGGGTCCGGTCCGCTTGCGGCCCATTCTGATGACAACGGCCGCGATGATCTTCGGCATGTTGCCGATCGCAATCGGCCACGGCGACGGCGGCGAGGCACGTGCACCGATGGCAGTCTGTGTCATCGGTGGTCTCATCAGCTCCACAGTGTTGACACTTGTTGTTGTTCCCAGTGTGTTTGTTCTAGTTCAGAGAGGACAGGCAAAGGCACAGGCTGCGGTGCTGAATTTCAGGGCCCGCTTTGCAGCGGGCCGGTAAAAGGCATTCTTTTACCGGCCGCGCCTTAAGCATCAGTCACCGGCCAAAGGGATTCTAACAAACTGTCGACACGAGCCGATGAATTCTTCGCGCGCTCGTCCTCTCACGCACTCGCGCGCGATCGCTGACGCGGTTGAGCTTGAACAAGAGCAGCTCAAACAGATCATTCATTGCCCGATAGAGATTCTGCGCAGATCTTCCCACTCGGACTCCCTGATAAATTCCGCGGCGAATCTCAAGAGAAATGGTATAGAGGTCGGGTCCCGCCTGCAGCGGAGAATTCTTCATCTCCGCAGAAACAAACACATCACTCGCTTTCAAATTCGGGAACTTGTCGCCAATCATTTTAATTCTTCGTTCAATTGCTGCGACCACAAGTTCCGACTTCGAAAGGTTTTTAAATGTTACTTTAATCATCACACTTTCCCCTAAATAAAGTCCCAGAATATCTGAACGGCAATACTGCCTCGACCGAGCAGACGACGAAAAAATCAACACACTTGCGATTCCACCTCCTTTTGTTCGACAAGAGCCAAAATCGGTGACGATGTGGACATCGCTCCGACGTGTCCGATTAACACCTCGCCACCGGATGCGATGACGCTTTGCGCAAGGTCATCAAGCAAATCATCATCCTCGTGATCGAGTTCGTGGGCGTGGAGCTTCAACTGACCGTTCTTTGCATCCAGCTTCCCGAAGATCTCAATCTGGTCTGAAACAAGAAGCTTTCTCACTCTCCCCTGCACAGCCGCCCTTGCTATTCCGGCGAGGTCTGTACAGAGCCGGTCCTTTTCCTTGGCGTGGCTGAATTCAAAAATTGACTTCTCAATCCGCAACATGCCATCCCGCTGGTTCATTTTACGAATCAAATCGACAATCAAGGGTATTTGACTCTCTGAAAAGACTGACCATATCGGGTTTCTGTAAATATTTTTAAGCGGTCGGGAACGAAGAAACGCTTCGCTCATCGCCCTGACACCGGCCACGTACAGACGAGTATGATTGAGCGGGCACAACGCGGTAACCCATGCACCTAACTCTCGTACATTCTCGCGGACGATTCTCGAAATCATCCTTTGCGACAGCAGATGCGGCTCGGCCAGCGCCGACTGCGCATCGGCGGACAGTTGAGTGGAGCCAAGTTTCTCAAGATAAATCTGATTGCCGGAATAGAGATGGACATCAGTTGGCCCAATGCCGAGAAGTAGAAATTCTTGATCCGACTGTATCCACTTAAGCAGCGGCTTTACATGAAACGTGGTTGCAACGACGCACTTAGGACGAACGTCCACGGGTATCGGAACTATCCGGAACGAATCGCAAGTGCGGAACAGGCCAAAATTTCTCTTCAGCCGGGAAAGCAGTGAGTCTTCGTCGGCAAGTTTTTCAAGTGGGAGAAGAAACTGCTTCCGCTCGGCAGAAGTCATGACCGGTTCGAGAAATTTCTCTGCCTGTCCGGCGAGATCACGAACCTGCGACCGCAGGCAATGCAGGTCAGACCGTTCGTTTTTTACATAACCGGTCAAATGAATCCCATTTCGAGAATTGATGATCTCGCGGATAGAATCGCGCTCTGACAACATCGTTAACCCTCCTGTCAATCAAGTGTGAATTCCCTCTCGTCACACAGGAAGGTTACGGATCTTTGAAATATTAGTTAAATAGATAATTATTACATTAATCATTGCTTTTAGCGATAGTTGAAAAAATCAATTATTTTCGCCGCAATTGGGTTTTCAATTTTACGCTGCGCGGTGAGCAGGAACAGTTCCTCAGACACACCCTGCAGGACGCCAATTTCATGCAATTCACCGCGCCGCAACTGGCCTGTTACGGCATGCGATGCCACTGGAATGAGTCCGACTTCCGAGCTGGCAAGCAATTTCTTTATGGCAATGTCCTGACTTTCGACGATGATATTGAGTTCGATTTTGTTGAGCTTGGCCCAATGATCCAGGTCCTGTCTCATTCGGCTGTCATAGGTGGGAAAAATCATTGGCTGACCTGATATCGACTGGGGAAAACCTTTTTTCAGAGCCCTGTATTTATTGGCTCCATAGAATGAAACATTGTTGCGACTGATCAATTTTGGGTAAATACCTTTGGCATCCGTGCCATTGGGAACAAAATTGCTCAACACAATATCCATCCGGTGCGAAACCAGCTCACGCAAAAGCTCATTGGGCTTCCCCTCTGAGAGCGTGACCTGACAAGGGGAAATACGAAAAGCGTGTTTGACCACCTGCTCAACAACTTGCTTTGGCACATCGTCCAAAGCTCCGATATGAATTGATGGCTTGAGCGGCTTCAGGCGGTCATGAAGTACCTCATACATCTCTGAACCCATGCGAAATATGCCCTTGGCATAATCGAGCGCAATCTTGCCCTGCTCAGTCAAAATCAGGCGTTTGTGCTGACGTTCAAACAGCTGCACACCCAGAGTGTCTTCAAACTGCTTGAGCTGGGCCGACAGCGTCGGCTGACCCAGTCGCAGCTTCTCGGCCGCACGCGAAACACTTCCCTCTTCGGCAATGGACTTGAAATAAAACAGGTGGTGATAGTTAATCCACGGCGTCATGATGGCCCTCCGTCCGAATTTTCAATGTATCGAAAAAATCAATACTAAACAACAATAGAATCTATTTGATTGATTTACAGAAAAGCCGAATAGTCGAGGTGTGATGATTCTGCTGCCAAAGGAGAGCAAACCATGATTTTCTTCCCGTTCGCGGAATACTGGGGTTTTTATCTTCTGTTTTCGTTTTTCATACTCGCCATCCTCGCGCTTGACCTCGGTGTTTTCCACAAACAGGCACACGAAGTGACGTTCAAGGAGGCTTCCATCTGGACGGCCGTCTGGATAGGTCTCGCCCTGCTGTTCAACGTTCTGTTTTATTATTACTCACTTCACAAATTCTCATCCGAAACATATCTGGCTATTCCGAATTTCGATCCGGCAGTTCAGGCCAAAAACTCCGCTTTGGAATTCCTGACCGGTTTTGTTGTCGAGAAATCGCTCGCAGTTGACAACATATTCGTCTTCGCCGTCGTCTTTGCCTATTTTGGAATTCCAAAAGTTTATCAACACAGAATCTTGTTTTGGGGTATTTTCGGCGCTCTCATTTTCAGAGCGCTCTTCATTGCCATGGGCTCGGTGCTGATGCGCTACGACTGGGTGGTGCTCTTCTTCGGCGCACTGCTGATTCTGACCGGGATTAAGATGTTTTTTGCCGGAACAGAAAAAACAGATCTTAACAAAAATATTCTAATCCGCCTGCTGCGCAAAATATTCAGGATTCACCCGCAAATTGAAGGTCAGCAATTTTTCATCAAAAACGATGGCCTCACCTACGTGACCCCTCTGTTTGTCGCACTCATCTTTCTTGAACTCTCCGACATCATCTTCGCAGTTGATTCTGTTCCTGCCATTTTCGCCCTCACAAAGGAGCCTCTGATCGTATTTACGAGCAACATTTTTGCAATCCTTGGACTGCGTTCAATGTATTTCATGCTATCCGGCGTTATGGATCGCTTTTCGTTTATCAAATACGGACTGGCCGCAGTTTTGGTTTTCGTCGGTTTGAAGATGGTTTACCTCAATGAGGCGTTCGGCGGTAAGTTCCCAATCACGTGGTCGCTTGGAATTATCGCAGGCCTCATCGGGTCATCGATCCTGATATCTATTTTAAGGGAAAGACAAAACAACTCGCAGCCATCCTGAAAGAAGAAGTATGTTCCTGCGAGTTGTCCCAAGATAGTAAGTACAGTTGTCTAAAACATGCCGAGCCCCGACTCAAACTGTCTTCAGGGCAGATTGAGTCAGGGCTCAAACGACACGACGATTTCAATTTCCGCTGCCGGATTCAGGCCCAAAATTCTGATGCTCTTTCCATCTGCCGCCAGCTGAATCTTTTCCGGAGCCATGGTTTCTGCACCGGCTTTCACTGAAAGAATCTTCGAAGCCTTTACAGACAAAGGAAAAACAGGTTCGGGCAACGACGTTTGCGCAAGTTGTTTTGCAAAATCCGAATAATCACTGCTCGCCGTTATGTCGATTAAAATTCCATTTTCAGCCTGGATCAAGCTGTTGTAGGAGTATCCGAATACACCATGTGAGTTTGTTTCTTTTGTCGACCCGCCGCCTTTCACAGGCAGTACGCCATGGAATTTTAATCCGGCGAGCTGATGCTTTCGCATAATTTTATCTTTGAGCGCCTGCGCCGTGGGCCTATTGTTTTTCAAGTCGGCGTTGTCACAACCGGGGTCCTGCGCATCGCTGATAAAAACAACCTGTGCCAGTGAACCATCGCGAAAGAGTTTGTTTCGTTTGTCGAGAGTTTGACTCAACGCTGTCATTCCAGCCTCACAGTTGACGCTGTGATGCGGGTTTTGCAAGGCAACCGAGAGGCACCGTTTATTGTTTCGGTTGGCAGCTTCCGGCTTGAACCATTCATCGCCGCACAAGGGTTCGGGATACGCTCCCACCTTGCCGCCAGCTTGGCGGTATTTATCAAAGGCCGCGGCCGAGACGAGCGATAAAAAACCAGGTTCGGACTCAATTCCTGTGTATTTGCTTACAGCTGCATGAACATTGTTTAAATTTTGGGGATCACCGGGCAGGGTAGTCATCACCGCAAGACGGGTGTCACCAAACCAATCGGCTGCCACGAGGCTCTCAAAACCTGCTTTCACACTGGCGAGGTAATTATTCATGGAGGAGGAATTGTCGAAAATAAACAGCAGGTCGTTTGGGGTCGACTTTGGTCCATATTTGAAACTCACGCTTTTGGACTGACCCACGCCTTCGCCGCTCGCATCCGCTGTCGAAGGATTCTGATTGACGTTTTCAACCGAAGACTTTTTGTTCGTACGCTGCTTGGGGCCATTGTTGGCGGACTGGTAAGCGGGCTCTCCGCAGGATGCGGCAACAAGACAAAATAACACCACCGAGGCTGCAATTCGACTCTTCATGGCTCCCTCCGCCCGATGATCAAGGTTCGTATCGGATCTTTGCGAAGGAAAACCAAGATGGAAATTAAAAAAACAAATATATTTAGGCTTTTTTAACCTTTAAAAGTTCCTTTTTGGTCTTGGAATCGACTGCTTTTTCGAAAATGAAGCCACCTGCCTTGAAACACTCCTGAGCGGTTGCCTTTTTAACCCAATCCAAATTGCCCGTGCTGGCGCCGCATGAATTTCCACCGCCGCAATCATGCGGTTTGGCCTTAAGAAACTTATTGTTGAAAACCTCGTTTGCAACGCGGATTTGTTCCTTTGTCACCGCGCACTGGGCAGTACCCTTGCAGGTGTTCGTTCCAAAGCACTGAACTCCGTTTTTGGGCGCATGCATTTCGAGCATCGGTTCGGCCTTTGACGCAGACGCCGATGCCAATACTGAACCACCAGAAATTCCGACCGCGGCCGCTGAAAGCAGAGATTTTTTCAATGACATAATTCTCTCCCAAGTATAATTGTAATTGGACCCCGTTGACGATGACACAGCCTGCGCAAAATTGCCCTTCGGGCCGTGACAGACACCGCCTCTCTGCAAGTTGCCGTGCCGCGTCTGCAATCGTATGCTTTACAGAAGACTCAAGCGCAGAGGATGCCTGTGTCAGATTCATTTTTAAAGCAACTGAGGAACTTCGGGCAATGAGTCGACTCACTCTTACCTTGACGCAGCTCGAATATCTAGTTGCTCTCGATCAACACCGCCATTTTGGTAAGGCAGCAAAAGCTTGCCACGTCTCGCAGCCCACGCTCAGCATGCAACTGCAAAAACTCGAAGCAGAACTCGGCGTCGTGCTATTCGACCGCTCTCTTCAGCCGCTTTTGCCGACAACTGACGGCGAACCGCTCATTGCGCAAGCACGCATCGTGCTCTCGGAGGCCCGCAGACTTGCCACCCTGAGCCGCGAAGACAAAAAAGAACTCAAGGGAGAATTACGCATTGGTGTGATTCCGACAGTCGCACCCTACCTCATCCCGCTCTTTATTGAGCACATGGCCCAGACGTACCCCAAACTGACTCTCTCGATTGACGAGTTGCAGACGACCCAGATCTTGCAAGAGTTGGAACAAGAACGCATTGACGTTGGTCTTCTGGCAACCCCATTAAAGGCGGAACAACTTGAGGAAGAACAGCTGTTCCTTGAACCTTTTCTGCTCTATGCGCACAACAAGCATCCGCTGGCGAAGAGAAAACTTGTCAGCGAAGATGATCTCGACGGCTCAGAAATGTGGCTCCTTTCCGAAGGGCACTGCCTGCGTTCGCAAATTCTTCGTTTTTGCTCGTTGCGGACCAGCCACTCCGTGCTGAAAAACGTGAGGTTTGAGGCTGGTAATCTGGAGACACTACAACGCTTGGTCGACACCGGCCGCGGCTACACGCTCATACCGTGGCTTGCAGCCTATCGTCAGCCCGCAAAAACCTCTGTTTTGCGCGAATTTTCCAAACCTGTTCCACAAAGACAAATCTCACTTGTTTGGCGCAGAACGCAACTTAAGCGCCGCGCAATTCAAGCTTTGGGCCAAGCGATACTCGCTTGTCTTCCCGATGAACTAAGAAAGTTGCAATCCACCGCTTCGACAGTCCAGAGCGTAACTATTCCTGCCTGGTAATCCGGAGAATGTGCCAATTCTGCCGGTTTTAATCCGCATCGTTCGCTGGTGATATTTAATCCAATTATTTCTGATTCTTATACATTTTAAAAATTCGAACTCAATTTGTGGCCAAGGTCTGCCGCAAAATATTCTAGACGATATTGAGGGCCAGAATCATGAAACGAATTCTACCAACGAACAGCGTGCTCATGGGAACTTCTTCGTTGTTCATGCTCGCATGCGGAAATCAGGTGACGCAGTTCAGCAGTCCGAATTACGCAAGTGCAACATACAGCCTTTCCGGCAGCGCAACCGACAAAACAAAATCCATCAAAAAAGCACTCGAATCGGCAGATGCTACGAGCGTCCTTGTCGAGAGCGGAATGAGCGAACAAGAAAAAATGAAGGCAGATGCCGAGGAAAAGGCAATTCTCGAAACACTGTTTCCGCCTGAATCGGCCGGGTCTGCGCCTGATCCTGTGACCGAGGCAGAGGCCAACGCAGCCGCAGCGAAGGCTGAAGCTGATGCTGCTGCAAAGGACGCGGCCGACGCAGCCGCAAAGGCTGCTGCTGATGCCGCAGTACAAGCGGCAGCAGACGCGGCTGCCAAGGCCGCCGCCGATGCGGCGGCTCAAAAGGCACTTGCAGATGCGGCTGCAGCAAAGGCAGCGGCTGACGAGGCTGCGGCAGCGGCCGCCTCTGGCGACGCCGGAGCGAAAGCAGCAGCTGACGCGGCGGCCTTGGAGGCAGCGACGGCAGTGACAAACGCACAAAATCAAGCCGCAGCCGCAGCAGCTGCTGCAGCTGCGGCTGCGGCGAAATCAGCTGCCGATGCGCAGGCCAAAGCGACCGCAGACGCGGCTGCAGCGAAGGCGTCTGCTGACGCTGCAAAGACTCAAGCCGAGGCAGCAGCAAAAGCTGCCGCAAAACGCGCGCACGAAAGGGATGAGGAAGAGAAGAAGGGGCGTTCGGGCAAAAAGAGTGAAGAGGAAGAGCGAGAGGACGATGACGATGAGCGCGACTTCTCCGACGACGGTGACTTTGAATCATCACTTCCGCGCATAGCAGTCGGCGATGACGCAGCGGCCTTCAGAGAAGCCTGCGCGCAGGCGATGAAAGTGGACAAGAAAAAGCTTGTGATTGCCGGTGAGGGCAAGGGAAACCTAAACAAAGATTCCGTACTCGTTGTGTATGCCGTAGGAGGCTCGCTGACCGTAAAGCCTGAAGGAGAGAAATTCCGCGGCCTGTGTGTTTTTGCGTCGGGCGGTGCAACCGTCACAATCAACGCTGGAAAAACAAGGGTCAACGGACTGTACGTCTATGAGCGTGGAAACAACAACAAAACCAACGCCAACTTCTCAGACAGCGGACGATTCAAGAGCGGCGTGGTGATGTTCTCGGGCAACTCAAATGCAGTCACCATCAAGGGCGTCAACGACTGCAAATGCAAGAAGCTCAAAGTTTACGGCAGTCCCGGCAGCGTCGTGTGCGGAAAACGCTGACTGAGGCGGGACTTCCGCAGCGGTCAAAGTGACTGGTATTCAGAAATTTTTCGTGCAACAATCTTCACAGACTCGCGCCAAAATTCGGGTGCACCGAGGTCGACACCCAAGTGCTTGCGGGCGAGTTCTTCTGCAGTCATGCGGCCCGTGTCACGCAGCAGGTTGACGTAGTTGTTGTAAAATGACCCCTGCTGTTTTTCGCGCTGCGCGTAGACACCCAGAGCAAACAGATAGCCGAAAGTGTATGGAAAATTGTAGAACGACGTTCCGCTGATATGAAAATGCAACTTGCTGCACCAAAAAAGCGGATTCATTTCGCTGAGAGTGTTGCCATAGGAACGTGTCCACGACTGAGTCATCAGCGCGGAGAACTCATCGGGAGTCAGGGTGCGTTCACCGCGTTTTTCATAAAAATCTTTTTCGAACCAAAAGCGGGCCGGAATATTCAACAAAAATGCCTCGGCACTGCCAAGCTCTCCCCAAAGAATTTTACGCTTCTCGCCGCTACCAACCGCATTGCGGAGCAGCACGTCGCCGACAACCGTCTCGGCAAAAATACTCGCCGTCTCGGCAAGGGTCATCGGGTAGTAGGTTTCGGGAATCGGCAAATCTCGCATCACCCAATTATGAAATGCGTGTCCGAGTTCGTGCGCCAGCGTTCCAACATCTTCAAGACTTCCACGGTAAGTCATATACACCCGCGGCGCGCGGGACTTGGCAAACCGCGTGCAATAGGCACCCGGACGCTTGCTGTCGCTCACGGTGCCTTCAATCCAGCCGTTCTTGGTCATGATGTCGACGAACTCGCCCATCTGCGGATCAACATCTGCGAACGCCGAACGAATGAGCTCGATTGCCTGCGCAAATGGAATCAAAGTTTCATCCGGCGACGGTGCAGGTGCGAATAAATCCCACGGTGCAAGTGCGTCAAGCTTAAACTCTTTCGCCTTGATGCGAAGTGCTTCACGCCCCACTTCGGCACTCTCTTCAACCACATTCATCATTGCATTCAGGGTTTCGGCCTTGATGCGGTTCGCATGCAGTGGCTTATCGAGAAAATGCAATTTCTTGTTTGCACTGCGTGTCCGATAATTATCCAAGCGCCAACCCGCGAGTGAATTGAGAATTGACGCACACGATTCTTTCTGTGTTTCCCAGGCCGAATTCGCAGCACGGTAGCAGGCCGTCCGCTCTTCTCGGTCGCCGCTGAACAACCCGCCGGCCGCGCGAGCCAGACCCATTTTCTCGATTTTTCCGCCGCGCTGCACTTCGCACTGAAGGGAAGACGAGATGTTGTCATACAACGTTCCCCACGCCTGCGGGCCATTGACAGAAAAGCGAGTGAGCAGTTTCTCGGCATCTAGGCCAAGAAGAAATGGTGCCCAAGTCCGTTCCTGACTCACGGCAAAGCGGTGTGGAGAAAATTCTTGACGAGCGAGACACGCTTGCGCAAACGACTCGCCGGACTGTGTGAGAATGAGTTCCAACGATGTCAGCGACTCACCCAACTGCGTCATCAGCTGACGCAAAACGGCCTGCATCTGACGCGCTTTGCTGTGGCCGCCGTCCACACTGAGAAGGCAGCTCACAAATGTACCAAGATTTGCACCAACGACGAACGCATCATCGGCCGCAGCACGCAATCGGGATGCCGCTTCAACGAGCTCGATATCCGATTGCGACAGCTGTTGGCAGCGCTGAACCTCGGCGTCGAAAAGCTTTGCCTGTTCCGCAATCTTCGCCATCTGCTTCTTCAGAAGCTCAACATCCTCAACGAAATCTGGCGACTCTATATCGCGGTATTCAGATGAATTGTTCCAATGCGGACCGTAATATTTTTCGCTCATAAGAATTTGTACTCCCGTCAAAGAGACAAGGATACTCGTTTCGATTGAATCTTTTTGCAACCCTACCGGGGTTTTTGTCCGCTCATTACTGCTGAGGAAGACGCAGCTGTTCGGGTTTGAACCGAAAGTCAATCCCGCGGAACTTCATGTCGAAGCGGGGCTCGTCGAGGGAATCGCGGCCATTCTCGGCACGGCACTGAGGGCGCGGCAATCCCGTCTGGCTGAGGTAACGCTGCCACTGCTGTTCGCGGACTGCAGCCGAGATTTCACGAGTCTGCACGATTTCTTTGAAGAGTTCATAACTCGCACGCGGTGTTCTGCTCAGTCCGTGCCCCCGATTGACCGACAGCAAACCGAACTTAGGGCAATACCCATCGGCCCATTCCCAGTTGTCGGAAAGTGTCCAGAAAATATATCCGTCCACGGGCACACCCGCACTCATGGCAGCATCAACGGCCGCAAGGTGTTCCACCAGATAGGCGCCGCGAATGACGTCGGTCGAATCTGAGATTCCGTTTTCAGTGACCACAAACTTGAGTTCTTTTTTATTCCCTTTGCGAGAGATTTTCTGCTTGTTGTAGCGATTGTGATAATCGAGCAAAAGCAACGCCAGTCCAGCCGGATACACGCCTCGGCCCGACTCGCTGTATTCCGCGCGATCCACAATCGCGGCACCCAGCCCTTTTACCACTTCCTGACCGTAGTAATTGATTCCAAGGAAGTCGAGTTTGCCGGCAATTTTGTCGGTGAAAACATACTTGGAGATGGCGTCAAAGTATTTCGCCGATGGCCAGTCCATCCAGCGTGCACCGTTGTTATAGCTGATGTTGTGAGCCATACCGACACGCGCAGGTTGTCCGTGTGCAAAAGGGTTTGTTGCTGATGCACGTGCGGTGTCGATCGAGTGAATACTTTCGTAAATTCGGTTGTGCGCGCGGGTCATATGCTCGAGCGACAACCAATAAGCGCCGCGAGCCACCAAAGGAACAGAAATAAGCCCACCCAAACGCTGCTTGCCACCCGGAGGCCAGATTCCAGCAACATCCGACAAAAGCGCAAAAACCGTAGGCTCGTTGAAGGTGATCCACTCGTCCACTAGATGAGAGAATTCGCGCACGACGTCTTGAGAAAACCGAACGAACAAATCGGCGACTTCCGGATTCGCCCAGCCGCCTTTTTCAATCGCCCATGCCGGCAATGAATGATGAAACAGAGTGATGATGGGTTCAATTCCGCGTCCGCGGATCATCCTCACAATTTGTTTGTACCGAAGCAAGGCCTGCTTGTCTTGAATCCCCGCGGCGCAGGGATTCTCGGTCGGGCAATCAACGCTTGAAGGAGCATTGGGAACAAGCCGACCCCAATCGAGGCCGATTCGCAGCGTCTTGATTCCAGTCGACTGTGCCCAGTCGAGTTCGGTTTCGGGCTCGCTCCAAAAGCGCAGACGCTGCTCTGGAAAATCGACATTTTTCCATGCAGCCACGCCACCGCTCTGCGCAAAGTTGAGCCACGAATCGTTGAGGTTGTCCTCGCTGTGCGCCGGTGCCGTCGCAAGTCCAAAAACAATCGGACGGTTCTTGAACGAAATATCCTGAGCGAAAGCAGCACAAGGAAGAATGAGCATCAGCAACAGAGCGATGTGCCTGATGAGATTCATGTCATGCCCTCCTGCCGGATTTTCGGACGGTTTACGCAAAGAACGCCGGACCAAGCCGCTGGGGGGTCATAATCAGGACTGCGTGGCCAGTCAACGCATTATCCATTGCCTTAGGTGCCTA
>JBDLRP010000023.1:0-17182 GCA_039799905.1 Pseudomonadota bacterium | reverse complement strand
TCAACTTCATCATCCTCGACGAACCGACCAACCACCTCGACATTCGCTCCCGAGAGATTCTCACCGACGCGTTGAAGGATTTCGAAGGTACTGTCATTGTCGTGAGCCACGACCGTCATTTTCTCTCACAAATCAGCAATCGCGTCTTTCGCATCGACCACGGCGAGATGCAGATTTACGAGGGTGGATTCGCAGAGTATCTCAACTCATCCATGCATGATGGCCGCGCACACTGACCCTCAATAGCGCCCTCTGTACTCTTTAAATTTCGCCCACAATTCGCCGACGCTCTTGATCGGCTGTCCGTAGGGGCTGTGCGGGAGCGATGCCCATTCGTAGCGGACTGCATAGAGAGCGTTGCTAAATGAATTCACGCCGTCGATGCGCTCCACATCATCGTAACCGCCGCGCCACTTGATCAACTGGACCGCTGCGCGATCCTGACTGCGCGGCGAAAAATCCGGCAGATTCAATTCGCGACGCACATCGCCCCATGTGTCAGATTTTATTTGGTAGCGACCCGCAGCATCGGAACAATAACCACTACAAATCAGCCACATCGGATGTCTAGAGTAGCTGTTGAAGGTAGCTCCCGAGTAGTTCACGTTGTAACCGCCGCCTTTGCCTTGTCTGTCGGTACCTTCTGCATAGGCAATGACATCAAGGAAAGCATGCATATTGGCAGAAAACATGCGTTTGATGCTTGTGCTGGCGACGTGTCCGGTAAAAACATAACCGTTGTGGAAAGAACAGTTCGACAACAAATCAGCCGTCTTGACATAGTAGTGGTTGCCCGAAAAAGTCGGCTGCCCCTGCAGCAACACCTTCGTTCCGGCGGGAATTTCGCACTTTTCGCTTCCCGCGCTGAGGTCGCTTGAGTCTTCAGCTGTCTTTTTGAGAAATGTCTTTTGATTCCCGATCACGATGAAGTCTGGACCGCTGCCGCCCGCAGCGAGAAATCCGGCATCGTCCGTATCAGCACGGCCGCACGCGACTACCGTGAACATCAGCGCAAAGACTGACAACGATTTTACGAATTTCATGTTGGACTCCTCATACGCACAAAATTGAACTTCGAAGGGCTTCGAGCAATCGTTGTGCCAATCTGAGGGTCTGAAATCGCGGCACTTTTTAAGAATGTCGGTGTTTAAGCATTTGACAGTGTCTGATAGTCGGACGTTTCCCTGAAATTACTTTTCCAGAATTTGCAGCTCTTTCGCGGCGAACTCAGCCTCTGCCCGCAGCCGCGCAGAAACGACCGGCTCGCCTGCCAATCCCCAGCCGAACATGCGGAACAGCCGCGCTGGACGACCCTGTTCAGCCACGTGGCACCCAATACAGCTTCCTTGCAATGGGTGCACTTTCAGAGGATTGAGAAATTCTGCAGGCGAAAATTCTTTCTCGCTTTTGGGACGCTGGGTTTTGACAGCGACAGAATTCAATTCGGCATCGCTCAGCGACTCGTAATAACCACCATGTGCAAGTCTGTCGCGCTTCCAGATGCCGTCCGTGTGTGCGATGCGCGCAAAACTCCAGCGTTCCAGACCACCACCCCCGATGAACAATGATATGTCGTTGAATTTACCATTGTCTCTCACGAGTTTTATCAGCTGCTCAGGGGTTTGGCTCCGCCACGCTTTCATGATTTTTTTCAGGTCAGTGACTGTAAAAGCAACGTGCAGAGCTGCGTCCGGAAAAATGTATCCATGATCCGTTTTTTCCACCGGCTGCAGTACGAAGCGAACCTCGCTGAATTTGCCATTTTGTGAACAACTGTGAATGTCAGCTGAGCTTTTGTTTTCCCGATTCAAACGCATGCGGCACGGATCGAGACGCATCGAGGCAACATACCATGCCTGTGCCTTGCAGATAGATGATCGGAAGCCACGCAGCTGCACCAAGAACGCATCCTGAGCAATCCACGCTTCATCACTTTTGCGCAAATCCTTCGCGGCACCACAATCGGATGACTCTGCCTCCGATGCGAATAAGGCGCGCCAAACAGAAGAAAATTCAGCGGTCGACAAAACCTGCTGCGCGCCCACTGTGGGCGGTGCAGGGGGTTGCTGTTTTTGTACTTGCGGGGTCGGGGGAGAAAATAAAACGAGAGTGGAGGCTGCGCTCCACACACTCATCATCCTGCAGTCCTCATCAGCGCTTCGGCTGAGCCTCTAGCACAATCCGCACCTGCAACTGAGCAGCCACTTCATCGCAGTTGTTATACTTTTTATTGTTGGCAAAAGTGCATTGCACAAGCGTTCTGTCGTTTGCGAGATACGCGGTGGTATCGGGCACTCTACCATTTTTGACCAGATTGGGATCGACAACATGCCGGCACTCAGGCAAGCCTTCGGGCACAACCAGATCAAGCTTGATAGGTGTATCGCCTAAACGGGTTGGTGGAGTGTAGTCACTCCTGAACAACACATCCTCGCGAATTGCAGGATCGGGTGACAACTTCGCAAGCGGCTGCGGCGGCAATTGCAACGTTGGATTCAGAACCGGATCGACTGCCGCTGAATTCTTCACGTGATTGGCATCCGCATGAAGCACAGGCCGCTTGCTCAGATTGAGCTCCTGCTTTTGAACGCAGGCTTTTTGCGCAGGCCCCACGCAGTAAATGTTGTTGATGACGTCACAGATGAGAGGGTCGCTCTGGCGCCCCTGAACGCAGTTTCCGGTGTAGCCGATTTCGTCGGGCTGAGAGCACGTGTACTGCATGCAGTGTCCGATGATTCCCTTGCGGGTATCCGAAATATAGGCGCCGCGTGTGTCGCCCTTTTCACCCATCTTTTTCCAGACGCGGGTGTCCCAGACGTGATAGCCCTCGCGTCCACCCATCAGGAATGCATAGCCATTGAACTTGGTGTCGTAATAATTGCTTTTGAATTCGCCTGCACTGGCAAACCCTTCCACCTTTTGCTGCTCGGCGGTCGGCCTATAAAGCCGCTGCTGCAGAAAATAGGCGCGCTCCTGATCAAATGAGCTGCGGACCATACAGGTCAACTGAGCGGGCTTTGCTGTTGAGGAGGTCACCTTTGCGGGTGCAACTCCATTGCGATCCCACTCACAATACTCTTCTTGATTGAGCCATCCGCCGACCAAAGGACGCAACTGGTGGTCTTTCGCCTTGCGGCGGTTGCCGGCACAGGACCACTGTGCGACCAGCTTTCCATCTGCAGATTTGTTGCCTGCTGAAGAACCCTTGATCACAGGACCGCGATCACCCTTGAAGCCATGCGAGCCGTCGCGGACGGAAAAAGTAGAAAGTCTGGCCACTGCCATGGCATCCAGCGGATCGCAATTAAATGTGAAGTCGGTTCTGTCGGGTTTGACAAAATAGAACATACGTCCTGCTGCGGTGCCATTTCCGTGCACCGGCATAAGCAATACACCAACGTCGATGTCCGCAAATTGCTGCGCGCGCCCGTCAACCTCGACGTAACCCCAGCGTGCCGCAGCTTCGTCGGCAGGAATTTGCAGTTCGTAGCCGCGATAGATGTCAAACGGAAATGGCTGCGGGCCATCTGAGGGCAACAGTGGGCGTGGTGCACCGATGGAGGTCATGATCTGAAACTTGACCTTGTTGTTCTTGGTAGTGACGGCCTCACCCGCAAACCCGAGAATGTAGGGAGTCACCGCTTGCCCGCTGCTCGTGCGCACTCTCCAAACGACTCGTAGATCGCCCCCCGCCGCACCCGAGGGTGTTTTGCACGAAGTCAGTCGAGTCACTTCAAATTGTGAGTCGAATTGTTGTTGAGTGAGACCCTGAACCTGTGAGCCTGAATTGAAGTCTCTCGGCTTGCAGCCAAACGTAACGGCCAAGCCAGCCGCCAGTGCGGCGAATGCCACGGCGTGCGCACATGTTTTTGTCAATAAACTAAACTTTCTGAAACGATTCATGTCGCCTCCAGGCTCAACCATCCGCAATTCCCGCCTTAGGAGCTTAGCAAACACAGGGACAAGGTGAATGTCAGCGAAATGAACAAAATCTCAAATAAATGCTTTCTCGATTCAAAGATTTTCTGCCTGAAACCCGAGATTCATCGGGCTAATGTCAGGCAACTCCCGAGAGACTTCCAAACTGCGCTCGGGTTTGACCACAACTCACCATTGCCGTGAGGTCACAGATGAAAAATATTGCCGTGCTGACGGTTGATCTCAGCAAAGCGAAATTGTTCCTTCTGCATCAGGCAGAGCGTCCGCGCGAACAATGGAGCCCTATTCTCAAGTGTGAAAAAAATGTACCCAACAAGCACTGGCTCAACCAAAAGAACGAAACCCTGAGCGGCGGAAATCGCTTCTCTTATCGTGTAGGACTTTCTGGAATGGCCCAGACCATGCATGGCTATGACGACCATCTGGGAAGGCATCAGAAGGAAATCAGCAAGCGGTTCGCACGTGATGTTGCGGAATTGCTCTGTGAATTTATCGCTCAGCACAACACGACCGAGCTCGTGATAGTGGCTGAGAGCAAAATCCTCGGTGATTTGCGTGACCAGATCGGCAAAGAACTGAGACAGCGGGTGAACATCCTCGAGCTCGCGATGAATCTGTCAAATCTCTCTGCCACAGCATTGCACAACCACCTTGCCGGCTTGGCAGCGTTGCCGCGCCGCAGCCCACCGACCAACATACAGGGCGAGTCACATGCCAGAGCGGGACAGTGGCGCCGCCGTGGTCTTCCGTCGCAGGGTAGAGAGGAAGGCGCAGCAGCACCTTCAGAAAATCTGCAATGACCCGCAAATACTCATCTATATTTAAATAATTATCAAAGTTGATAAATTAACTCATACGACCCGATGACCTTCCGATACCTCACCGGGGTTAAAGGAGGGGAGGAAAGCCTTAGATGCAGCCTTGGAAGGACATTGCGCACACGATACGGCATTTCGTTCGCTCACCCCATCAGATTGGCACGATCATCCCATCATCGCGCTTTCTCGCCAGAAAAATGATCGGCTGCATGAACGCGCAGTCAGCAACATGCATCGTTGAACTCGGCGCAGGCACGGGTTCGATAACGTCCGAAGTTCTACGTCAGGCCGGACCACAGACGAAGGTTTTGATCATCGATGTGAATGCTGATGCCGTTCGACTTCTGAAGGAAAGACTCAGCCAATCAAAAAACGTCGAAATCATCCACGCAGACGCGCGCCACCTTGAAAAAATTCTTGGCGAACGCGGAATCGACGGCGTCGAGGCCATTGTTTCAAGCCTTCCCTTCACAAGTTTGAGCAACGAGATGACAGACGAAATTCTTTCTACTGCCGCTCGGGTTCTGAGGGCTGACGGACATTTCGTCGCTTTCCAATACACGACGGTGCTGGGCCGAAAGTTTGCTGATTTTTTTCAAATCCGCTCAAAGAAACTGGAGTTCAGGAACATACCACCGGCCATCATTTACGACTGTATTTCAAAGAAAAAAGCAGACGTCCGAGGAATTGCGCGGATGAGTGCATAAGAGCGAAAGGAAGTGGACAATGCTAATTCACAACGCACGACGACCCATCGCACTTATGTTTGCGCTGCTCGGTGCTGTTGGCTGCAAACCGACACAATTCCAGTCCTCGAATCTTCCCGTCGGTAAAAAGGAGCTCCCAGCGAAAGTCGCGAGCGTAGGCTTTCCGATTTCCTGCGAACAAGAAAAGCTGCCGGAAGTGCGAATCAACAATGCGCAAACATCTGTGCTCAACTTCGCAAGGAATTGCGTGTCCGACGGAAAATCGGAACGGCGACCGGCCGACATTGTTTTTGTCGTGGACATCACTGCGAGCATGGAAGACAGCCTCAATACAGTGAAAAACGGAGTCGAGAGATTTGCTCTGCAACTGCGGCAGGACAAAGGCTGGGACGCACGGTTTGCAGCTGTCGGATACCGCGATTTAGTGACTCAAATCGTGCCTTTTTCGGATGAAAAATCGCTGGCAACGGCCATCCGCGGCTGGTATGCGGACGGCGGTGACGATGTTCAGGAAGCAGGACAAGCAGCACTTGCCGCAGCAGTCCGCCTGCTGAGTCAGGATTCAATCAATAATCCCGGACGTGCTGGCGCAAGCAAAATTATCCTCTACATCGCCGATGCCATCAGCTACGCGATCAACGGCAACCACCGAGACTTCTCGACGACGCAGCTCGAGCAAGTGTTTGCAGCGCTGCCCGCAGAACTCAAAGCACAAATGAAGTTTTATCACTCCACCGCGCGGCAGGTGGAAACCTGTTCACTGATGACCTTTTTTGGATGTGCTCAGCGGTCCATGAGTGCGGAATTTGCGGCACACGGTCAGCTCAATGCATTGTCGCAAAAAATTGCTATCTCGGGTCGCGCGTTTGAATTTCCATTCACGGAGTCCATCATGCTGAGTGAATTCATCGATGAGTTCATACCTGGACAAGCATGTTCGTTGAAATCGGCAATCGCTCGCGATCAAAAGGGAAATGAACTTGCCCGCGCCGGAGAGGGCGGAGATATGAGACTTCCAAGCGGTGCGGCCGTTCAGTCATTCATGGTTGAAGTTGAGAGATGCTGTGCTGGAGCACCGGCAGCTCCCGCAGGCTCAGCAGCGCCGGCTGTCTGTTCCACCAACAAGAAAACCCTTCAATTCATTCCAAAATAAAGTCCGCAACCGGCCGATAAACTTAAACATTATTTCTGGGATTGTTTTCGGTTGAGCAGCCACGCTGCATCAGCTATGCCCTTCCACACGTCTATATTCCAACTCGCCTTCGGGGGCACTGGCGGCCCTCCGCGATCAGTCGAAAGAACATGAAACCATGCTGCAGACCCAATTCAAAAGCATTGCCCTTTTGCTCAGCCTCTTCTTAGCTCACGCAGCAAGTCGAGCAACCGCATCGGAATCCTTCGTCGGTGCCGAGCACTTCATGAAAATCCGCTGCAACCTGAGCGCGGAGAATGCCATCACGACTTGGAGTGGCAACGTCACCACCACCGGAGTAGGACCCGAAAGGAGCCAGACGCTCTTCAAAATTGTCGGCTTCAACATTGCGCGCTGCTTCAAAGATGAATCCGGCAACTGGACAGTGACGTCACGAGAGTTGACCTTTTATCTCGATCCTCAAACCGGTGCTCTGTTGAACCAGTGGAAAAATCCTTGGACGGGCGAAACAGTTCCCGTGGTTCACATCGCAAACGCTCTTGTGCAGCAGAAAATTCCCGCAGCAGCGCAGCTCGTGTCCGAACGTTCGGCGCAAACCGCGATTGTGCGAATCGACGTCCCGCTCAGTTATCCAAACCCGCTGGCAGGCGACAATCAGTTCGCGGCATACTCGCCCGAACCAACTTACAAGGCCCACGAGTCGTTCACCTATATTCTTTCGCGGGAGGATCTCGACGGTCTCGCTTCAAACGCGTCGGTAGTGGACGTGCAGGTCAGCTGGACCCGCGTGAGTCCTTGGCTGCCATGGATGAAAATGGGCGCTTTGAACGGCCACCTTGTTTTCAACGCGCTCGTTCAAAAGCAAAAATCCACTGACGACATTCCCGAGCTTATCCGCAGCCAGATCGCCTCAGCTGATCTCGGCATTTATCTCGACGCTCCCAAATGCGTCGTTAAAAACCAAGCGAACGTCTCAAGCTGGACGTACTTCAAAAATAACTTCGGCGATTATCTGCGCGGGTCACTTTTTCCCCGTCCCGAACCCGCGTCACGTGCCGCCGGCGAATGCAATTTTCAGTAAATTATTCCTGCTCAAAAAAGCTTTTCAGAACAGAAAACGCGCTCACTCCTGCACGCAGACGATAGTCATAGCGGACCACGTTTCGCGGCTCCAATGAGATCTGCGGTGGGTTTGCATCGCCTGCATTTACGAGAGCCACGTTGGGGGCAACAAATCCGCCGTTCAACTCAAATGTGTTACAGGTTCTCCAAAGCAGGTAGTCGCTTGCATACAAAAACGCATCAACCTTGTTGACCAACACAGCCTGATACTGAGTGGTGTGCCCGAAACTGATTTCATTGCAATTTTTTTGCTCCCGCAGTGCAACGTAGGAATTGAGGCCCATGGACGGCTGTGCACGTGTGAATGCATTTGCACCCACGTTCGAATGCATCCAGCTTTTGTCATTCAAAAATGCAGGATCAGGGTAGCCGACCGTGATTTGACCAAGTGCGAACAAGTAAGCACCATCTTTCTTTTCGCTGATGGCTGCCTTGCCGCGCTCTTTTGCAGCTGCCGGATCGGCAGGAAAGGGAAAGGCTGAATTGACTGCCTTGAGGTCCTTTACAATAAAAATATTACGCGCATAAATCGTTCCGACGCCGCGATAATTTCCACCAATAATCAAATCGCCGTCTACAAAGACTTCACCATTGAGCTCGATAGCTGCCCCGCTGTCGACCAAAGTCAGATCTCCTGAATGACTGTCTTGAACAGTCGTCGATCCTGCTTTGAGCGTGCCTTTGGTTTTGCCAGCCAGCATTTCTCGAGTCACCGTGGGAAAAACAATGTTTCCGCTGCCGTCTTTTGTTGTTGGAAATATCTTCAGCTCGGTGTTTGCGTAGTTGGGCCGGGTTGAAGCGGCCTGCGGTGCGTTGCCCAATTTGTTTGGGATCTCATTTGTGCCAAACAGTGTCCCAAGAATTCTCAGCCCCTCACCTGCGCGCGGGTGCATTTCGTTGTTGGGTGGGAACTGAATACCGCCGACATCACCTTCGATCTTCATGTGGCAAAAAAGGCATTGAACACTTTGAGTCAGGATCGCCACATTGAAAAGTTTTTGCGAGACCGACTCAGCAGCGCTCTCTGCTTGCTTTTTCGCCGGTTCTTTTTGCGTCACATTCTCAGTAGAACTTTTCTTTTTGGCCGGCGGAGGCTTCACCTTTGGCGCGGCACTGTTGTAACCGCCCTCTGAACAGCCAGCAGCCATCAGAATCGCCAATAAAAATAATTTCTTCAAATCCCCACCCCCTTAACTGCGTGCGTATCGGAGCGATTAGCAAAATTGTTTAACAATCACATATATTTGCAGTATATACAGTTAGTTACGCCAATCACAAAGTTACTCCTTGGTTGTCCTCACTATCACTTCCCAGCAGTTCAAATCGCAACGTCCTTGATGGTTGGAGCAGTTTTTCGTAACCCCTCGTCTGAATCGGGAATAACTCGGACGCGCCCGAGTGCACCGCAAAGGTACAATCTGGAGGAGGCCACTGTGTCGATGCAATTTGAAATCAGTTCGTCCGACAAATCTGCCATGTACGAATCGCTCAATTCGGCAGTGCGTTCGCTGCTCGATGCCGAAAGCGACTTTCACGCCAATCTGGCAAACGTTTCGGCGCTCCTCTATTCAAGCCTGCCGGACATCAACTGGGCGGGTTTTTATCTGCTCAAATCCGATGAGCTCGTACTTGGCCCGTTTCAAGGAAAGCTCGCATGCACACGAATAAAACTTGGCCGCGGAGTTTGCGGCACTGCGGCTCTGCAAAACAAAACTATTCTGGTGCCCGATGTTGAGAAATTCGCCGGACACATAGCGTGTGATAGCGCAACACGATCCGAGATTGTGGTGCCCGTGCACGTCGGTGGAAAGCTCATCGGAGTGCTCGACATCGATAGTCCACTCGAGAACCGTTTTGATGATGCCGATCAGCACGGTCTCGAGAAACTCGTTGCCACTCTTGATGAAAAATTATCGGCAAAAGAAGGATACAGGTTTCTGCACACAATGCTGCGGGTTGGTGACCTCAATAGGAGCATCGACTTTTACACGCGAGTTCTTGGCTTCGAATTAGCGCGCAAAAGCGATTATCCCGAAGGTAAATTCACACTCGCCTTTTTGCGTGTGAGGGCTGGAACAGGCGACGAGCCTGAGTTGGAGCTCACCTACAACTGGGGAGTTGAAGCTTATGACCTTGGCAAGGGCTATGGTCACATCGCACTTGCCGTTCCCTCACTGAAAGAGTTCGGTGAAAGAATCAAACGGGCGGGTTGGGATTTCTCTTGGGGGCCTTCAACGACTCCAAGCGGTAAAGGCGGGATGGCTTTTATAAAAGACCCCGATGGATATTCCATTGAATTGCTGGAAGGGCGCTAGAGCAAACTACTTTTGAGCTAGTCTACAACCCCCCGCAGTTTTCGCTCTTCACGAGTTCCGCAACGATTCCGGCTTCCTGGTCGTCGAGACCGGCGGCTCTGAACTCCTCACTCAATGCGCTATAAGCTTGTTCGCTGTTCAATCCGGCTTTCTGGCTTCGCTTGAGTGATGCGCAAATCTTGCCGGAATTTTGCCTCGCCCACGTGGTTAGCTCTTTTCCGTCGACTTTGAAATCAGGCTTACTGATATCGTCCGTCATTCGCCACGTCAGATGTACTCTCTTTTCACTCAGGTGAATTGAAGTTTGTTCTTTCTCACCGCGGGTCCAGTCATTTAAGTATATTGTCGTTCGTGAAACAAAATTACCATCCTCTATTCCGGCGTCGGCAGCGTTTACGAGCCGCTGGAGTCCAGTTGCCGGAGGGGCACATTCACGTGCCGCGCAGCTTTTTGAATCCAACTTCACCGTTCGAATGTTGTCTCTCGAGAAAACGTCGACACAAACACGATACTCCGCCAAAAGACCAACTTTGTTAATAAGTAATTCAACCTGCTTTCGTGCACCGGCTATCTCGGGAGCACTCTGCCACTGGGCTGGAGTATCTCCCTGTCTGATTTTGAACTCACAACTTACCTTGTGCTGAAATCCGCTTTCGGCAAATACGAGATGCCTTTCCCCTTGTTGCATAGAAGCACCAGAAACCTGAGTATCCGTGCTCTTTGGTTTGCAGCCCAAGGGTGCAAGGACAATCACTGCAAAGAGGGCATATGCGGCGTGTTTCATGGGATCCTCGCTTCTGGGCAGGTCAGCCCGCTCGCTCAGGGATCGGCAGGTACAGAATTAATGTGAGATGTTTTAGGGTTTTTTGATCCAGGCATTTACTCTGCGCTTGCACATCTGCGCCGACTGGAGAGAAACCCGAAGTTATTACAAAGCGTTCGGGAAAACTGATTGTTTCTGCACTGCTGCAGCAAAATGGCTACGGGACTCTGGCAACAACCTGCTGAGCACAAACGCCACGACAAGACCTGCGGCAATCAGCGAGAAGCCAAACGAATATGACCCTGTCTTGTCGAAGGTCAGACCAATCAGCCACGGCCCAAGTCCGCCGCCCAATGCCTCGAGAACCGCAATGGCTCCCAAGATGCGCCCAGAGCCAACTGTGCCGAAAGATGAGACAGTGGCAATCTGAATGAGTGTGTAGAGCGCTCCCCAGCCGAGACCAAAGGCGACCACCCAATAGAGCAACCCCTGCGACACGAAAGACGCCAGACCAACTGCGCCGGCGATCATCAGCAGCAGCGACACAGCCATCAGCGTGCGATGTGAAAAGCGATCGGCAAAAACTCCCGAAAAGAGCTTGCCCACAAGGCCCATCATGAACAAAATTCCAATCGCGCGGCCTGCCTCCTGAGGAGCAAAACCGGCACCCGTGAGGCGCAAAAAGGCGTGGCTTGTCACACCAAGAATCGCAAAGAACGTCAGCATCGCAATGATGCCGATTTTCCAGAACGCGCTGCTCAGCAAAATCGACGAGAGGGGCTGCGATGGAACAACATTAACGGATTCGGATTCGGAAGTGGCAGTGACTGATTCCTGCGTGGAACTGGTGACAGCGCCCTGTGGCGGACGCAGCATCCTTCTGCGCACAGTAAACACAATCGCCACCGCGAGCAGCGCAGGAACAAGACTCAGGTTCAAAAATGCAGAGCGCCAGTCCATGCTTTTGAGCAGGTTGAGGCTTAGCTGCGGAAACACGGTATTCCCTAAGCTCGAACCAACCAACGCAAGTCCGAGGGCAAGACCACGGCGCGAAGCTGGAACCTGCGTCGACACCAAGAACACAACACTGACGATTCCAGCAGCAGCCAGCGACAAACCAAAGAACGCATGCGCAAGGTAAACACCTGCCAGCGATTCAACCTTTGAATAAACGATGAGGCCTGCAGCCAAAAAGCCGCAGCCCAGCAAAAGACAATTTTTGATGTGTCCTTTGTCCGCATAGTATCCAAACAGGGGCGCTATCATTCCAGCACCGGCAAAGGTGATGAGGTCGCGCAATTTCAGCGCACCCCGTTGCCAGCCGAATTCAGTGAGCAAGAGATTGTCAAAGACGGTGATGCCCGTCAGGGTCATTCCGTTGGTCACAAGCAGAATCAGAAATCCGCACGCCACCATCAACCAGCCATATGAAGAGATTTTCTGATTCATAAAAAGTTCCTTCGCTCAGCGCTGGGTGATGTCGGGATTGTGAAGTGCCCAGTGGCAATCAAGACGATCCTTGGTGCGGAAAAGGCAAAGGGCACCGCTCTCGGACCAAAACGGCCCGTGCGCGATATGCGCCGGACGCCAGTAGTAACCATTGTCGCGCATTGCTGAGTAACGACGATTGAACGGATCATCCTGCATGCTCCAATGACCCTGCACGTCGCCGCGAATCAAATACGCCTCCTCGGCGGTCGGATGCCCTGCAAAGAAGTTGCCTTCGATCCACATCGGCACAAGACCCAAAATCCAGGTCGCACGGCCGGTGCGCGGACACTTGAACAGGCTCTTGCGCGCAGAACCGGCCGGCAGGAATGTGGTCTGCTCCCAGTTCATCGAATTGATTTCTTTGCATGGAATATAGTCGACCATCCGGTCGTTCATCTGCGTGTTCAAATGATAAGCGGAATTCTCAGGAATTTGCTCAAGATCAGCATAGGGAGCGGTCAGATAATTAGGTTTGCGATCGGGCATGAAAAGCAGAACAGTTTCTTCCGAGGCTTCCCACGGCCCCGTGGCAAGACCAGCCGGAAGGTAGGTGTAGGAAAGATTGCGCAGCTTGAATCCGCCCTGTTTGAGTTCACCGGAGAGCACAAAAATTTCGACGTCAGTGTCGAAGTGACCAATGGGCGCCTGCCAGCCTTTTTTGATGGTCACACGCTGCGTGGACTCACCGGTTGCCGCGTCTTGAGAAAGAATTTGTGTCTCGCCGCGATCGCCACCGATGAAGTTGGCAATCTGAAAGGGTGTCTTTGTAAACTCAACCACAGAGTAAAGCGACTGTTCGCTCTCGACATGCAGCCGGCCAATGGATGTGCGCGGATTTGCGCGCAGCGGTGCGGGCTTGGGAAGAGCGTTTGGGTTGTTCATGGGCTGATGTCCTTGTGCGGCGGTGGTCACGTTGATTCTCCCTTGGAAAAATAGACTTGTAAGGAATGGCGGTTACTTTTGTTTTGCAGAAATGCTTTTTGCAGGTCGACAGATGACAGCAGAAAGCCGAGCGGGTCGACTCCGTTGCGCAGGCAATGCACATCGAACGGATCGAGCGAAAATTGAAAGAGTTTCAAAACGAGCGGCTGTGTTGAAAATGCAAGCGCCTGACCTGCAAGCAAGTCAACTGTGATTTCAAATCGCGCCGTCGGGTCTTGGGTCAGCTCCTGCCAAACGTCAGCAGGGATCTGCACAGGGGCGATTCCGTTTGCGATTGCATTCTGTCTGAAGATGGGCGCAAAGGAACGCGCCAGAACGGCACGAATTCCAAAATCCTGCATCACCCAGACAGCATGCTCACGCGACGATCCGCAGCCAAAATTTTCGCCTGCGACAAGAACGCTCTGACCCTCTCTAAAAGGAGAATCCGCACGTGGACGTCCATCGACATCAAAGCGCCAGTCCGCAAAAAAAGCAGGTGCCATGTCGGCACGGTTTGTCAGTGCAAGAAAACGGCCGGGGTAGATTTGGTCTGTGTCGATGTTGTCCCGCGCAAGAACAACCGCACGACCCGTCCAGTGTGTCCAACCTTGCTGACTCATCAGAGCACCTCCCGCGGATCGGTGAGCTGACCAGTGAGTGCAGTTGCGGCCGCTGTGAGCGGACTGACGAGAATCGTTCTGCTCAAAGGTCCCTGCCGGTGTGCAAAATTGCGGTTGCTCGTGCTCACACACAACTCACCCGCCGGAATAAAATCGCCGTTCATGGCCACACACAGTGAGCAGCCCGATTCACGCCAGAGCGCACCCGCCGATTTAAACACCTGATCGAGCCCTTCTGCCTCAGCGGCACGTTTGATTGAACGGCTCGCGGGAACAACCCACATTTTGACGTCGGGCGAAATCTTCTTGCCGCGCAAGAGTTCTGCCGCCAATCGCAAATCACTCAGCCGGCCATTCGTGCAGCTGCCTATAAACACATGCTGAACGCGCGTTCCGCGCAACGGCTTGCCCGCCTCCATGGCCATGTATTCGAGTCCGGCACGCCACTGCTGTTCATCACAACCTGCAGGCGGATGCGCGGGAATATTTTCGTCCAGAGCCAGCGACAGCGCAGGAAGAGTTCCATATGTCGCACGGGGCGATAATTTTTCGATGTTGATGGTCCAAGTTCTTTCATAGACAGCGCCTTCATCGGATTTGAATGCGCTCCACTGTGCGCAGAGCTCTGCAAACTCCGTGCCGACCGGAACACCGGTGCGCTGCTGCAGGTCTGCAAACGTAATTGCATCGGGCGCGATGAGTCCCGTGCGTGCGCCAGCCTCGACACTTTGATTGCAGAGCGTCATGCGCTCATCCATCGAGAGTAAAGGAATGGCATCGCCGCAAAACTCAATCACTCCGCCCTGTGCTCCACCGACTCCGATTTCAGCCAGCACTGCCAGTGCGATGTCTTTTGCCGTGACACCCAAAGGCTTATGACTGCCGGTCAGTTCGACACGCAACGCGCGCGGCTTTTTCATCAACAGCGTCTGTGTCGCAAGCACTGCGGCCACCTCGCTGCTGCCTATTCCAAACGCTAAAGCACCATAGGCGCCCTGTGTGCTGGTGTGACTGTCGCCACAGGCAATCACTGTCGCGGGCCACGTGAGTCCCAGTTCAGGAACAACTGCATGAACGATGCCTTGCCGATCGTCATCCAGAGCAAAACATTTGATGCCGTTTGCCTGAGAATTCCGTTGCAGGGTCTCGACCGCATGGCGGGTTTGTTCACTGGCGAAGGGCCAGCGCCCGCGCGAGTCCGGCGATGCCGTGGGGACAGCATGATCTGTGAGAGCCAGTGTCCGCTCAGGGTGCAGCACCGGCAGTCCGCGCTTTTGCAATGCTGCGAAGGCCTGACTCGAAGTCACCTCATGCAACACATGAAGGTCAACAAAAATCACCGCAGGATGATCGGCGCACTCGGATACGACAGTGGCCTTTTCCCAAATTTTATCCAGCAGCGTGCGCGGGCGACTGAGGGTGCTGTTGTCTTTTTTCAAAAGCGCAGAACCAACTCGCAGGAACTGTGTCATTTCTGACTGTTCCTCCACCACTGCGCACTGCGCCCGCCCAACGTGCGACCCACTTCGCGCTCGACGTCGCCTATCACCTTCCACAAGGAAGGCAGCGATACATCGCTGAGCTGCGGCGGAGTAAACTTCTGCACCATGAGAAGGAGGTCTTCCGTCGCAAGATTTCCGGCAGCACCGGGGGCAAATGGGCATCCACCCAGTCCACCCAACGAGGCATCAAAAATTCTCACCCCTGCTGTGAGCGCTGCAGTGACATTGGCCAAAGCGAGCCCCTGCGTGTCGTGAAAATGTCCGGCGAGCCTTTCCGTGCCAAAGCGCTTGCCAAGCTTCAAGAAGGTCGACAACACCTGCAGTGGATGAGCGTGACCGATAGTGTCAGCGAGCGCGAGTTCGTCGACACTCGGTTTTTCAAGAATCTGCGAAACGTAATCGAGCACGAGCTGTTCGGGCATCGCGCCGGCAAATGGACACACCCACGAGGTCGCAACGTCAACCCGCACAAAAAGCCCACGAGCCTTGGCCTCGTCTGCCAAGAGCAATGCACGGCGCAAACCTTCGCGCGCATCTGCGCCGCAATTTTTTAACGACAGTTGATCCGAGGGAATCGCAACAATGCAGACTCCGTCAACGCCCGCAGTTGATGCACGCTCAAGGCCCTTCTCATTGAAAATGAGTCCGGTGAGTTTTGTCTGCGAGCGCAGGGGATGGGTTTGAAGCGACTCAATCAGCGCGTCGGTATCGGCCAGCTGAGGTATCGCCTTGACGAAGCTACCCGCTTCAATGTGCCTCACGCCAGCATCCATCAGACCGAAAATAAGGTCGCGTTTAACCTGCAGCGGGAGAATCTGCTTTTCGCTTTGCAGGCCGTCGCGCGGACTGACTTCCCAGTACCTGAGCGGTGCGGATGAAAAATCAAATTCGCCCGAGTGGGCGGACTGCGCCTGCGCGTGTTGCTCATTTTGAATCATTGAATCACCCCAGCATTGCGAAGTTCAGACAGCGCAGACTCGGAATATCCCAGTAAATCAGTCAGCACTGCGTGCGTGTGCTCGCCGACTCTCGGCGGTGGGCTGAATGTGTCTTCACCTGCCGCAGAAAGTTTCACAGGATTACCCGCCTGACGCACACTACGACCGCTCACATGCGGAACGTCGACAATCATGTTGCGGGCGTGCAGATGCGGATCGTTGAGCACCGCATGAACGTCGTTGACCGGCGCACAGGGCACTCCGGCCGGACGCAAAATTGCCAGCCACTCTTCACACGAGCGCTCGCGCAACGCGTCACTGAGCGCGCGGGTGATAATATCTCTGTTTTTCCAGCGGCCGGGCTGTTCGGCATTCTCGGCAGTGTCAAGCTCAGCGAGCCCCATGGTTTCAATAAAAGTTTTCCACAGTTCATTTGTAATGATGGCAATGATGATGTGCTTGTCGCGCGTCGGAAATGAATCATATGGAACATGGACAAAGTGGGCATTGCCATTGGCCTTGGGCGCCTCGCCCGACAATGCGGTCATGGTTGCCATGTAATTCAAAAGGCTCACTTGCGCATCTTGCATGGAAATATCCACATGCTGTCCGCTGCCACTGCGCACTCGGGCCTGCAGCGCTGTAAGAATGCCGATTGTCGCCATCAAACCGCCGCCCAAGTCACCAATCGGAATTCCCGACCGCAGCGGATGAACGCCATCGCCTGTGAGCGTCATACCTCCGCCCGTCGCCTGCGCCACCATATCAAAGCTTGTGCAGTCACGGTTGGGGCCTGTTTCGCCAAAGCCCGTCACGCTGCAGGTGATGATGCGCGGATTGACTTCTTTGAGCACGTCAAAATGCAGTCCGAGTTTTTCGCCGACTCCAAC
>JBDLRP010000022.1:0-26942 GCA_039799905.1 Pseudomonadota bacterium | reverse complement strand
TTGCTCCTATGGCGGCCTCGATGCAGCAGTGGCTGGCAGCTCATCTTGTTCGCTGGGCTGTGCGACCGACGTGAGCGATGATTTCTTTGGAAAATCTGCCAACGATATTGCAGTTCCTCCTGAGTATCCGTCTGCCAATGGACTCGCCAACGCCATCAAGCGCGGCTGTCTTAATATTGTCCGTGTCTCTTCGGATGGGCGGACCAGCTTTGCCGTGAACGACGCATTGAACAATGAGACTTATGGCGCGATGGTTTATCCGCTCGATTCAGCCGGAAATATCGGGCTGACCCGTTCGCGCTGCATCAAGGCACAGACTTTCGATGTTGTTTTTCCTAGCTCGAAAAAGACACCGAATCTGGGCAAGGCGAAGAGCGATTGCATGGTCGTGACCGCGGCCTCGGGCTCTACAAAGAGTTTGTCTGTGCATTATTGGCGAGTCTTGCGTGATGTCTGGCTCGACCGTCTGGGTGTGACTCAGGTTTATTATCGACATGCACCGCGCTGGGCACATTGGCTCGAACAAAACCCTCAATACAAACCTGCATTCAATGCTTTTTTTGAATGGAGTGGGCGCACTCTTGTTGGGCTCTCGCAATGGTTGACGCGATTGTCCGACTGGTCTTTGCAGGGCAAGGAGAAAGTCTCGTCGTTGTTGGGTCAGGTATTATTTTCCGAGGCGCGGGCAAGCGAAACTCCTGCGGGTGAGGAGCAAAAAGAGATTGTCGGTCTGAAATACCCGCAAGGTTCTGCCTCAACGACTCTTATGATCGGTGGAGCGCAGATTCGTCCATCGCAAGACAAAGAGCTTTACGACTTGTCGTACAAAAACAAGAAGCCAACGTTTTTGTTCATCGCACAGTCGTTCCGGCTGCTCGATCTGGCCGGTGAGGTCGGCATCGGCTACGAAGCTGCAAGTGTGTCCATGAGTGGCGTCAGTGCTGATGCCAACAAAACAAAAATATCGCTCTCTGGTTACGGTGTGGGCGGACTCGCCGAATATCGCCTGCGTGTTGGAGAGCATCCTTGGGTGTCTCCGAGATTCTCGTTTGTCGTGGGCAAAATGCGGATGCGTGAGGAAGCTGCTGCGGTCAGCACAGCAGGAAATGGCAACGGATCGCCATCTGAGATTTCTCCGAGCGGCACCACTCCAGTTTGGCAAACCTATTCAACCATTCGCGGCTCGCTCGACGTTTCAATCACGCGAATTTACGGCGATGACGAGAATCTCATCCGATACGGCTACGATGTTGAAGACATGACTTTGTCATTGTTTGCTGGTTTGCATTCCAACGACGGCAAGGTCATCTCAACGTCCGGACTCCAGTTGGGTGGCGCGATCACTTTTCTTTTTCAGTAAGAGCTTTTTGAAGTTGGTTCAGGCGGCCGAACCGCTGCGCGACATGGCAATGCGGTCGCGCTCGTTGACGATGTAAGGTTTCATCAGCGTCATCAGCTTGTTGCTCACTCGGGAGGTTGAGTATCCGGCGGACCGCAGAAATTTCAGTTCCTTTATAAGTTCTTCCATCCGCCACAACACTTCCACAGGAATAAGAATTTCGACGTCAGTCACACCGGCCTCGGGACTGCTGGGTTCTGTGCGAAGTTCTGGAATTTGCGAAAGTGTCAGAAAGCGGTGCAGCATGAGTCAACCCCTACCTGTGATACTCTCCTGATCGGTCTGAATTTTCAGGAACTGAGTTTTTCGGTTTGAGCGCTTTATAATAAAGGAGAGAATTCCTTGAACTTTAAGCGTTTTGCAGAGCGCGGTGGATTCAAGCTGCTGGCGGTGGCACGCCTCTCGGCACCCGCATATGCGCTGGTCAGCTATTTGCTCAATGGGCTTGTCGCAAAAGTGGAGGAGGTCGTTACCAGCGCTGGCGAGCTCGCGCTGATTCTTGGAGTCAGTGAACGGCAGGTCAAGGCGGCTGTGTCCGAACTCAGTGACAGCGGGATTGTTCACGTGACGGAGCGCAATGGCTCGACGTGTCTGTTGCGCATGAATTTGGATCCAACACAATGGCGAAACTTGGCTAAGTCTCCGGAGCGAAAGGCGCGCCACAAACTCGGCGATGCAAAAAACGTGCGCGCACTGCATCCGCAGCCGCCTGTACCGAACGGATCGCACCCCGTCGACACCGATAAAATCAGCGCGGGCGGAAAACTGAAACCGCTCAAGGGAAGCAAATCTGCTCAATCTGCTGACGGACTTTCGGCGCACGAAGCGCTGGTTTTTCCTGCACGGACCAGCGCCGGCAAATCCGGAGAAAAAGTCAGTCTGTTGCCAATTTCCGGCGGCCGCAGCGGTCAGCACCATGCGACTGAAAATGTAAAGAACGGACGCCGCGCGGCATCCTTCGACGTACCTAGCAGCGTGGAACATGAGTCGAAGAGAATTTACGACGCGTTCATCAAATTGAAGAGCGAGGATCACGATTTGGATGACGCGCGCGAGTTTGATTACGCAAGACTGCTTGCCGAATCGCATCCGACAGAACATGTGCTGCAGCTGATTTCCCATTTCGGAAAAGAAGTTCCTTCGCTCGCGCTGCTGGCGGGCGCATGGATGCATTACTCGGACACATTTCACAAGCACCAGAACGAGCAAGTCGATTTGGAGAGTTATCGTCAGCGGCACCAGTCGGCGGAAAAGAAGATCCGCTCACTTGCCAATACCGAGCTCAAGAAGGCGCAATCACACAAGAGCATTCTGAGTGCCGACGAGCAGCTCCTTTTGCGGATTTTTTTGCGTCATGAACAGCCGCGGAAACAGCTTTACTGGGCTCTTAAGGTGCGCGAGCGCTATCCACACCTGCATGACTTTTTTGCCGTCACGGCCGACTTGGCCTTGCCACCCGCGCAGACGGAAGGAAATCACAAAAAGACCTGACTTGTCGTTGTTCGCTTCAAGGTGAACAGATCTGTTCTTCAGGGCGTCGTTCAGCGAGATACTTTGCTTCAAGCCAGCGCACGCGTGCACCGCCGTCGGCAGAATACAAGGTAACGTACATCATCTCGCTTCCGTCCGAACTATTTTGCGTGAGATGTCTATAGGCCAGCTGCTCATTGAACGCTGAATCGACAGCCTCGCCTTTGCCGGCCGACAAATATGCGGGTGCTCCGCTCTCCGGTGCTCCGACTACTTTCATGTATTCGCACAAACGCGTCTTGGGCGTCGGGCTTATCTGCGCATCCGGCGTGGCAACTGGCGGCACAGCATCGGGTGGCGGAAGTACGGGAGCCACCGGAGATTGCTCATCGGGAGGTGGCAGAATAGGTGCTTGAGGCGGTTTCGCCGGCTGCGGCGGTTGCGTAGCGTCTGACAGGCCGTAACGCATACGGGTG
Organism: Pseudomonadota bacterium; assembly: GCA_039799905.1. Lineage (GTDB taxonomy): Bacteria > Bdellovibrionota_B > Oligoflexia > Silvanigrellales > Silvanigrellaceae > RFOM01. The sequence goes on along the minus strand of JBDLRP010000022.1, from coordinate 23,597 downwards.
CCGAGTGCCTGAGAGATCTTCTGGACGTGTGTATTGTTGCTTGCTTTTTGATCTGCCAACAGTGTGTTGAAATCGAAGATTGCACTCTCGAGCCCAAGAGTGCGGGCTAACTTGACGTACTTGCCGACACCTTCAAGAGTCCAACGGGCTGTCGTTGGTCCTGTATATAGTGCGACACCGATGGCTCCGGCCGCTTTTTCTGCGCGCGCTTCGCTCAAGAACTGCTCCGTTTTGCTCTCGGACACATGGTAGAGCTGTGGATACACCCACTTGACGACTCCGCTGCGCAGCCAGCGCGACCAGTCGATGCTGAACGTCTGCAATGAATTCAGGCGCCGCTGTGAACTTAGCGAAAATACCGCTCCCGCATTGCGTGCCGGAGCTGTGATTTTCAGCGCAGCCGCAGTGAAAGCCTGTGCCCCTTTGATCGCAGTCGCGGATCCGTATTTGGTGTGTGGAGCAAAGTTGTCGCACAGATGAATTTCTCTGGCTCCATAGCGTGAGACAACTTCCTTGAGCAGATCGGCAAAGAACAAACCGAAGTCGCCTTTGTAGGGATTGATGCGGATCGACGGAACTGTGTGGAAGGATTCCTCAAAACCGCTCCAGCCGCGATTCTTGTTTTTATTCCAGAGCGCCGATTTGGCCGGAACGATGTTGCCCCATTCGAACCAAGGAACGATTTCGATGTTGTATTGTTTTCCATAGCGCATCAGGTCGCCGAGCGGATCTCCTTCAGACTCTGCGCATATTTCGGGCCCGCCGTGGCTCTTCATGACGCTGGATTTGAACAGCGTGCAACCCCGCGACCAGACGTCAACGAAGAGCCGCTTGATGCCAATCCGTGCTGCCATCGAGACCATGTGCTTGCGTCCGACTGCCGTATCCAGATAACCATGTTCACGGGTCACAAAGCCACTGACAACGGTACCCGAACCAGATGACGACTCGGTTTCGGCATCGGACGTCTGTTGCTTTTTGCAGGCCGACATCACCGATGCGGTTATGAGCGCAGCGATAGTCATGCTGCGCAGTTGTCGTGTGCCTACTTGGATCAGCCCCATGTCTTCCTCCTGCGGCCCACGGGGTATCGGACGTGCGGTCATTTGGCTTGAATATTTCGAGGAAAATACCCAGCCAACATCTTATCGCGGCAGGCAACAAACCGTTATTTCAGGTTTTTAAATTATCTTACTTTTCCAGCCATTTGACGATTGCCGACAGATCGCCGGTTGTAGGATAAGGCGGGTAAGGCGGCATAATCCGGCCGTCTGTTTGGGGTAGGGTGATGCGGAATTTGATTTTCTCTTTTTCCGCTGCAACGACCTCAGGCAGTGCGATTTTTTTGCCGGCATCGCTGCGGATAAAAACCGGTGCGCGGCCTTCATGACACGTGCCACAGTGCTTGACCAAAAACGGCTCAACAAGATTCTTGAATTGTGCGTCGCCATCCAATGCTGGCTGCGGAATTTTCAAACTACTCTCACTTCCTACATCGGCAACTCCGCTCAACCAAAATGTATTTTCGGATATGGCGAGTGCCCGCACCTGCAAACGTTCGGCAGTCCCGAAGACATCCATTTTTAAATCTGTGGCAGACGCCGGCAGGCCGGTGTGTGTTAATTTCTGCTCTGCCCAGCTGGGGCGCGAACCTGCAAGCAGGCGCGATAGTTTGTTACTGCCGTACTCAAAAAAATGAGCCGCGGAAGTTGAAAAAATGTTGCTGCTTTTAAGGCCCGAAATGCGGCTGACCGTGAGTTTGCTGTCATTGCGTTGCACAAGCACTCGACGCTCTCCGCTGACGAGCAGGAGCTGGTCGATGCGGGGCGAAAAGATTCTAATGTCTGCCGCTGCGACACCCGGCAGCAACTCTGACAGTTGTGTTTGAACAATCTGATGATCAACAGCATTGCTCTCCCAACGAATCCACTGCAATTTATCGTTGCGCAGTTGCCATGCGGAATATTCCGATGTTTGAAAAATTCCCAGTGTGTCGGCATCTTTTTTCAAATTGACCCAGAGGCTCAGCGGGCTGGTCGTTTTTTCGTCTGTGTCGATCAGAAAACTCTTGCTGTTTTTGTCGATGAGCAAAAGTTGTCTTCCGTCATTTGATGACAAGTGTTCCACTGGTGGCGTAAAAACATCCGGAACTTGCGAAAATTTGCTCCAATTGAGTTTAATCTCGGTTGCAGAGTCACTTGCAGCAGCTGACTTCTGAGAACCTGCCGAACCGCCGCCGCTGTTGTTCGAACTGCAGCCGCTCAGAATGACAGTCAGGAATATGAGCCGTCTCATACGATCTCCCGCAACGGAGCAATGATGTCGGAATCTGCGATGGTCGGCCAAATCGTGCGCAGGCGGCGGGCTGAATCCGCCTGGCCCGGATGTTTCAATTCGTCAAACAGAGTGAAAAAGATTGTCCCCAGCGCCTGTTGAGTGGTTGGTGCCGGAATCGAAGCATTGGCTGACGCGTTCAACGAACTCGCTCCAGAGGCAACAAAACCGTCGCGCAGTCCGCCAAAGCGGAGGCCTGATTTCAACTTGCTGTTGAGAACATACAGACCATTGATGGGGTGGTGATCCCTGCCGGGTGCATTGACTTCCAGCGTCTGGCCATTTTGAACAATTTCACCGACGTTTGCGTTTGTGTTCCAAGCGGTGCGGGTGAATTCGTGAGTCAGCACAATAGTCACTCTGTCCTGCAGCTTTTCACTTTCGAGCCAGTTCCAGAACATCACAAGTTGTGTCCACATATTTCCAGCGATCCGGCTTGTGATGATCTCTGCGCCGCCTGAGTGACGGTCTTCGCCGGGCATCTGGATGACCATACCCTGCGCTGCAGAGGACGAGATGAGCGCACCGGCAAGAATCAACTGCTGCATCAAAGCATCAGCCGGACCGGCATCCGCAATTCCCTCCGCATCGTTGTTTTGAAAAACCTCTCCGATTTTTGTTTGCAAGGCTTCCTTTGACAGCGCTCTTCGCACCGAGGCAACTGCCGGCGAATCGTCGTTGATGCCCTCGATGCCGCGAATGATTGTCTTCATTGATCCTTGGAAAGTTGTTTTAAAGCCCGCCGGAAGAACACTCGGCCCCGCAAAAATGTCGAACATGCTTTTGCTGGCTTCGGCAAACGCTTCACGTGCGCTGGCCGGAACATCGTTCGAGGTGAAAACAGTTTCACGGAATAGATTTCGGAAGCCATCAAGGTTTCGTGCCGTGAGTGACGATACGTCGATGGTTGCTGCCGAACTGAACTGAGAATTGATGACAAAGGTCGTAGACTGGTCGGGTGTCCGCAGGGCCTGCGCGAGGCCGGTGACCCAATGCGGTTGGCCCGATGGTGAGCCCGTCTGCTGAATCACGCGGGCAACGTTATGATCGAGGCTACCGGGTGTGCACGTGACGTGCAAAAGATTGTTCGCGACTGCAGCCAATGGAGACGCATAATGCGAGAAGAGGTGGCCTCCCGCGGCGGAAATTTTTCCGACCAACGGATTGCCAAGCGGTTGATTAATGGCCTTCTGGTATTGTTTTTTTGTGGTCCGGGTGCCGGGTTCATGCTCCTGCCCGCTGATGAAACAGCCGCGTGGCCATTGACTGGTGCTGTTGGGTTGCAGAAGGCCCGTACCAATGCCGTCCCACGATCCACAATGGATGTAGAGGATGAATTTTTGATCTTTTGATGCTGCCTGAACCTGTCCGAAAAAAACTTGCGACGAGATTCCGGCACCAACTCCGATGCAAAGATTTTTGAGCAGCTCGCGGCGTCCTATCTTGCTCATCTGTTTGTATCCTTATCTGTAGTAAACGCGCACATCTGTCACGAGCGCCGCGCAAAGATGGTTGTAGGCAGACTTCAGTCGGGCCGCCTTGTCGGCATCATTTTGCGGCAGTGGCGTTGCAGTTCGCATTTTTTCGAAGGCCGCATGATACGTGTCGACTCCCGCATGCAGTTTTTCTTTTTCCTGATAGCCAAGCAGCGTTGTGAGGAATGTGTTGATGCGGACCTGCGAAGGACTCTCGCCTTCGACAAGTTTGTTGTCAGGATTTTTTGCGTTCGCCAGTTCGCTGTCGATGAGTTTTTCGCAAGCGTCAGCGGCGAACTGTCGCAGGGTAAAAACATAGTCGGCAGACAGGTTGCGCAGCCAGATCATCGATGGATTTGCCTGTGTGCTGCCTGCTCTCGGATTGTTCGCGGTCAGAATGCGGTAGCCGCCGAGGTCGTCACTTTCGGCCGCAGAAAAAAACAGTGCCGGGTTTTTGCGCGGCTGCTCGCCGAACACGGGTTTGAAGACTTCCCTGAGTGCCTCCGGCGGGAGAAGGACGGGCTCTGGTGCTGCGCGTTTCATGGCCGTGCTGTCGCTCTGAACATCGCCCGAAACAATGCGCACAGTAGACGATACGTCACTTGATTTGTGAAAGCCGTCCGGCAATGAGACAACACTTTCATTCTTCCTGCCGAAGCAGCCCGCAAGCAGGATGCAGAGCAAAGATGCGGAGATGATTTTCATTTCCAACCTCCGCGGAAATAGACCGACTGAATGATTTCGAGCATCATCGGCCAGACCTTGTAACCTTCAGCAACGAATTTCTGCTTCCATTTTGGGAAAAAGTACTGGATGTCGTATTCGCTCGGCTCTCGGCCGATGGCGAATTCAAATGCCCTCTGCACTGCGCACTCGGCAAAGCGTTCGTCTTTGACAAACAGGTTTGCAAATCCTTCCGTGTCGATTCCTGTTTCGAACTGTCCCTGCGGCTGAATTCTGAATCCTCCTTGAGCCGAATTGTTTGCCGAGTATAGAAAGTTAGTTCCTTCTTCGGGCCAGCGCTTGAACATGTTGCCCAATGGTTCGAGTTCGACATGGCAACTGGCGCACGGTTGTCTTTTGGTCAGATCGGTTTCCTCCGGATCGCCGTCAATCACTCCGGGTGGAATGATGAATCTTCTGCACAGGAAGCTCTCGTACGCACGATTTGCCTTTGCGCGATAACCATTGGTCACCTGATGGAACATGGGTGTCGTCAGCACACCGGCATTTCCAGCACCGCGCTCGACACGCCGCCACGACTTCCGCGTCGATTGATTTCCAATCAGCGCGTTTCCGTTGTTGTAGCGGCCAGCGGTCTGATTGCTGATCATGGCGCCCTGCGCGCTTTTGAGAAATGCTTCCACGGCGCCCGTCAAGACGGTTGTCTTCGTCGTGAGCACCTCGCGGTAGTCGCGGTTTTCTTGGATTGTTTTTGCTATCAGCATTGCCGGTTCGAGGGTCAGCCCGGAAATGACCTCGTTGAAAAATCGATTGCCATCGTGTTGAAGCGGAGCCAATTGCGACGGAATATTTCCTGTTTCGAGTCTTGAATCGCGCGGCATGCACTTGGCAAGATTTGGCCCGCACACATCCACGGCATTCGCAGGGTCGCTATTCGTGCACTTTCCGTTAGCTCCGAGCGCACATGCGCGGATTGCCGACGGACAGACTTTGACAGTCGAACTAAGATTCCACCATGGTCTGATACTCACAGCCTCAGCGCAGCTGCAGTCGTGGACTGCTCTGAAGTTCTCGGTGATTTCTGCACGCCTGATTGTCCTCTCCAGGTCGGTGTCGCAGGTTTGCCGATCTTGTGAACCTGCCGGCAAGCTCTGGCAGCGTTGGCGGATTCGTTGAACGTCTTCAGGAAATTCCTGACCCCTATAAAAGAGCTCGAAGCGCGGCTCATCGGATGTGGCGCATGTGTTTGGCTTTCTGAAAATAATCGATGAACTCGTCCTGAGATTGTCGTTGGGTCTGAGATTCGCCAACAAACTCGCCCCGCCGCTGTCTTCCAACATGGCGAAGTCGAACGGGCCAGTTATCTTCAGTGTCTGTGCCCAATACTGTGCAAGACGTTCTGCGAATTTTTCATCGCTGCGGTACTTCTCGGCCAGAGTTGGCAGGTTTGTCGCACCCGATTCGATGTCTCTTTTCTCTGCCGCCGAAGCAGGCACACCGCGCATCACAACACTCAGCCTGTCGGCAAGTCGCGCGGGATGAGGCTCTGGAAGGTCGATGAAATTTCCCGAAGCCATCAGGGTCCCGCTGGATGGCAGAAAGAATATGGCCAACGCTGCGATTGCCAGAATCGTCAGCAATGGCAAAATGCGGTATCGGTCGAAACTGTGTTTTTTATTCATAATTTCACTAATTTCTCGACAATATTCTTAGTATTATCGGAAACTTATTGCGTTATCTTTAATGTGCAGATTTATCTCAGTAGTTTTGTTGGCTTGCCTCGGGCGCGATAACAGAAATGTACCGTTTTTGAGGCTTTGCAGATGGCCTGAAGGTGTGCGGGATTCCACCATCATCATCAACGCGAACCGATATTCAACCCAGAATGTCGTTGAAATTTGCCTCTCGCGTGTGGGTCGAGCGTGTTGATCGCAAGACGAATCAGGCTTCTTCGCGCTCGAGTTTAAGCGGCAACAACATCAGTCCACCGATGGCGAAAAAAGCAACAATCAGAAGAAGTGCGTTTTGCCTTCCGGCAGCATCCGAAAGCAAGCCGAAACCTGCGCCGAGCAGTGCACCCAGACGCGCGAAGAATCCCCAGAAGCCGAAAAGTTCTGCGCTTTGTTCTGCAGGAGCAAGAAGACCAACCACAGCACGGCTGGAGCTTTGCGTCGCACCGATACCCGAGCCGGCGATAAGTGAAATCACAAAGAACAGAGTCTTCTCACTTTGTCCCGTGATGCCTGCGAGACTGCCTAAAAAATAGATTCCTAAGATGCCGACAATCCACCACACGAGAGTGGCAACGACGGTTTTCTTGGCTCCGAGTTTGGATTCAAGAAAACCAAATCCAACCGCACCTGCCGCTGCGCTGAGCTGCAGGATAAGAAACATTTTGGTGATGTCGGAAAGTTCGAATTTCAATTCACTGCGTGCGTAAATTCCGACAAACTTAACAACAGCATCGAGCCCAGCCATGTAAACCATAAAGGCAAGCAAAAAGCGGAACAGGGTTTTGTGTTTTTTTGCTGTGTTGAAGGTTTGCTTGAATCGCGCCAGTCCGGCGCTAAGCAGTGCCAGAGTGGAGGCGTTCTCGAAACCCGCCTTCGGCTTGCTGCGGTTTTTGACAAAGAGCAATGTCGGCAAAGCCGCCAGCAGAAAGAAAATGCCCGTCACAACCATCGCGGTCTGGTGCCTGCCGACAATCTGTGCGGCATCCAAATCTTTGGTCTCGCCAAGAATGGACATCACCAATGCAAGACTTGCGAGTCCGCCGAAGTATCCGAGTCCCCAGCCGATTCCCGAGATAAGGCCGATATTTTCCTTGTTTGCCAAGTCGGGCAAAAAGCTTCCGCAAAAAGTTTCGCTGAGCATGAACGCGGCGTTGCTGATGGTGATGAGCAGAATGGCCAAGGCGATGTTTCCCTGTCCGACAAAAAACAGCAGCGCGGTTGCCACGGCGCAGATGACCGTTGTGTAGGCGAGATAGCGTTTTTTGCGCCCGCTGAGATCGCAGATGGCACCTGCAAGCGGCGACAATATCAGTGCGAGCAGCGTGGATGCACTCATAGCGATTGTCCAGTAGGTGTCGCGTGAGGTCGATTCCTTTGGAACGATGTATTCGACAAAAAATGCCGAGAATACAGCAGTGATGACCACCGTCGTGTAGCTCGAGTTGGCAAAGTCGAACATCGCCCACGAGAAAATTTCTTTTTTGCTGACGTTGTTTTGCGATCCGGCTGGTTCGGCTGTGAGTGCTTGTGAAGAAGCGGCGACTTGTGTTTTGCGGGTGAGCATCTGCGAACGTCCTCATGTGAAGTCTCAGCAGCAACGCTTGACCCAAGCACAATAACATTGCAGCTGGAGCACACGGCCGGGAGCTGCCGCAGATTTGGCGTTCAGTGCCTGACGTAGTCGGTCAGCTTTTTGCCGACCCGTCCCACGCCACCCAATGAGAACGCTTTGGGCAGCTCTCCGACCAGCGGCAGAACGTACTCATAAAATGCATTTGTCACGCCGTTGCCCGCAGAATTGATCATGTGGGCCGGAACCAGTTTTGTTTTTTGTGCAACGAGCGACAGGTCTGCAAGCGCGGGCATGCTTGCGTAAGGTGCGTCGGAAATTCGCTTTATGATAACGGTTTTATCGGTTTCGCCGCGCATCATGTCATCAACTGCGGCAACACCGACCTCAAATGCCTCCTGCTGGTCGACCTGCGAGACTACGCCGGGTAACGAACGTTGCAGGTAACCCCATGTGTCGGAACGGACGCGTAGTTTTCCGAGATGCTGACGGACCTGAATGTGTTTGTCGACAATCTTGGCGAGGTGGTCACCCAATTTTCCCGAGCCCGACAACTGGGCGTTGCCGAATTCATCTTTCTCGCCGGCAAAGCGCGAGCTCTTTAACTGGTCCGCGATTCCCTCGGCAACCACGACAGTGGCGCGGCCCAGACGGTCGTAGGTGTTTTGAATGTCGTTGAGGAACTGCTCTTCACAAAACTTGTGTTCAGGCATGTAGATGAGATGCGGTCCGCAATTTTCCGGCTCTTCATTTTCGACACAGCGGCGCGCGAGTGCGCTGGCCGCGGCAATCCAGCCTGCGTGACGCCCCATGCAGATGTTGATTTTGATTCCGTTGTAGAAGCTTCGGTTGTCGAGATCATCTCCGAGCAGAACATGTGCGGCGACTCGCGCAACACTTCCATAACCGGGGCAGTGGTCGGTTTCCATGAGGTCGTTGTCGATGGTTTTTGGAACATGAAGAATCTGCAGGTCGTGTTTGCGGGCATTGGCCTCGCTGCGGATGAGCTGTGCCGCTTCGGCTGAATCGTTGCCGCCGATGTAAAACACAAAGCGGATGTTGTGCTCAGCAAAAACTTCAAACAAGCGATCGAGGTCTTCGATTTTTGGTTTCAGGCGCGCAGAACCGAGCGCAGCGCCGGGAGTGTGTGCAAGGCCATTGAGGATTTGTTCGGGCAGCGTGCTCAGGTCGAGGAGGTTTTCGTGCAGCAGTCCGTGCAGTCCGTGAAAAGCTCCGAACACAGTTTTGATTTTGTTTGAGTGCTGACGCACTGAGGTGAGAATTCCCGCCAGCGTTTGATTGATGACAGCAGTGGGACCACCGGACTGAAGAACAAGAGCATTGGCGCGGGCATGAGACACGGCAGAGAGTCCTCCATGGCAAGGGGGCTGTGCACCGACAGCGGCCTTGAGAGAGGACAATCACAATCACCGTTTCAGCGGTTGTTGCGCCACACTCCCTCGAGGCGCTCGGCTCCGGTTGAGACATAACTAACCGGAATTCCGAGATTATTCTCGATACGTTCAACGAATCTTTCGAGTGATTCGTCTAATGTATTTTTTACACCTATCACACGTTCCCAGCCGGATTCAAATTCCACGACGGGTTCAATGCTCTCCCACGCAACCGCTGTCATTGGCCAGCCGCTCATCAGCTGTCCGGTGCGCTTGTCTTTGTATGCTGTGACGATTCCGACGTGCTCGAGCCCGCACAAAACATCCGATTTCATAAGCGCAAGACTGGTGTAGCCATTGACACAGGCCATGTAGCGCAATGCCACAAGATCGAGCCAACCGATGCGGCGCGAGCGACCGGTTGTCGAACCAAATTCATGCCCGCGCTCGCGGATGGCTTCCTCGAGTGAACCGTTGAGTTCACCGGGGAAGGGGCCGTGCCCAACGCGCGTGCTGTAGGCCTTGGCAACACCGATGATGTTGGCGATGCGTGTCGGCGGCATGCCGATTCCGCCCGCGCAGGAGCCGGAAATCAGGTTGCTTGAAGTGACGTAAGGGTACGTTCCATAGGAGACATCCAGCAGCCCGCCCTGCGCGCCTTCAATCATCACGCGTGCACCGTCGTTGAGGCGGTTGTGGACGATCATCGCAACGTCTTTGAGATAGGGGCGGAGGAATTGGCAAGCTTGAATGAATTCGCTGAGTGTTTCGGGAGTCAGACCTTCGGCAAGTGTATGTCCGCTCTGTGCAAAGTTTTCCAAAAAACCTGCGCTCACACAATCCGCCAGACGCGGCGCGTCGCGGTGCGCACGGCTGGCATACGCAGGCCCGATGCCGCGTCCGGTGGTGCCGATGGCCGAGCCTGATTGGCTGCGCTCGAATTCACGCTTGAGGTCTTGTGCTTTGTGCGCCGGAAGAATGGCCGTCGCACGGAAGTCGATGTGCACGCGTTCAGGAGCCAGATCGAATCCCTGTTCTTTCAGGCGGAGAATTTCGTCGCGCAGAACCATCGGGTCGACCACCACGCCGGCGCCGATGGCGACCTCGCATTGTGGGTGCAGAACACCTGATGGAAGCAAATGTGTGACAACTTTGCGGCCGCTGACCCAGATGGTGTGTCCGGCATTGTTTCCGCCTTGAACACGGCAGACGAGGTCGGCGTCCTGTGCCAGCAGGTCGACGAATTTGCCTTTGCCTTCGTCGCCGAATTGAGAACCAAGAATGCAGGTGGCTTTGCCTGGGGTGAGCAGCTGGCGCATACGGGACTCCTTTGGGGGAAAAGCAAACGCCGCACGCTAACGCACCCTCGGCGGGTGAGCAACCGTGCGGCGTTCAAACCCCTGCAAAGCCCCGTGGCTGGCAGGAGGATGCCTCAGTCCAGGTCACACTTGGCGACAACACAGTTCGGGCAGTCCACTGCATCCGCGTCGCCGACCTTGATGCTGATCCCGCTCGCAAAGTTTGCGGAGTCTGCGCCGAAGTCGATGGTGTAGCTCTTTACCTTTGTTCCTGCCTTTTTGGTTTCACCGGAGATGGTGCCCGACACCGGGGTGCATGCGTTGTCGTTGGCGGAAGTGAAGTCATATTTCACATTGCTGAATGTTGTTGTCACTTCCACACTGTCCGCCGTCACCTCAGCCTTGGTTTGACCTTCGGTGATCAGTTTTTGTGTCAGTTCGCCTTCTGTAGTGCGTGTGACTTTTACGACGAGCGGTATCGGCATCGACATTTTCTTTTCACGGGTGAGCGTTCCGCCGTTGGGCTTTGTCAAGGTGATCGTGCGGGTCACGTTGGTTGAAATGGTTTTTTTGTAGGTTGCCGAGCCATCGCTGACCGCATCAAACGTGACGCTGCGTGTGCCAGCAGTTTTCATAGTCCGGCCGGTGAGTGTTTTGCCGGCTTTGCTGACGCTCATGGAGCGTGTGCGATCTTCGGTTTCAAGCAGGCTCACTTCGTTGACATTTGCGCCGCTCGCGCCCTTGCCTTTGAATTGGAAGTGAGCGGAAGGCGTGCACTTGGCATCGGCCGCACGTGCGGCGGGCAACGTCCAGAGGCGCGTCAGGGTGCCTTCGCCCTTTACTTCGGAAGTGACCTTGCTGGCTGCCGCAATGCGGCCGGCTTTCGATGAGTTCTGTGTCTTGTCTTTGTCGTAGGTCAGCACGACGGTAACGGTGCCGGCCGTGGTATCGGCCGTGCAGGTGCGTGAGCCCAATGCATCTGCTTTTGTGACAGGTGTGCCGGGTGCAAGCATCATCTCGGTGAGTGCCGAAGCTGCCCCGCCGGAACCATTTTCGTTGAGTGCTGATGCAATTTCATCGAGGGTGTCGCTCTGGTCGTCGGCCAAAGAAACCGCATCGGAAGTGATGTCGCCTGTCGGGTCGAGCACCGCATCCTGTATGGCCTTGACAGCGTCTTTTTTACCGCAGCCGGAAATTGTTGCCGCCAGCGCAAAGCTGGTCACAAGAGCAAGAAGTTTCATCACAACCTCAATCAAAAAAGTGAAAGGATGGCACTGAGCCGAGTCAAGGTTATCACGCCTGTCAGGGGCGCCGGATGGCGATGTGCAGACATGTGCGTTACGTTGTTGACGGGCATTTTACGGGGGCACAACCATGGACATGAGAGTGCAGGAATTCACGGTCGCTTATGGCTCAGGCGATTTTGAAGGAGCCGAACAGCTGGTGGTCGAATCATTGGCAGATTCTCCGGACGACGCGCGGTGGCTCAACAGGCTCGGGCTTTTGTACATGGCTCAGGGGCAATACTCGGACGCGCTGGCCGCTTTCGACCGCGCCGTGTGTGCCGATCCACATTTTTTGGAGCCATTGCTCAACGGCGCCATCGTGCTTTCTGATTTGGGATTTTATGACGAGGCCACGGTTCGCTTCGATGCCGCGCGCGTGCTCGACAGCTCGACACCGTCGCAGGCGGGCTCGATGGGCGCTCACGGTGCGCCCACTCCACCTTTGGGGCAGCTGCCTGTGCAGTTGGGTGTCGCGGTGGGTCGTGCGGCCGCTGAAAAATACCTCGAATTGAGTGATTCGCTGCTCGAACTTGGTCTTTTGCAGCGTGCTCAAGAAGCGGCCGAAGAGGCGTGCCGCTACTACGACCACGCGCGCGGACGTTTGCAAATGGCGCGCACCTTTTTGGCACAGCAGATGGTTGATAAGGCGATCCTTGAGATTGAAAACGCACGCAGACACGACCCACGTTTTGTTGAGCTGCATGTTTTTAATGCATTACTGCATCTCGTCCGCGACGATCGCTCCGCGGCTTTGGATGCCCTGACAAGAGCCGAGATGCTTGCGGATACGACCGCACTGGGGCAAGTCTTGCGCACGGCATTTGCCGGCCAGTCGGCCGTGCATCTCTGAACAGGAGTGCTCAACGTGTCTTCACTGCCATCGAATTCTTGGCTTGATTTGCTCCCAAAATATTCGCTCCTTAGAAATGACGATCGCAAAGCCCGTTTGCGCGGAGCCGGCCGCGAGATTTTTGATTTCGGTATTGGAGATCCTCAGGAGGAAACTCCGGAGTTCATCCGCAAGGCACTCGCGGAACACATCCCGAAAGTCAGTCAGTATCCGTTGTCGCAGGGTTCGCTTGATTTTCGCATGGCGTGTGCGCATTGGTGCAAGCACCGTCTGAACGCAAGCATCGACCCGGCCACGCAGGTCATTTCCAGCAACGGCAGCAAGGAAGCAATCTTTCATATTCCGCACGTCCTGCTCAACAGCGGCAGCGCACGGCGGATGGTGGCATTTCCCGATCCCGGTTTTCCAGTTTACCGCAACTCAACATTGCTTTCTGGTGGTGTGCCGTATCAGTACACCCTCGATCCCGCGAAAAATTATGTTTTCGATCCGTTGAGTATTCCCAAAGACGTCCTTCCACAGATGGCTGCTGTGTGGATCTCGTATCCGCACAATCCGACCGGTGCTCTTCTGCCGCGCGCCGATGCACTGCGCATTTACAAATGGGCCGTCGAGAACGACATCGTGCTGCTCTCGGATGAATGTTACGTCGACATGTATTTTCCGAATACGGAGAAGCCGGTGTCGCTGCTGGAGGTCGCGTCTGAAAATGCATACCGTAACCTGCTGGCGTTCTTCAGTCTGAGCAAGCGTTCCGGAATGACTGGTTACCGCTCCGGCTTTGTCGCCGGGGATGCGCGTTTAATTTCTGCTTTTGCCAAGTATCGCCCCAACGTCGGTGTCGGTACGCCGGAGTTCGTTCAGCGCGCTGCGATTGCGGCGTGGGGCGACGATCGCCACGTGGCTGAGCGCAACCAGATTTTCGCCAACAAGCGGCGTATCGTCGAAACATTTTTGCTCAACAACGGCTTCACTGTCCTGCCTTCGACAGCGACTTTTTACGTGTGGATCAAGGCTCCCGAAGGATTTGCGACGGGTGAGGAGTATTGCGAAGCTCTTGCTGCATCCACGGGCATCGTTGCGACTCCCGGAGATGCTCTGGGTGACAGTTCCAAACAATGGTTTCGCTTGGCTTTGGTTCCCGAGGCGGCCAAGATTGAGCAATGTGTCGGCCTGTGGCAGAACGCCATCAGCACCGGCGCGCTCAAGAGAGGATGACTCCGCATGACACAGGCAATCTCACCCGAAAAACTCAACGAATGGAAGCAAACAGTCGCAGCCGCTTGGAATGATCCTGAGCAGCTCAAGAACCCCAAGACCCAGCAGGTGCTGGTGGGAATTCTGCGCGCCCTTGAACACGGCGTGTTGCGTGTTGTCACTCCGCTCGGAACTGAGGCGACCCATACGCTTGCGCCGATGACTGGCGATTTGCGCGCTTGGGATGTTCATGCGTGGGTCAAGCAGGCTGTTTTACTGACCCTGCGCTGGCGTTCACCCAGAATGTCGACAGGTGTTGCAGCCTATGCAGGGGAGCAATCCGCTTCCCAAGGGCGCATTCATGGCGACACGCTGGTCTTCCATGACAAACTCGACACCCGCTCCGATCATGCTGAAATGCGCGTGCGTGTTGTTCCGCCGGGAGTGATCCGCGAGGGTGCTTATGTCTCCCCTGGTGCGATTATCATGCCGGGTTACGTCAATATCGGTGCCTATGTGGGTGCGGGAACCATGGTCGATACATGGGCCACCGTCGGTTCTTGTGCGCAGATCGGCGCCAACGTTCACTTGGCCGGTGGAGTTGGGATTGGCGGTGTCCTTGAACCTGCCAACGCGCGTCCTGTGATTGTCGGTGACAACGCATTCATCGGCAGCCGTGCGATTGTGGTGGAAGGTGCTGTTGTCAGTGCAGGAGCTGTTCTGGGAGCAAACGTCTGCATTACTGCAACAACGCCCATTTTCGACGTCACTTCACCTGAACGCGTTGAGTATCGCGGATACATTCCGCCCAATGCTGTTGTCGCGCCAGGCACTCGTCTGAAGTCTTTCCCCGGCGGTGACGTGCACCTGCAGTGCTCCTATATAATTGCGTGGCGCAATGAGCGCACCGACGCAAAAGTGAGTCTGAACGACGTTCTGCGCGAAACAGGAATTGCTGTCTGATGTTTTCCGCGGCTGCAGCGGGGTTCCGTCAGCCGAGTTTTATTTGTTCACTCCCAAACGACTGAGAATAACCTCGCGTGCACGCACTGTCGGTCCGAGGTTTTCCATGATCATTTGCGTGCCGAGAATCCGCCGGTTGAGAAACATCAGTTCGGCCGGCGGCGGCCGCAGCAGTGTCGCCTTTGCAAAATCGAGGATTTTGTCTTTGAGTTTGCGCGTAAGAAAACACTCTTTCCAAGAGAAATAATTATGTACGAAAGGTTCGCAGGTGACTGCCATCATCTGGACGAACGCATCACAGGCAGCGGCATTGTCGGTGTCGATGATGAGCTGCATCTGTCGGGCGACATTGAGAACATCCGCCTTTGTCCCAAACAGGCAGGCCTCGGACAAAGCCCTGTAGTTCGCAATCAGCACAGAGCTCAGTTCTTCTGTGGCACCAAAGTCCAACAGACAAAGTCGTCCATCCGGCGTAACGAGAAAATTGGCAGGATTGGGATCAGTCTGGATAAATCCGTTTTCAAAGATTTCAAAAAACAATAGGTCGAGCATGACGCGTCCGATGCGGTCACGCGTGACCTCGTGTTCGCTACTCACATTTGGCGCTGAGTGTTGCGTCATCCATTCCTTCAGGCTCAAGCCGTTGATCCACTCGCTGACGAGAATATTCTCATTCGAGAATTCATCGATGATTGTCGGAATAACGATGTCGCGTGAGTCTGCAAATTTACTCTTGTAGATCTGGTAATATTTTTTCTCCTGCTCAAAATTGAGCTCTTGAAGAAAAATCGATTCCACCCGTGAAAAAATGTCATCGTAGTTTGCTTTCGCCGGCAGAACGTTGGCCAGCAGCAGCACGCGGCGGATATTTTCAAGGTCGGAACGTACGCTGTTTTCTAGGCCGGGATAACGTATTTTAACTGCTACTTTGAGACCGTCTTTGAGGCGTGCGGTGTGCACCTGACCAATGCTCGCCGCATGAATAGCCATTTCATCGATTTCGGCAAACGGCCAACGTCCGTCAAGGGCCTCTTCAATAACTGGTTTGATTTCATGCCACGGACGCGGACTTGCAGCGGACTGCAGGCGTGACAGCGCGTCGCGCCATGCTTTTGGTATCACACTGTCATCAGCCAGACTGAGCATCTGGCCCATTTTCATGGCAGCGCCTTTGAGTTCATCCAACCCCTGTGCAAGGCGCAATGCCGCTGCACTTTCCAGAATCGATTCCGCCGGAGTGCCGGTCAGAGTTCTTTTTAATTTCTCGCCGCCAGCGCGTACTGCTGTGCTCCCCAGAGTTCTGAGAAGCGAAAGTGCGCGTTTGCGCGGATCAGTGTTTTTGTTCACGGGTGAGCCCCGTTCAAATGAGTTTGAAAAGTTTTTCGAACCGCAGGGCCCGCATGCCAGAGGCAACATCGGGCAGGGCATTGCAGATAGACACTTGTTTGCCCAATACTGCAGGTGACAGTCGGAATGCGACCAGCGCACCATAGCCGAGGCTGCTGTCCACGTGGCAGGCGGCGAGGTCAATCAGGATGTTGCCTTGTTTTTTACCTTCGCAGAGAGTGGAAAGACGCGAGGGTAGACTGCTGGCTGACGTATCATCCAGCTGACCGTCGAGCGTGACAAGTAAACCGTCTGAAGTTTCTTTGCATTGAACCTGCATGCTGCGTCTCCCGCCGTGTAGGACCCATTTCGATTGAACAGTCTCGCTGCATGAGCGTCAAGAGCTCGCGTTCCCGTCGATTGCATCGCACGTGCGCTCTGTGTCACCATGAAGGGCGGCAGATTCTGCAGTTTGCCGCGAGGAGTCTATTATCATGCGTTTGAATGCGCGCCATTCTCTCCAGATTTTTTTGTTACTTTTTTCGGTCTCGTGCTTGCCTGCCTGTCTTTCCTCTGGCGTTCGCTCTTCGGGGTCAACTCTGCCGCAGGCAGGAACCTCGTTTGGTGACGGGCAGCTTAAGGTTGAAATTGACCACAATTGCGGCGCCCGCTGCGAATCGGTGAGTGCAAAATTTGAGAATCTGACCGCCACACCAATCGAAATTCTCGTCAATCAGGCTCGTCTCAAGCGCGGTGCCGAGAAGTTTGTCCTCAAGCGACAGGGCAAGGAAAAAGGCAATGTGGTTGTGCCGGCGAGAAGCTCGGTGTCTGCGGAATTCGCGCCTTTTTCATCGGCCAATGGGCGTCGTCTCAGTTACGTCGTTCCCGAGGCCGTCTGGTGCTCAGTCAAGATTGATCCGGCGTGCCGAAAAACGCTGGAAGCAGACGCGCAGTGCGCAGGATATGCACGAGGTTACTTTACCGTTTACAACGAAGCTGAAGGGTGGGTGATCCTCAATTTCACCTACAAAATCGGCGACCGTACGGAGGTGGTCGAGAGTCCGGCCCCTGACAGCAGCAATCTGCGCGGCCCATCTGAAGTTCCCAAAGCAGATGATCGTGCGCCCGCGTTTTTCCGCGAGCCCGACAACATCGTTTTTTATAAGATGGAATGTAACGATAAATGCAAATGCAAAAATCTCACCAAACCGAGATCCAACTCAGAGGACGGACTCAAGCCTGTGATTGAGCCCATCCCGTAAAAAGCATTCAGATTGAGAAGTAGTGAAAGGATCGCGGGCGGGCGTCGAAATCCTTGAGCCGGCGTTCGAATCTCAACAGACAGATGACTTCAGTCATCAGGTCCGAATGCACATTGACGACAAATTGGTGCAGACGCTCAAATACAAACTTGATTCCAAGTCCGCCGCTCTTGCGGCCTTCAACGTCGCCCAAGTCCAAGGTCGTATCCAGATAACGAAGGATGGTCTCTTTTTTAAGGCGTCCGAATCTGTCAGTCACGGAAAGCCCAAACTGTTCGCCGTCAAAAGCCCAGCGGACGGTCACGAGATCCGTCAAATCAAGATTGAAGTCGGTTCGGTGCGGCTGGCCCTTGTAGCGGTGATTGGCGTCGAAGACGGCATTCAAGATCAGCTCGTCCATCATTTCCGAGATGCGCCGTGAGTACTCATGAAAACGGTTGTTTTCGATGTTGCCGCCAAGGTAACTGACAAAATCGCCGACCCGTTGGATGGTGTTCAGTTTGTCTTGATGATTGGCAATGTCCTGCCGGAAGATCTCGCAAGATCCCTTGATGTACTTTTCTAAACCAAAAACATCGCAGGTCTGGAATTTTCGGATGATTGTCTGCAGGTCACGTGGCTCGAATTCGTTGTTGTTTGACGCGACGAAGCATTGCACCGGCAGGCAATCGCGCAGGTTTGTGGGCAAATCGCCGATGGATGATCTGATCGTAAGAATGATGAGGCAGTTGGGATAAGTCTGGCTGAATTTTTCAACCAGATCGTTGTGTGTCTCGTCGGTGATCAACAGGCTCCGGCGCAGCGAAATGCCGGGTTCGTTCATCCGATTGAAAACTTCTTCCTCGGTGTCGCATTCCACCAAAGAAATTCCCGACGAGCGGATCACGACATTCAAATCATTCTTATTTGCTTTTGGGAAATCAGGTAAGAAGAGCAGGGCTCGCATCCGGTTCACCTCATAAAAAAAACCATCGCAGCGGAAATTCCGCCTGCGACGGTTCCTTGTCTACAAGTGTCCGCGACTTCGATTAGTTTTTCAACGTCAAACGTGACCGGTGCCAGCATGTCGGACGCAGGCCAAATGACTTTCCGTCAAGTTCCGTGCAGGTATAACTTGCCGATTCCTTTTCAGCAGCGAGGCTGTTGCGGCCTCCGCTGACTTTTTTGCCTGGAATCAGCATCGCATCAAACGGCTTGCCGCAGAGAGCCGCTTGAAAATAGGTGTCGAGGCGGCACTGTGCTGCAGGGTGATTATCATTGGTGCGCGAAACTTTTTTGGCATCGGGAGTCTCAAAACTCGGCTCCGCGCTGTTGCCCAGCTTGGAGAGCAAAAGTGCGAGCGACTTTCCTGCAGCAGTGGTGCGGTAGCACAGGTCGCGGTCTGCTTGTTCTGTGTAGGCCTCGTCGCAGCGGGATTTTTCGAATTCACCGACCGTTGCGCGGAACTGTGCGTTGATATCTTTTTGCTCGCCCCAGGCACGGCGTGCACAAGCGTGGGTCGCGAAGTAGTCGGACTGTCCTTCGTTGGCGGCCCATGTGTTACCTTTGAAAGAGAAACCGGCAAAATGGTGACCCAGTTCATGGCAGACGACCATTGCGAATCCGTCGGGTGTCACTTCGTCACGACGGGCGAGTCCGCCGTACATATTAATGATCCAGCTGTTGCCCATCTGTTGCGCTGAAGCGTTGACCGTTGCATTCGTCCACATCGCATTCACCTTCAGGTTTGCACCTTGTTTGGCGGCGGGTTCACGGTATTTGCCGACGATGCCTTCGATGATGTCTTTGAATTCTTGCTCAGTCATGTTTGCAATCATCTCGAGGTTGTCTTCGAGATGAAGGTCATTGGGAGGGAGAATCGACGCCTGGGCGTTCAGCGAAACGGCAAGAAGCGATGCGGATAACAGACGGGTCGAAACGGACATGCGGAACCTCCAATGACGGACTGTGTTCTTCGGTTGGCTCGTCAACCAAGATGCAGCGAGGCTGGAGACAGGTAAATCTTTCGGAGTTGGTATTTTGACTGTTCAACTAAAATGTCTATTCCTTCGACATTTGCCACTGATTTTTGCCCAATATCGATCCGTTTGAATTGCTGGATCTGTTTTTAGCCCATCAAATCAGCAATGTTCAGGTTCCCTCGCGCTGGCATCCGATTTGCTTTTCGTTGAACCAGTGGACACGTCGTGTTCGTAGCATTCGGGAGGACGCCATGGTTCTGCAAAATCGCCCAGTTCGTTTGGTTCTTGGAGTCTCGGCTGTGTTGACCGGCTTGGTTCCTCAGACGGCGTGGGCACGCGGTGATAGAGTGATGGGTTCTGCCGACGAGGGCGCCACTCTGCGCTCCGCCTACATACTAAAGATGGAGAAAATCGATTCAGACAAAAAATCCTGCCGAAAGGACATCGAAGAGATCATTGCGCCGGAGTTGGCGCGTTTGGATCAACTCGGTTTGGCGGGGCATGCCGGACCTGCGCGCTCGGTCAAAGACGAAGCGCAATTGAACGCTGAATCACAAAAGATGGCCCAGTTGCAGCAGGAGCTCATCAGGCTCGGTAAACTTCTCAATCAGCAGCCGTCCGGACCGCGTGCGAATCAGAATCTTGCACAGTTTGAAAAGAGTTTGCGCGAGTATAGTAAAATGCAGAAAAATTTTAACTCGCTCTCCAACTCGATTGTCGGTCAGTCTGAGCAGGCGGTGAAAAATTTCGTTCCATTTGCGCAAGCTGTTTTGAAGATCAAAAACACCGAGGCCTGCGATCTGATCTGGGCAGACCTGCGCAGGTCTATTCCGCGCAACATGGAGCAAATGGTGGTCCGCAATAACTCCCGAATAAAGCAGCAAGTCGCCGAATTGCGTGCCCCGCATGCTCTGTTCACAGCTCAGGCGCAGCAGTTGGTGCTGCGTTTGCGGACCAAGAGTCAGGTAGCCGTGGAAGAATGAATTCCCTGAACTTCAAAACAACCTGTCGGTTGGAATGTCGCGCAGCCTTGGCGCCTGTGCGTCCTTGACCGAGAGTTGAGGACTGCCGTGGCCTTCAAGGTCAGGCCAGCGGATTCCGACTTCAGGGTCGTTCCACAAGAGCGACGACTCACACTCAGGGTGGTAGGTGTCGGTGCACTTGTAGCTGAAGAGCGCTGTTTCGCTCGTGACCACAAAGCCATGCGCAAAACCTGCAGGTACATAGAACTGAGTCTTGCTTTCAGCGTCTAAATAAAGCCCGTACCACCGGCCAAATGTCGGTGAGTTTTTGCGCAAGTCAACGGCCACATCCCAAACCTGTCCCTGCACGACACTGACGAGTTTTCCCTGTGTGTGGGGTTTCTGAAAATGAAGTCCGCGCAGGACACCGCGCTGCGAGAATGATAAATTGTCCTGCACGAAAGTCTCAGACAATCCGGCGTCCCGATAGCGTTGCTGGTTATAAGTTTCGAGAAAAAAGCCGCGCGCATCACCAAAGATTTTTGGCTTGAAGATGAGCAGCCCGGCGATCGGGGTTGTCTGAATTTCCATGAGTTTCTCCGCAAAACAGTGCCGCGCAGAATAGCCGATGGCGGCCAAACCGCAAGACTAGGGTATGAGCATCACCAAAACCACAGCTCCCAGTAGCAGCGGATAGCCCAACAGGCGCGCCGTGACCCAAGCCCAGTTGCTTTTTTTGAGCGCGACGTATCCCACCCAAAGCGCATGCACGAGCAGAACGTATATCAACACATGGGAAATCTGTGAGAGTTTGACCTGAACTTGAGGATTCAGAAGGACCCCCTGCATTTCGGGTGGCATAACCTTATCCATGGCAGGAGCCCATTTGACCAACAAGGGTTGACCGGCAATCTGAAAGCCCGCAAGGAGCAGCGCAGTCAGTACATTCACAACGACGGGCTGAAACTTAAAATAAAGGCTGTTTTTTACGCGCAGCGACGCGAATCCGAGGATAATGAAAAACACCGGTTCAATAAGACTTGTCGGGTCAAAGAAGCCCAATAGATACCAGTTCGCTGCAAATAAAAGCAATGAGAGGGTGATGGCAGTGAAGACTCCAGTCTTGAGTCCGGCCACTGCGTCGGCGATGGCAAAGGCAATGAGCGGAACGACAGCCAGCAGAATTAAAGTGACACTCATTCTGTGAGGTGACTCCTGAAAACCATTTCTGTTCTCTTTACGAAAAACAGACACCTGTGACTTGATCGGTGCTGAAGACTACCAGATATTGACACGCATGCACCGCGTTTGCGGAACAAAATTCCTTTGCATAATAATTAAGCAGGCACTATGACCACAGAAACTACTGATACAGCCAAGCCTTCCAATTTTATCCGCCAGATCATTGATGAGGATCGCGCCAAAGGCAAAAATCAGGGGCGCGTCGTGACGCGCTTTCCGCCTGAACCCAATGGCTACCTGCACCTGGGCCATGCAAAGTCGATTTGTTTGAATTTTGGTCTGGCGCGCGACTACGCGGGCATCTGTCATCTGCGCATGGATGATACCAACCCGACCAAAGAAGAGCAGGAATATGTTGATGCCATCATGGCGGATGTCCGCTGGCTGGGCTTCGACTGGAAGGAAAAATTCTTTCACGCCTCCGACTACTTTCAGCAACTGCACGATTTCGCGGTTGAGCTGATTAAGCTCGGCAAGGCATACGTTTGTGAGCTCAGCGCTGAACAAATGCGCGAATACCGTGGCACACTGACTCAGTCTGGCAAGGAAAGTCCATACCGCAGCCGCAGCGTAGAAGAGAACCTCAAATTGTTCGCCGCCATGAAGAACGGCGAGTATCCCGACAACAGCAAAACCCTCCGGCTCAAAATTGATATGAATTCTTCAAATATCAATTTGCGGGATCCGGTCATCTACCGTATTCGCCGCGCGCATCACCAGCGCACCAAAGATCAATGGTGCATTTATCCGATGTACGATTACGCGCATTGTTTGTCAGATATGATTGAAGGCATCACTCATTCGATCTGTACGCTTGAATTTGAAGACCACCGTCCGCTCTACGACTGGATTCTTGAGACACTCAAGACACCCTGTCATCCGCAGCAGATTGAATTCGCGCGCTTGAATCTCGAGTTCACAATGATGAGCAAGCGCCGCCTGCTGGAGTTGGTTGAGGGCAAGCATGTCGATGGTTGGGACGATCCGCGCATGCCGACGATTTCCGGTATCCGCCGGCGCGGCATCACGCCCGAAGCCATCCGCAACTTCGCCGAGCGCGTGGGTGTCACCAAAAAGAACACCACCATCGAGATTGGTTTGTTTGAAACAACCGTGCGCGAGGATTTGGACGAAAACTGCGCGCGCGCCATGGCGGTTGTTCGGCCACTAAAAGTAGTCCTCACCAACATTCCAGAAAACCATGAGGAATGGATTGACTGCGCTTGGCATCCCAAAAAACCCGAGATGGGGTCACGCAAAGTTGGTTTCTCGCGGGAAGTTTATATCGAACAGGACGATTTCATGGAGGTGCCTCCAAAGGGCTTCCATCGACTTGTTGTCGGAGGCGAGGTGCGACTCCGTCATGTCGGCATTATCAAATGTGAAGAGGTGATCAAGAATGCCGCAGGTCAGGTTACTGCACTGCATTGCACTCTCGATCCGGAAACGCGCACGGGAATGGCGGGTTCGAACCGCAAGGTCAAAGGAACCATCCACTGGGTCAGTGCCAAGCACTCTTTCGTCGCGACGGCACGGCTCTACGACCGTTTGTTTACTGTGCCAAACCCTGCCGACATCGATGACTGGAAAGCCAAACTCAATCCGCAGAGCCTTGAAATTGCCGACACCTGTTACGTTGAGTCCGCGCTGAAGTCGGTGGCTCCGATGAGCCGTTATCAGTTTGAACGGGTCGGATATTTTAGTCTGGACAAAGACAGTAGTCAGTCCGGCAAGGCTGTCTTCAACCGCATCATCACCTTGCGTGACACGTGGGCGAAAGTTCAGGGAACCTGATCGGTGTCAGTCGTGCGCGTAAAATCTTCCGCGGTTCTTGCTGTGGTGCTGCAATTTACTTTGCACACCCAAGTGGTATCAGCTTCGCCAACACCGCTGACAACGCCGGCAGCGGAAACAACGCCGGCAGCGGAAACAACGCCGGCAGCGGCAAAGGCAATTTCAACCGCGTCCGCTCCGGCGGGCTGGACAGAGGCCATCCGTGATGACGACATTGTTGTCTACAAACGGACCCGCGCCGGCAGTCCCTATGAAGAAGTGCGCGC